>JANOCL010000115.1:0-36064 GCA_031412135.1 Variovorax sp. | reverse complement strand
CTGACGGTGAACCGCACCAATCTCCACATCTACGCCACCGTCATCTCCGACGACGGCGCAAAGGTGATTGCCACCGCCTCGACCGTCGAGGCCGAAATGCGCACCTCTCTCGGCGGCGCCGGCAAGGGCGCGACTGCCGCTGCGGCCACCGCAGTGGGCAAGCGCATCGCCGAAAAGGCGAAGGCTGCCGGCATCGAGAAGGTCGCGTTCGATCGCGCAGGTTTCGCATACCACGGCCGCGTCAAGGCGCTGGCCGAAGCAGCCCGCGAAGCCGGCCTGCAGTTCTAACCGGACACGAGACACCAAAATGGCAAAGATTCAGGCAAGAACGCAGAGCGAAGGCCCCGAAGACGGTCTGCGCGAGAAGATGATCGCGATCAACCGCGTCACCAAGGTGGTGAAGGGCGGCCGTATCCTCGGTTTCGCAGCGCTCACCGTGGTGGGTGACGGCGACGGTCGCGTCGGCATGGGCAAGGGCAAATCCAAGGAAGTGCCCGCTGCCGTGCAGAAGGCAATGGAAGAAGCGCGCCGCAACCTCGCGAAGATCTCGATCAAGAACGGTACGCTGCACCACCGCGTGACGGGCCATCATGGCGCCGCCTCGGTGGTGATGATCCCGGCACCCAAGGGTACCGGCATCATCGCCGGCGGCCCGATGCGCGCCGTGTTCGAAGTCATGGGCATCACCGACATCGTGGCCAAGAGCCATGGTTCGTCGAATCCCTACAACATGGTTCGCGCCACGTTGGACGGCCTCAAGAACTCGACGACCGCGTCCGAAGTGGCTGCCAAGCGCGGCCTGACCGTCGAAGAACTCTTCGCCTAAACCGGGAGCATCGACAACATGACTACGCAACAACAAACCCTCAAGGTGCAACTGGTCAAGAGCCCGATCGGCACCAAGGAATCGCATCGGGCCACCGTGCGCGGCCTCGGCCTGCGCAAGCTCAATAGCGTGAGTGAACTGCAAGACACGCCCGCGGTGCGCGGCATGATCAACAAGATCAGTTATCTGGTCAAAGTGCTCTAACAGAGCCGCTCGGAGAGACGCATATGGAACTCAATGGCATCAAGCCCGCCGCCGGCGCCAAGCACGCGAAGCGCCGAGTCGGCCGCGGTATCGGCTCGGGCATCGGCAAGACTGCGGGTCGCGGTCACAAGGGTCAGAAATCGCGCGCAGGCGGATTTCACAAGGTCGGCTTCGAAGGCGGCCAGATGCCCCTGCAGCGTCGCCTGCCGAAGCGCGGCTTCAAGTCGCACCTGCTCAAGTACAACGCCGAAGTCACGCTGACATCGCTCGAAAAGCTCGGCCTGGCCGAAGTGGACGTTCTGGCGCTCAAGCAAGCCGGTCTGGTGGGCCAGATTGCCAAGGTCGTCAAGGTCGTCAAAACGGGTGAGCTCACCAAGGCCGTCAAGTTGACGGGAATCGGTGCGACCGCGGGTGCCAAGGCTGCAATCGAAGCAGCCGGCGGCAGCGTGGCCTGATCGGACCGAAAGAAGCATAAGTGGCAACCAACGCGGCAACGCTCGCAAAAACAGGCAAGTTCGGCGACCTGCGTCGTCGGCTCGTCTTTTTGCTGCTCGCGCTCGTGGTCTATCGGATCGGAGCGCATATTCCGGTGCCGGGCATCAACCCGGACCAGCTGGCGCAGCTTTTCCAGGGCCAGCAAGGCGGCATCCTGAGCCTGTTCAACATGTTCTCGGGTGGCGCCTTGTCGCGCTTCACCGTGTTCGCGTTGGGCATCATGCCGTACATCTCCGCGTCGATCATCATGCAGTTGATGACCTACGTGGTGCCGACCTTCGAGCAGCTGAAGAAGGAAGGCGAGTCCGGGCGGCGCAAGATCACGCAGTTCACCCGGTACGGCACCCTCGGGCTGGCCTTGTTCCAGTCGTTCAGCATCGCGGTCGCGTTGGAATCGTCGGCGGGTCTGGTGATCTCGCCCGGCTTCGGCTTCCGCATCACCGCAGTGGTCAGCCTCACGGCTGGCTCCATGTTCCTGATGTGGCTCGGCGAGCAGATCACCGAACGTGGCCTGGGCAACGGCATTTCGATCCTGATCTTCGCGGGCATTGCCGCCGGCTTGCCTAGCGCGATCGGCGGACTGCTCGAGCTCGTGCGCACAGGCGCCATGAACGTGCTGGTCGCCCTGTTCATCGTGGCAGTGGTCGTGCTGGTGACGTACTTCGTGGTCTTTGTCGAACGTGGCCAGCGCAAGATACTGGTGAACTATGCGCGACGGCAGGTGGGCAACAAGGTCTATGGGGGCCAGTCGTCGCATCTGCCGCTCAAGCTCAACATGGCCGGCGTGATTCCGCCGATCTTCGCCTCGTCGATCATCCTGTTGCCGGCGACGGTGGTGGGCTGGTTCAGTACCGGCGAGAGCATGCGCTGGATCAAGGACATTGCGAGCGCACTCACGCCGGGTCAGCCGATCTACGTCATGCTCTACGCGGCCGCGATCATCTTCTTCTGTTTTTTCTACACCGCGCTCGTGTTCAACAGCCGCGAGACGGCAGACAACCTGAAGAAGAGCGGAGCGTTCATTCCTGGCATTCGCCCGGGTGACCAGACCGCACGGTATATCGACAAGATTCTGGTTCGACTGACGCTGGCCGGCGCGGTCTACATCACCTTCGTCTGCCTGCTGCCCGAGTTCCTGATCCTCAAGTACAACGTGCCGTTCTATTTCGGCGGCACCTCGCTCTTGATCATCGTTGTGGTAACCATGGACTTCATGGCCCAGGTGCAGAACTACATGATGTCCCAGCAGTACGAATCGCTGCTGAAGAAGGCCAACTTCAAGACCTCGTAGGCCAAGGTTAACGAACAGTTTTAGGAGAATGAAATGAGAGTTTCGGCTTCGGTCAAAACCATTTGCCGCAATTGCAAGATCATCCGCCGCAAGGGTGTGGTGCGTGTGATCTGTACCGACCCGCGCCACAAGCAGCGCCAGGGTTGATTGAAGAGAGTATTAGAGGACGCACATGGCACGTATTGCTGGCATCAACATTCCGCCGCACAAGCACACTGAAATCGGCCTGACCGCCATTTTCGGTATCGGTCGCACCCGCGCCCGTCAAATCTGCGAAGCGAGCGGCATCGACTATTCGAAGAAGATCAAGGATCTGTCGGACGCCGATCTCGAGAAGATCCGCGACCAGATCGCGCTCTTCACCATCGAAGGCGACCTGCGCCGCGAGACGACGATGAACATCAAGCGCTTGATGGACATCGGCTGCTATCGCGGCTTCCGTCACCGCCGCGGCCTGCCGATGCGCGGCCAGCGCACGCGCACCAATGCACGTACCCGCAAGGGTCCGCGCAAGGCTGCGCAGTCCCTGAAGAAATAAGGATAGATCAGCATGGCTAAAGCTCCTGCCAACAACGCGGCACAACGCGTTCGCAAGAAGGTCCGCAAGAACGTTGCGGACGGCGTCGCGCACGTGCACGCGTCTTTCAACAACACGATCATCACGATCACCGATCGCCAGGGCAATGCCCTGTCGTGGGCGTCGTCGGGCGGCCAGGGCTTCAAGGGCTCGCGCAAGTCGACCCCGTTCGCCGCCCAGGTCGCTTCGGAAGTCGCCGGTCGCGCCGCCGTCGAACAAGGCATCAAGAATCTCGACGTCGAGATCAAGGGTCCGGGCCCGGGTCGCGAATCGTCGGTGCGCGCACTCGCGGCGCTCGGCATCCGGATCAACTCGATCGCCGATGTGACGCCTGTTCCACACAACGGTTGCCGTCCTCAGAAGCGTCGCCGCATCTAAAGCGAAGACGCTCGGCGCAGCCAGCTTTCGAGCCGGCTGCGCGTTTTGTTTTTCAACAAGCCCACCGCCATCGGCACGCCGCTGATGGCTCCCGCAGACACCCTCTGCGGTAGATGACACAAAGGAAGATCACGTGGCACGCTACCTCGGCCCCAAGGCCAAACTTTCCCGCCGCGAAGGCACCGACCTTTTCCTGAAAAGCGCGCGCCGCTCTATCCAGGACAAGTCCAAGTTCGATTCAAAGCCGGGCCAGCATGGCCGCACCTCGGGTCAGCGCACGTCCGACTTCGGTCTGCAGCTGCGCGAGAAGCAGAAGGTCAAGCGCATGTACGGCGTGCTCGAGAAGCAGTTCCGTCGCTACTTCGAAGAGGCCGATCGCCGCCGTGGCAACACGGGCGCCAATCTGCTGTTCATCCTCGAGGCGCGCCTGGACAACGTGGTCTACCGCATGGGCTTCGGCTCGACGCGCGCAGAAGCACGCCAGCTGGTTTCACACAAGGCGATCACGGTGAACGGCCAGTCGGTCAACATCCCGTCGTACCTGGTCAAGACCGGCGATGTGATCGCGGTGCGCGACAAGTCCAAGAAGCAGACCCGCATTGCCGAGGCGCTGCAACTCGCCCAGCAGGTCGGCATTCCGGCCTGGGTCGAAGTCAATGCCGACAAAGGCGAAGGCACCTTCAAGAAGGTGCCCGACCGCGACGAATTCGCTGCCGACATCAACGAATCGCTGATCGTCGAGCTCTATTCGCGGTAACGGATGAAAACGGGCCTCGAGGCCCGATGTTCGAGTTTTTTTTGTTCCCTGCGCGTTGCACCGCGACAGGGCACTTCACCAGCCTTACCGGTGTAACGAGCCGGGGGTATTGAGAGGAAGTCTGCATGCAAACCACCCTGTTGAAACCCAAGACCATCCAGGTCGAGCAACTTGCCCCCAACAAGGCCAAGGTCACGCTCGAACCCTTCGAGCGCGGCTACGGCCACACGCTCGGCAACGCGCTGCGTCGCGTGCTGCTGTCGTCGATGGTGGGCTACTCCGCCACCGAAGTGACGATCGCCGGCGTGCTTCATGAGTACTCGTCGATCGACGGTGTACAGGAAGACGTCGTCAACATCCTGCTGAACCTCAAGGGCGTGGTGTTCAAGCTCCACAACCGCGACGAGGTGACGCTGAGCCTGCGCAAGGATGGCGAAGGCGCGGTCACCGCGTCCGACATCCAGACCCCGCACGACGTCGAGATCATCAATCCGGACCATGTGATCGCGCACCTGTCGCAAGGCGGCAAACTCGACATGCAGATCAAGGTCGAGAAGGGCCGCGGCTATGTGCCCGGCACGTTGCGCCGCTATGCAGACGAGCCGACCAAGTCGATCGGCCGGATCGTGCTGGATGCGTCGTTCTCGCCGGTCAAGCGCGTGAGCTACACGGTCGAAAGCGCTCGCGTCGAGCAACGCACCGACCTCGACAAGCTGCTGGTTGAAATCGAGACCAACGGTGCAATCACCGCCGAAGACGCAGTCCGCGCGTCGGCCAAGATCCTCGTCGAGCAGCTGGCTGTGTTCGCGCAGCTCGAAGGTGGCGAACTGGCGGCATTCGATGCGCCGGCACCGCGCAGCGCCCAACAGTTCGACCCGATCCTGCTGCGCCCGGTCGACGAACTCGAACTCACGGTGCGTTCGGCCAACTGCCTGAAGGCCGAGAACATCTACTACATCGGCGACCTGATCCAGCGTACCGAGAACGAGTTGCTCAAGACCCCGAATCTGGGTCGCAAGTCGCTGAACGAAATCAAGGAAGTGCTTGCTTCGCGCGGCTTGACCTTGGGCATGAAGCTCGAAAGCTGGCCACCGGCCGGCCTCGACAAAAGGTAATGGGGGATAGCAAGGCCGTCATCGGCGGCCTTGCACTTCTGTTGGTGAACTGGCAGTACCTGACACGGCTGTCTTTGATTTAAAAGTAAAGGAAATACACCATGCGTCACGGACACGGACTCCGCAAACTCAACCGCACCAGCTCGCACCGCCTGGCGATGCTGCAGAACATGATGAATTCGCTCATCGAGCATGAAGCCATCAAGACCACGGTTCCCAAGGCCAAGGAACTGCGCCGCGTCATCGAGCCGATGATCACGCTCGCCAAGAAGCCGACAGTCGCGAACAAGCGTCTGGCGTTCGACCGTCTGCGGGACCGCGACAGCGTCGTCAAGCTGTTCGCCGAACTCGGCCCGCGCTATCAGGCGCGCCCGGGCGGCTACACGCGCATTCTGAAAATGGGTTTCCGCGTCGGCGACAACGCGCCGATGGCCTTGGTCGAACTGGTCGATCGCCCCGAAGTGACTGAAGCACCTGCCGACGAGCAGGGCGGCGAAGAATAAGCTATAATTCCATCTTGCCGCGCGATGGAGCAGCCTGGTAGCTCGTTGGGCTCATAACCCAAAGGTCGCAAGTTCAAATCTTGCTCGCGCAACCAAATTTCCGATGACCTTTTCAGGTTGTCGTTGAAAGCAAAAAGCCCACTTCAAGTGGGCTTTTTGTCGTCTGGCGCTTTCGACCGATGCGCTCAGTCGGGCACCACGGCGGTCACTTCGATCTCGACTTTGGCGCGAGCCTCCACCAGCGCCGCGACCTGCACGCAGGTCATCGCCGGAAAATTCCGCCCCATCGCCTCGCGGTAGACAGGTCCGAGTTCGCCAAGGCGGCGATTGTATTCGTCACGATCGACCACGTACCAGGTCATACGAACCATGTGTTCGGGGCCGGCACCGGCTTCGCGAAGCACCTCCGCGATGTTGCGCAGGGTTTGGCCGGTCTGCTCGATGAAGTCGTCCGACTCGAATTGCTGTTGCGCATTCCAGCCGACCTGCCCGCCGACGAACACCATCGTGCCGCGCGCGGAGACGCCGTTTGCATAGCCCTTGGGCGGCGCCCACCCGGGCGGTTGCAGTCGTTCGATCATGGTGTGGGTTGCCTCAATTTGAATCGTTGGAGCTTGCCGGTCTCCGTGCGGGGCAGGCCGGCGACGAACTCGATCTCGCGGGGATATTTGAACGGCGCGATGGTGGCCTTCACATGGTCCTGCAGCGCCTTCACCAACGCCGCATCGCCGCTGAGGCCTGGCTTGAGCACGCAGAAGGCCTTGACGATCATTCCGCGCTCGGCATCCGGCTTTCCGACCACGCCGCATTCGGCGATTGCGGGATGCTTCAACAGTGCGTCCTCGACCTCCGGGCCGCCGACGTTGTAGCCGGCGGTGATGATCATGTCGTCGGCGCGCGACTGGTAGAAGAAGTAGCCGTCCTCGTCCTGGACGAAGGCGTCGCCTGGATGGTTCCAGCCGTTCCTGACGTAGTCCGCCTGCCGCGCATCGTCGAGGTAGCGGCAGCCGACCGGGCCGATGATCGCCAGCTTGCCGACCGTTCCGCGCGGAACTTCGTTGCCTTCGTCGTCGACCACCCTGGCGGTGAAGCCGGGCACCACGAGGCCGACGGCGCCGCGCCGCACCTGGTCGCCGGCCGCGGAAATGTAGATATGGAACACCTCGGTGCCACCGATGCCGTCGAGCATCTCGATGCCTGTCGCTTCTTTCCAGAGCTGCCGGGTGGCGTCGGGCAGCGGCTCGCCGGCGCTTACGCAGATGCGCAGGCCGGGCGCGCCGCGCGCCTTGGCGAAAGGCGCCATCTGTCGGTAGAACGTGGGCGCGGTGTAGCAGATGGTGGCGCCGCTGGAGCGGATCGCCTCCACCATCGTCTCCGGCGTGTAGGGCGCATCGTGGAAGTAAACCGACGCGCCGGCCCACATCGGAAAAATCAGCAGCCCGCCGAGGCCGAAGGTGAAGGCGAGCGGCGGCGAGCCCAGCACGATGTCGTCGCTGCGCGCCTGCAGGATGTGGCGCGGCCAGGTTTCGCACATGGCGAGCACGTCGCGGTGCGTCGTCGCCGGCGCTTTCGGCCTGCCGGTGGTGCCGGATGTGAATGCGAGCAGCGCGATGTCGTCGGCAGCCGTGGGGCAGGCCGTGAACACGCCCGGCTTGGTGGCAGCGAGCGCCTCCAGCGCATCCTTCGCATCCGGCTGGTTGAAGGCGACGATGGTCCGCAGCACCGGATGCGCCTGCTGTGCGGTGCGCAATTCGTCTTGCAGCCTGCCCTCGCACAACGCGACCGCCGGTTGCGACTTCTCGATGATCTCGCCCAGCTCCTTAGCGCGCAGCAAGGGCATCGTGGCGACCGCGATCAGACCGGCCTTGACCACGGCGAGCCAGGCCAGCGCCATGCCGATCGAGTTGCCACCGCGCAGCAGCACCCGGTTGCCGGGTACCAGGCCGAAATCTTCGACCAGCATCTGCGCGATGCGGCTCACCTCGATCGCCGCCTCGGCATAGCTGAGCGTGCGGGAAGGGGAGCGCAGCATCGGCCGGTCGGCCCAGCCCCTGGCGGCCGACTTGTCCAACAGCTCTTCGACCAGGTTGAGCTGGTCCGGAAGCTGCAGTTCGGGCAGGTCGTAGCGGAACATCGGCAACTGGTCCGCGGCAGGAAGGCGGTCGTGCACGAAGCGGTCGGTCTGCGCGCTCATGGCTGGTTCCGCAAGACGGACTTGCCGATGATCAATTGTTGAACTTCGGTCGCGCCTTCATAGATGCGAAGCGAACGGATGTCGCGGTACAGGCTTTCGACCTTCGTGCCCACCTTCACCCCAAGCCCCCCGTGCATCTGCAGCGCCATGTCGATCACGCGGCTGGCGTTCTCGGTCGCGCACATCTTGGCCATCGCCGCCGCGGCGGTGAGATCGCCTTCAGCCGGCGCGCCATGGCGCTCGCTGTCGTCGCGCATCCATGCGGCGCGATACGTCAGTAGCGCGGCGCTGTCGATCAGTGCCGCCATCTCGCCGAGCTTGGCTTGCGTGAGCTGGAAGTCGGCCAGCGTCTGGCCGAACATCCGCCGCTTGCTCGCATACCGTACCGCCTCGCTCAATGCACGTCGGGCCATGCCAAGCGCGGCGCCGGCAACGGACGCGCGAAAGATGTCGAGCGTGCGCATGGCCAGCTTGAAGCCGCCGTGCAGTTCGCCGAGCTGGGCTTCGCGCGGCACCGTGCAGCCCTCGAAGCGCAAGGTGGCGAGCGGATGCGGCGCCATCACCTCGATGTGCTCCGACGTGTCGAGCCCGGGCGCGGTCGCATCGACGATGAAAGCGGTGATGCCGCGCGAACCTGCCTGCGGATCGGTCTTGGCGAACAGGCAATAGAAATCCGCGATGCCGCCGTTGCTGATCCATGTTTTTTCGCCGGACAGGTGCCAGCCTTCGGCCGTGCCGACGGCCTGCATCGCCATCGCCCCGACGTCCGAACCCGCTTCGGGTTCGCTCAGCGCAAAGGCGGCGATCTTGTCGCCGCGCGCGACTGCGCCCAGGTAGTCGGCCTGCTGTGACGCAGTGCCCGCCAGCGTGATCGCGCCGCTGCCGAGCCCCTGCATCGCAAAGGCGAAATCGGCCAGCGGCGAATGGAATGCGAGCGTCTCGCGCAGCAGCACCAGCGCGCGCGAATCGAGCCCGGGCAGCGCGCCGCCGCAAGCAGCCGGCACGCAGTAGCGCAGCCAGCCTCCGTCGCCCAGCCGCTTCACCCAATCGCGGCAGGCGGCGCGGTCGTCGCGTTCGTCGACCGCCTGGGCGGCCGCCCACGGCAGCAGGTCCCTGGCAAGTGCGCGATGCACATCGTCGAAGAAGGGCAGCGCGAGATGCGCCGTCGATGGGTCGATGGCCGAGGCAGTCATCGCGTCAGTCCCCGCCGAACACCGGCTTGCGCTTGGCGGAGAAAGCTTCGTAGGCGCGCTTGAAATCCTCGGTCTGCATGCAGATCGCCTGCGCCTGCGCTTCAGACTCGATCGCCTGGTCGATCGTCATCGACCATTCCTGCGCAAGCATCGTCTTGGTCATGCCGTGCGCAAAGTTGGGCCCTGCGGCGAGTTCGCGCGCGATGCCGGTTGCGGCACCGAGCAGCGCATCGCTCTCGTGCAGCGCATTGAAGAAGCCCCATGCGTGGCCTTCCTGCGCTGTCATGGCGCGGCCCGTGAAGAGAAGCTCCGATGCGCGGCCCTGTCCGATCATGCGCGGCAGCAGGGCGCACGCACCCATGTCGGCGCCGGCAAGGCCAACGCGTGTGAACAGGAACGCGGTGCGCGTGGCCGGCGTGCCGTAACGCATGTCGCAGGCCAGCGCGATCATCGCGCCGGCGCCGGCGCAGACGCCGTCGATCGCGCCCACGATCGGCTGCGGGCAATGGCGAATCGCCTTCACCAAATCGCCCGTCATGCGGGTGAATTCGAGCAACTCTGGCATTCGCATGCGGGTGAGCGGGCCAATGATTTCGTGCACGTCGCCGCCGGAGCAGAAGTTGCCGCCGGCGCCCGTCACCACGATCGCCTTCACGTCAGTGGCGAAGTTGAGCGCACGGAACAGGTCGCGCAGTTCCGCATACGAGTCAAAGGTCAGCGGGTTCTTGCGTTCCGGCCGGTTCAGGGTGACGGTGCCGACACCGGCATCGAACGCCCACGAGAAATGTTCGGCCACATAGGCGGCCTTGGGTTCGAACTGCGCGCGCATGGGACTGTCCGCGCCGATGTAATGCTTCATGTGGCCTCCGCCATCTGATGGTGTGTGTGTTGCTTGACCTTCCCGAGCAGCCGATGGAGTTGCGCAACTTCCTTCGCGCTCAGACCTGCGAAGGCATCGACGATCCAGGCTTCGTGCTGTTGCGCCATGTCGTTGAAGAGCCGGCGGCCGCGTGCGGTGAGGCGCACGCGCCAGGCCCGCCGGTCGCCTTCGACATCCACGCGCTCGACCAGGCTTTCGGCGACCAGCTGGTCGGTGATGCCTGTGACGTTGCCGCCGGTCACCATCATCCGGCGCGACAGCTCGTTCATCTTCAACCCGTCGGGCGAACGCTCCAGCTGCGACATCAGGTCGAAGCGCGGCAGGGTGGTGGCGAACTGCTCGCGCAGTTCGTTGCGCACCTGCTTTTCGATCAGCTGCGTGCAGGTCAGCAGCCGCAGCCAGAGGCGCAACTCTTCCGGGTGCTCGACGTGGGCCCTTGCTTCCAGGTCCATGCTATTGCTCCTCCTCGGCGTTGCGCGGCACCGCGACTGCCGCGGTTGCCGCGGCGAGCTGCTGCTGCTTGGCAATCTCGCGGTACATCTGGTCGCGCCCGCTCAGGTACTGCTTCGGCCAGTCGACGGCTCTGCTCTGCAGCTTGGCGGTTTCGTGCAGCGTCCATGCCGGGTCGGCAAGATGGGGCCGCGCAATTGCGCACAGGTCGGCACGGCCGGCCGCGATGATGCTGTTGGCCTGGTCGGCATCGGTGATGGCGCCGACGGCGATGGTGGCGATACCGACCTCGTTGCGGATGCGGTCTGCAAAGGGCGTCTGGTACATGCGGCCGTACACCGGCTTTGCGGTGCGCGTGGTCTGGCCGGACGACACATCGATGAAGTCGCAGCCCGCCTCCTTGAAGGCGCGTGCCACTTCGACGGCATCGGCGTCCGTGTTGCCGCCAGGGGCCCAGTCGTGCGCGGAAATGCGCACGCTCATCGGCCGTTCCGCAGGCCACACCGCGCGCATCGCACGGAACACCTCGAGCGGATAGCGGCAGCGCGCGGCGATGTCGCCACCGTACTCGTCGCTGCGCAGGTTGGTCAGTGCGCTGATGAACGATGCGAGGAGGTAGCCATGCGCGCAGTGCAGTTCGAGCCAGTCGAAGCCGGCGTCTGCCGCACGCCGCGTCGATGCGACGAACCCATCGCGCAAGGTGTCCATGTCGGCGCGCGTCATGGCGGCCGGCAACTGGTTCTGCTCGCCGTAGGCGAGGGCACTGGCGGCGAGCAGCGGCCAGTTGCCCTCGGCGAGCGGCTCGTCGGCCTGCTCCCAGCCCAGCTGCGTCGAACCCTTCGGGCCGCTGTGGCCGAGCTGTATGCCGATCTTCGCGCTCGACTGCGTGTGCACGAAATCGACGATGCGCCTGAATGCGGCGGCCTGCGCATCGTTGTAGAGCCCGGTGCAGGCCGGCGTGATTCGGCCTTCCGGCGTCGGGCTGGTCATCTCGACGAACACCAGCGCCGCACCGCCGAGCGCGCGTGCGCCGAGATGCACCAGCAAGAAGTCCTGTGGTGTGCCGTCGACCGCGCTGTAGGTCGCCATCGGCGACACGACGATGCGGTTCTTGAGCGTCAGCTCCCGCACCTTGAGCGGCATGAGCATCGGCGGCATCGCCTTGCCGCCTGCGAGCCATTGCTCGTAGCCGCCGAGCCACTGCGTGTCGCGCAGGCGCAGGTTCTCGTGGCTGATGCGCTGCGAGCGCGTCAGCAGCGAATAGGCGAACTGCTCGACTTCCATGCCGGTGTAGCGGTGCACGTTCTCGAACCATTCGGTCGAGTTGCGCGCCGCGTTCTGGATCTTGAGCACCTCGACGCTGCGCCGGGCCTCGTAGGCTTCGAGCACCTGGTCGATGCCGCCGTTGCCGGCGCGGGCGAACTCGTCCGACAGGTCGATCGCATCCTCCAGCGCCAGCTTGGTGCCGGAGCCGATCGAGAAATGCGCGGTGTGCGCGGCGTCGCCCATCAGCACCACCGGCACGCTCCTGCCGTTCACCTCGATGCGGTGCGTCCAGTGCTTGCAGACCACGCGCGGAAAGCGGATCCAGTTGGCCGAACCGCGCAGGTGCGTCGCATTGCTGATCAGTTCATGGCCCCCCAGGTACTGCGCAAAAAGGCGCTCGCAGAATGCAATGGCCTCCGGCTGCTCCATCTTGTCAAGGCCGTGGGCCTGCCACACATGCTCCGGCGTCTCGACGATGAAGGTCGAGGTCTTGTCGTCGAACTGGTAGGCATGGGCCTGGAACCAGCCGTGCTCGGTCTGTTCGAAGGCGAAGGTGAAGGCGTCGAAGGTCTGGTGCGTTCCGAGCCAGACGAAGCGGCACTGGCGCAGGTCGACGTCGGGCTCGAAGACTTCGGCATAGCGCTGGCGGATGCGGCTGTTGAGGCCGTCGCTGGCGATCACCACGTCGGCGTCGTACTGTGCGGCCAGCGCCTGGTCGTCGGTCGCGTCGGTCTCGAACATCAGCTTCACGTCGAGAGCCAGGCAGCGCTCCTGCAGGATGTTGAGCAGCCGCTTGCGGCCGATGCCGCAGAAGCCGTGGCCACCCGATCGCACCTCTCGGCCCTTGAAGAACACCTGGATGTCGTCCCAGTGATGGAACTCGCGGCCGATCAGCGCCGCAGTGTCGGCATCGGCTGCCGCCAGGTTGGCCAGCGTCTGGTCGCTCAGCACCACGCCCCAGCCGAAGGTGTCGAACGGCCGGTTGCGCTCGATCACCGTGACCTCCAGCGCGGGCTGCCGGGCCTTCATCAAGAGCGCGAAGTACAGCCCCGCGGGGCCTCCGCCGATGCAGAGCACGCGCTTCAGATTCGTCACAAAGCTATTCATGGGTCAATAGTTTAGGTTTAAACAACTTTCTGTCAACCCGGGCGACCGATGTCCGGCCGAGTTGACGGCTGTTCGCGCGGTGGCAAGAATCGGTCCATGTCAAGCTTGATACCGAAAATCGAGTCCCAGCTCTCCGCGCTGCCTATCGCGATCACGCTCCAGCTGCCCGACGGCCGGCAATTCGCCAAGCCGGGCTCGCGCGTCAAGCTGGCTTTTTCGGAATGGTCGGCACTCGCCAACCTTGGCGCCCGGCAGATCGGCGCGATCGGCGAAGCCTATGTCGAGGGACGCGTCCAGATCGAAGGCGCAATGCGCGACCTGGTCGATGTGGCGGCCGGCCTCTTGCCCGGCAATCCGGCCCAGAGCGACACCCATTGGTGGAGCCGCCTGCAGCGACGCACCAAGTCGCGCGGCGCGCACTCGCCGGGCAAGGACGCCGCCCAGATCGAGTTTCACTACGATGTCTCGGACGACTTCTATGCCCTGTGGCTCGATCCGCGGCGCGTGTATTCATGCGCCTACTTCCGCGATCCCGACATGACGCTGGCGCAGGCGCAGGAAGCCAAGCTCGACCACATCTGCCGCAAGCTCATGCTCGCGCCGGGCGAACGCTTTCTCGACATCGGCTCCGGCTGGGGCGCGCTGCTGCTGTGGGCGGCCGAGCACTACGGCGTCGACGCGACCGGCATCACGCTGTCGAAGAACCAGCATGCCCACGTGCAGCGCCTGATCGACGAGAAAGGCCTTCAAGGCAGGGTGCGCGTCGAGCTGTGCGACTACCGCAAGCTCTCCGCTGAGCTTGCGTTCGACAAGATTTCATCGATCGGCATGTTCGAGCATGTGGGCAGCGCCAACATGTCGACCTATTTCAAGAAGATCCATGCGCTGCTGACGCCGGGTGGTCTGGTCTTGAACCACGGCATCACCTCCGGCCAGCTGGACCAGGCGCAACTCGGCTCCGGCATGGGCGACTTCATCGAGAAGTACATCTTTCCCGGCGGCGAGCTGCTCCATGTGACGCGGGTGCTGCGCGAGACGGCTGCGGCGGGACTGGAAATGGTCGACACCGAAAATCTGCGGCCGCATTACGCGCGCACGCTCTGGGCCTGGTCGGATGCGCTCGAAGCGCGGCAGGACGAAGCCCGCGAGGTGTTGCAGCGCGCCGGCGGCGCGCAAGTTGCCAATGCCGAGCGCATCCTGCGCGCCTACCGCCTGTACCTGGCCGGCTCGGCCATGAGTTTCGAGCAAGGCTGGATTTCGCTGCACCAGATGCTTTCGATCCGGCCCGACGGCAGGGTCGACAACGGGGCGCTGCGCGGATCGCAATCGGTGTACCCTTTTGTGCGCGACCACATCTACAACCAATGAACTGACATGCTCTATCGATTCAAATCAAAAGCCGCTGGCGATGTCGTCATGCTTGAAGCCAACGCGCGGCAACTGCTCGACATCGCCGGCAAGCCCGGCGGTGCCAAGGGTATCTTCACGGTCGAGCAGATTCCTGCCGCCATATCGGCGCTCGAATCCGCGATCGGCAACGACGCGGTGCAGAACCATCACAACCGTGATGCGTTTGCGGCCGAGAACCATGCGGAAGATGCCGAGCGCCAGCATGTCGGCCTGCACCAGCGCGCCGCGCCGCTGATCCACATGCTCAAGCTGGCGCAGGCCGAAGGACAAGACGTCGTCTGGGGGGTCTAGCCAGGCTCGCCCCCAGGCTTGCTCGCTTCGCGTAGCCTCCCACCCCCTTCCGGGGGCAATACCAGCGGCCCGGCAAAGCCGGTTCCGCGGTATTTCCGTAATGAAGTCAGTCCACTTTCGCGCCGGACGCTTTGACGACTTTCGCCCACTTCGTGTGCTCGCTGTCGATCAGCTTGGCGAAGGCGGCCGGTGAGTTACCGCTCGGAATCGCGCCCTGCGCCAGCAGCTTCTCCTTGATCGCCGCGGTGCTAAGCGCCTTGGCCACTTCCTGTTGAATGCGGTTCACGATCTCCGGCGGCGTGCCGGCAGGTGCCAGCAGGCCGAACCATGAGCTCGCCTCGAAGCCCTTGAGCGCCGGCCCGCCAGCTTCCTCGACCGTCGGTACATCGGGCAGCGCGGGGGAGCGCTGCGAACTCGTCACCGCCAGCGCCTTGAGCTTGCCGCCCTTGATCTGCTGCATCGACGAGGGCAGGTTGTCGAACATCACGTCGGCATTGCCGCCGACCAGGTCCAGCAGCGCAGGGCCCGAACCGCGGTACGGGATGTGCGTCATGAAGCTTCCGGTCATGGTCTTGAACAGCTCGCCCGCGAGGTGGATCGACGTGCCGCTGCCGCTGGACGCCATGTTGAGCTTCCCCGGGTTGGCCTTGGCGTACTTGATGAAGTCGGCCACGTTGTTGATCTTGAGCGCCGCCGCCTTGTCGGCGTTCATCTCCATCACGTTCGGCACCGCCGCCACCAGCGTGATGGGTGCGAAATCCTTGATCGGATCGAAGGCCAGCTTGGGATACAGCGCGCGGTTGATGCCGTGCGTCCCGACCGTTCCCATCAGCAGCGTATAGCCGTCGTTCGGCGCCCTGGCGACGATGTCGGCCCCGACATTGCCCCCGGCGCCCGCGCGGTTGTCGACGATGAACTGCTGGCCCAGCGCTTTGGAGAGTTCGGGCGCAACTGCGCGCGCGAGGATGTCGGTGGTGCCGCCCGGCGCGAATGGCACCACGATGCGTACCGGCTTCGAAGGCCATGCGTCCTGTGCCATGACAGGGCCGGCGAAGAGCGCCAGGGCTGCCATCGCGGTGGTTGTCATTGCAGTGCGGCGGCGAAGTTTGGACAAAAAGATCATGCGTGTTTCCTATGGGTGCGTGGCGCAGAGTTGTACAGGGGAAGGCCATCATCCGTCGCGGGTAATAACCCCGTGCCGACGCCGTTCAACCGAAGCCCGCAACGCTGCCATTCATCCGCACAGTTTCCGGGCGGCGTCGACGATCTGGGGCGCGCCCACCCGGGACTGCGCTTCGAGCACCGGCGCGTACCCGACCGGAATACGCGGCGCCCCCAGGCGGGCAATGCGGCAGCCGGTCGCTTCGGCGGCGGTGGCGGCGATCTCGGCACCGAAGCCGGCCACCCGAACCGCCTCGTGCACGACCAGCAGCCGCCGCGTGCGTGCGCACGAGTCGAGTACCGCCTCGCGGTCCCATGGCCACAACGTGCGCAGGTCGATCAGGTCGACCGCAATGCCTTCGCTCGCCAGCGCATCGCAGGCAGCAGCGCAGGCCTGCATCTGCTTGCCCCAGCTCACCAGCGTGAGCGCATCGCCGCGGCGCCGGTGCGCGGCCTTGCCCAGCGGCACTGCGAGCGTTTCGTCGACCGTGCCGCGCAGGCCCCACAGCGTCTTGTGCTCGATGTAGACCACCGGGTCGCCGCACTGCAGCGCTGCGCGCAGCAGCGAATGGTTGTCCTGCGGCGTCGATGGGCACAACACCACCACGCCCGGCAGGTGTGCGAACCAGGCTTCGAGCGACTGGGAATGCTGCGCGGCCGATGCGTCCCAGATGCCGCCGGGCATGCGCGCAACCAGCGGCACGCGGCCCTGGCCGCCGAACATGAAGCGGTTCTTTGCGGCCTGGTTCACCAGCTCGTCCATGCCGCAGAGCGCGAAGTCGACCACCCGCATTTCGACCACCGGCCTGAGCCCCGCGAGCGCCATGCCGACACCGGCGCCCATGATCGCGGCCTCCGAAATCGGCGTGTCGATCACGCGCTCGGCACCGAAGCGCTGCTGCAGGCCCTTGTACTGTCCGAAGATGCCGCCGCGGCCGACGTCTTCGCCGAGCACGACCACGCTGGGGTCGGCTTCCATTTCGCGCTGCACAGCGAGGGCGGCGGCTTCGGCATAGCTGAGCTCGAGCAGGTTGTGCGTGGCTGCGCTGGTCCCTGCGATGTCGGTGTTCATGTCCATTGGCCCGCTCCGGTGGTCTGCACATCGGTGTAGGCCGCGCCGGCGTCGGGCCAGGCTGCGGCGTCGGCAGCGGCGAGGGCCGCTTCGACCTCGGCGCGCGCCTCGTCGGCCATGGCATCGAGCACCGCGGCATCGATGCCGCCGGCAACCAGCCGCATGCGCGCATGTGCGATCGGATCGGTTTCGAGCGCGGTGGCCAGTTCGGCCGGGTCGCGGTAGGCGGCCGGGTCGACCGACACATGGCCTTTCACCCGGTAGGTCAGCGCATGCAAGAGCCGCGGGCCGCTGCCGGCGCGTACTTCGGCGACCAGCTTGCAGGCTGCGGCATGTACCGCGAACACGTCGTTGCCGTCGACCTGGGTCGCCGGGATGTCCATCGCTTCGGCGCGGGCCGAGGCGCCGTCGCCCGCCGTCATGGGGCCGCTGGCGGTGGTCGCGCTCCAGCGGTTGTCCTCGCAGACGAACAGCACCGGCAGCCGGTACACGCGCGCCCAGTTGAGGGCTTCGAGGAAGGGACCGCGGTTGATGGCGCCGTCGCCGAAGAAGCAGACAGTGATCGCGTTCTTCTTCTGCAGTTTCTGCGCATGCGCCGCGCCAACCGCGATCGGCAGGCCCGCCGCGACCACGCCGTTGGCACCCAGCATGCCGACCGAGAAGTCGGCGATGTGCATCGAGCCGCCCTTGCCGCCGTTGAAGCCGCTGGCCTTGCCGAACAGTTCGCACATCATGCGGGTCAGGTCGGCGCCCTTGGCCAGCGTGTGGCCGTGTCCGCGGTGGGTCGACGTCAGGTAGTCGGCGCGCGCCAGGTGGGCGCAGACGCCGGCGGGCACGGCTTCCTGTCCGGTCGACAGATGCAGCGGGCCGCGCACCTTGGCGGCACCGCCGGCCTCCTGGCCATAGGCGCTTACGCCGCCCTGGCTGGCCGCTTCGGCGGCATTCTCGAAGGCGCGGATGCGCAGCATCGTGCGGTAGAGCGCGAGGCAGGCGGGCTCGGGAATCGGCAGGTTCATATCGGCTCCAGCGCAAACATCAGCGCCAAAAAAAACCCGTTCGCAGACGGGCTTTTCGTTGGTGAAACACCGCGGAACCGGCTTCGCCGGGCCGCAGGTGTTGCCCCGGCAGGGGGTGGGCGGGCTACACGAAGGGAGCCCAACCTGGGGGCGAGCAACAATCAGTCTGCGTAGACGCCGGCTGCCTTGATCACGGGGCCCCACTTGGCGATTTCTGCCGCGACGAACTTCTTGTGCTCGGCCGGCTCGAGGCGCTTGTCCACCGTGACCACGGCGCCCAGGCCTTCCTGCTTCTTGATGAAGTTCGGATCTTTCAGTGCCACCTTCAGGGCGTCGTTGATTTTCTTGGTCACCGCCGCAGGCGTGCCCTTGGGCGCGTACAGGCCGTGCCAGATCGTGACTTCGAAATCCTTCAGGCCCGACTCGGCCAGCGTGGGCAGGTCTTTCAGCGCCGGCGTGGTCAGCCGCTTGCTGGTCGTCACGGCATAGGCCTTGACCTTCTTGGCTTCGATCTGCGGCGAGGTGTTGGTGGTCTGGTCGCACAGCAGGTCGATCTGGCCCCCGAGCAGGTCGGCGATGGCCGGCGCGGTGCCCTTGTAGGGGACCGGCGTCATCTCGACTTTCACCGCACTCTGGAACATCAATCCGCACAGGTGCGACGCGGCACCCAGGCCCGCATTGCCGAGGTTGATCTTGCCCTTGTTCTCGCCGATCCAGGTGGTGAGTTCCTTGTAGTTGTTGGCCGGCAGCCCGGGCTTGCCGATCAGCGTCATGGGCACGTCGTTGACCATGCCGAGGTATTCGAAGTCGGTCTCGACGTTGAACGGCAGCTTGCGATAAAGCGCGGGCATGGTCGACATGCCGATGTGGTTGAGCAGCAGCATGTGGCCGTCAGGCGTGGCGCGCGCCACCTTGGCCGTTCCGATGGAGCTGCCCGCGCCGGCGGTGTTGTCGACGATGATGGTCACGCCGCCCAGCGGCTTCTGCAGCGCTTCGGCAAGATCGCGCGCAACGCGGTCGGTCGGGCCGCCGGCCGCGAAGGGCACCACGATGGTGATGGGCTTGCTGGGGAAATCCTGGGCGTAGGCACCCACGGCCGCAGCGGCCATTGCAGTCAGGGCAAGCAGTTTTTTCATGGTGTTTCCGGGTTCGACCGAGTTCAAAGGCCGCGATCTTATCGGTTGCCCGGCTTTCGACGAATACCGGATTGCCCTTAAGGGATACCGCCGCCCCGTGTCTTTACAGGCCGCCATGTGCGCCTTGCGCATCGCGGTTATGGTGGCGCGCTGAACGCCCTCAAGGAGTGCCCCCATGTTCAAGCTCGACGCCCCGGTGCCTGCCCAGCCCGTCGCTAAATCTCTGCTGCGCCGTCGGGCATTGCTCGGCTGTGCCGCCTTGCCGTGGCTGGCCGGCTGCAGCACGCCGCTGCCGTTGAGCGCGCGTGCATCGGGCGATGCATCGGCCGCTGCGGCCCGTCTGCGCGAAAGCGCCGAGGCGCACGGCCTCGCCGCCTACCGGCGGCTCACGGACATCAACATCGCCTACGACGGCCAGTGGCGTCCGCTCATCGATCGCATCCAGCCGGAGGTCGTGGACGCCGGCTTTCGCGGCCGGTCCCAGGAGCGCTTGATGCCCGCCGCCGGCGTGGTGGCGCAGGCCTACACCGGGCCTCGTGGGCAGAAGCAGGTCTCGTGGCGGCGCGGCAGCGGGTCCGCCGGGCTCGGCGAGATCGCTGTGTGGTTCAACGGCGCGGCGAGCAGCGACCCCGCAGTGCTGGACGCGGCAGCGCTGGTGGCCGAGGGCTACGGACTCTTCCCGCTGGGGCCGTTGTGGCTGGCCGACCGAGGGCTGCCGATGCAGATGGCCGGCACCGAACGTGTCGACGGGCGTCTGTGCGACGTGGTGAACGTGTGGGTTTCGCCCGGTCTGGGGCGGGTCGCGACCGACCGCGTGGCACTGTGCATCGATCGCAGCGATGCGGTCATGCGCCGCGTGCGCTTCACCCTCGAAGGATTTGCCGGCACCCGCGGCGCGGTGGCCGAAGTCGACACCTTCATGCATGAGCGCCGCTTCGGCGTGCTGTGGCCGATGCGTTCGTTCGAGCGGGTGGTGCATCCGCTGCCGCTGCCGGCGCACGACTGGCGTATCACCGGCCTGGACGTGAACCGCGGCTACCCGGCGAGCGACCTGGCCGGACCGCGCTTCACCGGCGCAGCAGCAGCGCCGGCGGCGGCGCTGTAGCGTGCGCCGCTAGCGGTAGCTTCGCGCGTCCTCGATCACCTTCCCGTCGTTCGGCAGGCTGCCTGGCGGCACCAGCTCGACATTGCCGCGCAGCTTGGTGATGTCGCGAATCGCGTCCGAGATGCGGTCCGCCAGGCCTTCCGGAAGGCTTTCGCATTCGAGCTTGAGCGTCATGCGGTCGTCCGCCATCTCGCCCTCGACCACGAGGCGCGCGCGCTGCACCTGGGGGAAGCGCCGCGCGATGTCCGCAACCTGGCCCGGATGCACGAACATGCCCCGCACCTTGGTGGTCTGGTCAGCACGCCCGAGCCAGCCCTTGATGCGGGTGTTGGTGCGGCCGGTGGAACACGGCCCCGGCAGCACGGCCGACAGGTCGCCGGTACCGAAGCGGATCAGGGGGTAGTCGGGGTTCAGGCTGGTCACGACGATTTCGCCGACTTCGCCTTCGGCCACCGCATCGCCGGTGCCTGGCCGCACGATCTCGACAATCACGCCTTCGTCGAGCACCAGGCCTTCGCGCGAGGCGGTTTCGTAGGCCACCAGGCCCAGGTCCGCGGTTGCATAGCACTGCATGCCAGCCACGCCGCGCTCTGCGATCCAGTCCCGCAGGCTCGGCGGGAACGCCTCGCCCGACACCAGCGCCTTGGTGAGCGAAGGCAGCGCGATGTTCTTCTCGGCTGCCTTCTCGATGATGATCTTCAGGAAGCTCGGAGTGCCGGCATAACCCGCGGGCTTCAGGTCGACGATGGCTTCGACCTGCTGTTCGGTCTGGCCGGTGCCGCCGGCGAAGACGGTGCAGCCGAGCGCGCGCGCGCCGCTCTCCATGATGGCGCCGGCCGGGGTCATGTGATAGCTGAAGCAGTTGTGCACGAGATCGCCGCTGCGAAAACCCGCGGCATGCAGCGCGCGCGCGGTCCGCCAGTAGTCGCGCGCTTCGCCTTCGGGTTCGTACAGGGTGCCGGGGCTCGCGAACACGCGCAGCATGCGCGGCCCGAAGCCGATGGTCGCGAAGCCGCCGAAGGGATCGGTCGCCCGCTGCGCCTTCTGCAGTGCGAGCAGATCCGATTTGCGCGTTACCGGAAGCTTCGCCAGTGCGTCGCGGCTTGTGATGTCGCCGGCCTGAAAGCCCGCGAGGATGGTTGAAAAGGCCGGCGCCGCCATCTGCGCCTGCAGGATCTGCCGGGGCAGCGCAGCGAGCAAGTCCTGCTCCCGCTGTGCCGGGTCGCGCACTTCCAGATCGTCGTAGAAGTCCGTCATGCCAGCCACCGTTTCCTGCGCTTGTAGCTCTTCACGTCGCGGAAACTCTTGCGTTCCGCGCCGCCCACGCCCAGGTAGAACTCCTTCACGTCCTCGTTCTCCCGCAGGCTCTTGGCCTCGCCGTCCATCACGATGCGGCCGTTCTCCAGGATGTAGCCGTAGTCGGCATAGCGCAGCGCCATGTTGGTGTTCTGCTCGGCCAGCAGGAAGGTCACCCGTTCTTTCTCGTTCAAGTCCTTCACGATGCCGAACACCTCGTCCACGATCTGCGGCGCCAGTCCCATGGACGGCTCGTCGAGCAGCACCATGTTCGGGCTGGCCATGAGTGCGCGGCCGATCGCGCACATCTGCTGCTCGCCACCCGAGGTATAGGCAGCCAGCGAGCCGCGCCGCGTCTTCAGGCGCGGGAAGTAGGCGTAGACCTTTTCGAGCGTCGCCGCCACGGCTGCCTTGCCGTCGGTGCGCGTGTAGGCGCCGGTCATCAGGTTGTCCTCGATGGTGAGGTGGGCGAAGCAGTGGCGGCCCTCCATCACCTGGATCAGGCCGCGCTTCACCAGATCCGCCGGCGTGAGGGCTTCGATGCGCTCGCCGCGCAGTTCGATGGTGCCCTTGGTCACCGCGCCGCGTTCGCCCGCGAGCAGGTTCGACACCGCACGCAGCGTTGTCGTCTTGCCCGCGCCGTTGCCGCCCAGCAGCGCAACGATGCCGCCCTCGGGCACGACCAGCGAAACGCCCTTCAGCACCAGGATCACATGGTTGTAGATGACCTCGATGCCGTTGACGTTCAGAAGAATTTTTGATTCGTTCATGGTATTTGCGGGGTGCACCGCGGAACCGGCTTTGCCAGTCCGCTGGTGTTGCGCCCGGTGGCGAGCCTTAGCTAGAACAGTCGGCGGCTTCGCGGCGCGTCAGCTTCTTTTCGCCGACGTACTTCTCGCCTGCCGTCTTGACCATCGGTTTGATGATCTGGTCGTCGGCCTGGTACCAGTCGGACATGCCGCCCCACTTGGCGCCGTCCCAGGTGTGGACGCGGGCCCAGCTCGAGCCCATGTGGTCCTGGCACGAGGTGCTGATGGGACGCAGCACGCCGGAGAAGCCGAGCCCGTCAAGCTTCTTCTGGTCGAGCGCGAGGTTCTCCAGGCCCCAGCGCACCTGTTCGCCGGTCATGACCTTGCCCTTGCCGAAGCGTTCCTGTGCACGGCGCACGCCCTCGACGCCCAGCATCTGGATGATCACGCCGCGCGTGTAGAGCACCGAGCCCACTTCGTCCTTCGGGCCCGTGCCTTCGCCCTTGTCGTGCACGTTCTTGAGAATGTCCTGGATCACCTTCGGTTGCGTGCCCGAGGTGTTGAGCGCCAGTGCGTTGTAGCCCTTGGCATTCGCGCCCACGTCCTTCACGTCGGGCTCGGCTCCGGCCCACCACACGCCATACATCTTCTCGCGCGGGTAGCCCGTGGCCACGGCTTCCTTGAGCGCGGTCGAGTTCATCACGCCCCAGCCCCACAGCAGCACGTAGTCGGGCCGCGACTGGCGCACCTGCAGCCAAGCCGACTTCTGCTCGATGCCGGGCGCGGCCACGGGAATCAGCGAGAGCTCGAAGCCGTTCATCTTCGCGCGCTCCTGCAACAGCGGAATCGGCTCCTTGCCGAACGGGGAGTCGTGGTAGACCAGGGTGATCTTCTTGCCCTTGAGCTTGTCCATGCCGCCTTCCTTCTTCCCGATGTGCTGGATCAGGATGTCGGCCGCGGTCCAGTAGGAGCCCATCAGCGGAAAGTTCCACTTGAACGCGCTGCCGTCCTGGGACGCGGAAAGGCCGTAGCCCAGCGTGATCAGCGGAATCTTGTCGGCCGGCACCTTGTCGGTGAGCGCGAAGGTGATGCCGGTGGCTTGCGGATCGAACAGCGCGACGCCCGGGCGGCCCTTCAGGCGCTCATAGCACTCCACGCCCTTGTCGGTGGCGTAGCCGGTTTCGCATTCCTCGTAGCTGATCTTCACGCCGTTGATGCCGCCGGTCGCGTTGATGTGCTTGATGTAGTCCTGCTTGCCGTTGGCCCAGGGCGTGCCGTTCGGCGCATAGGGGCCGGTGCGGTAGACCAGGAGCGGAAAGAACTGCTCCTTGGCCTGGGCGAATGCAGGCGCCGTGCCTGCCAGCGCCGAGACGGCGGCGAGAGCGAATGCAAGTGATTTCAGCTTCATGGTTGTCTCCTTTTGATGGAATACGACGGGGCGGGATGAAATCGATGGGCGACGGCCGACCGCGCGGCCGGCGAAGCCAGGCCCGTTCGTGGGACACCGCGGAGCCAGCTTTGCCGGGTCGCTGGTGTCGCCCCCTCGAGGGGGGAGGCGGCTACACGAAGTGAGCAAGCAACGGGGGTGGTCATGTCAGTGCGGGAAGGGCCAGAGGCGCAGTTTTTCCTTGGCCGTCGACCAGAGCCGGGCAAGGCCATGCGGCTCGACGATCAGGAAGAACACGATCAACGCGCCGAAGATCATGAATTCGAGGTGCGAGGCCAGCGCAGTCGAAATCGAGATGCCGAACCAGCCCGGTATCTGGTTGAGCAGGATCGGCAGCAGCACAATGAACGCGGCGCCGAAGAAGCTGCCCATGATCGAGCCGAGGCCGCCGATGATCACCATGAAGAGCAACTGGAACGAGCGGTCGATGTTGAACGCCGCCGGCTCCCAGGTACCCAGGTGCATGAAGCCCCACAGCGCACCCGCCACGCCGACGATGAACGAGCTGACGGCAAAGGCGGTGAGCTTGGCGTACACCGGCCGGATGCCGATCACCGCGGCGGCGACGTCCATGTCGCGAATCGCCATCCATTCGCGGCCGATCGCGCTGCGCACCAGGTTCTTGGCCAGCACCGCGAACACCACCAGCAGCGTGAGGCACAGCAGGTACTTCTGGACTGCCGTCTCGACCGGCAGGCCGAACACGTTGAGCCCTGCCACGCTCACCGAGCCCGAGGCCGAGTTGTTGGTGAGCCAGTTGATGCGCAGGAATGCCCAGTCGATGAAGAACTGCGCGGCCAGCGTGGCGACCGCCAGGTAGAGCCCCTTGATGCGAAGGCTCGGTATGCCGAACAGCACGCCGACGGCGGTTGCGAACAGGCCGCCGAGCAGCAGCGATGCGATGAGCGGCATGCCGTCGATGCGCACATGCAAGTTGTAGGCCGCATAGGCGCCCACCGCCATGTAGGCGCCGGTGCCGAGCGATTTCTGGGCGCAGTAGCCCACCAGTATGTTCAAACCGAGGGCCGCCAGCGAGAGGATCAGAAACGGGATCAGGATGGCGCGGAACCAGTACTCCGGCGCGATGAAGGGCACCACCGCAAAAGCGAAGACCAGGAAGGCGAGCATGAGCACGCGGTCCTGCAGGATCGGAAAGATCTGCTGGTCGGCGCGATAGTTCGACTTGAACTGGCCGTTTTCCCGATAGAACATTTGTCTAGACCCGATCGATGATTTTTTCGCCGAACAAGCCCTGCGGCCGCACGAGAAGGAAAACGAGCGCCAGCACGTAGGCGAACCAGATCTCGATGCCGCCGCCCAGCATCGGGCCGAGGTAGATCTCCGACAGCTTTTCGCCGACGCCGATCAGGAGGCCGCCGATGATCGCGCCCGGTATCGATGTCAGCCCGCCAAGGATCACGACCGGCAGCGCCTTCAATGCAACGAGCGACAGCGAGAACTGCACGCCCAGCTTGGAGCCCCAGATGATCCCGGCCACCAGCGCGGCGAAGCCGGCCACCGACCACACGATGACCCAGATGCGGTTGAGCGGAATGCCGATCGATTGCGCCGCCTGGTGGTCGTCCGCCACCGCGCGCAGCGCGCGGCCGGTGGCCGTCTTCTGGAAGAAGATCGCCAGCACCACGACCAGTGCGGCGGAGACGAGCGCGGCGATCAGGTCTTCGCGGCTCAGCAGGAGGCCGCCCGGAAAGGTGTCCTGCAGGACCATCATCGGTTCCTTGGGCATGCCGACGTCGATCTTGTAGATGTCGTTGCCGAACAGCGTCTGGCCGAGCCCGTCGAGAAAGTAGGCAATGCCGAGTGTCGCCATCAGGAGCGTGATGCCTTCCTGGTTGACCAGCCTGCTGAGCGCGAGCCGCTCGATCAGCCAGGCCACCACGACCATCACCGCCATCGCCGCGATGAAGGCCAGGATGTTCGCGAGCAGCAAGCTCTCGAATCCGAACCAGCGCGGAAACCATTCCGCGAAGCGCGCCATCGCGAGCGCCGCGAACAGCACCATGGCGCCCTGCGCGAAGTTGAAGACGCCCGAGGCCTTGTAGATCAGCACGAAGCCGATCGCGATCAGCGAATACAGCATGCCGACCATCAGGCCGCCGAAGAGGGTTTCGAGAAAAAAGCCCATCAGTGTTCCGTCCCCAGGTAAGCGCGAATCACGTCTTCGTTGTTGCGCACGGTGTCGGGCGTGCCGTCGCCGATCTTCCGGCCGTAGTCGAGCACGACCACGCGGTCCGAGATGTCCATCACCACGCCCATGTCGTGCTCGATCAGGACGATGGTGGTGCCGAACTCGTCGTTCACGTCGAGGATGAAGCGGCTCATGTCCTGCTTCTCTTCGACGTTCATGCCGGCCATCGGCTCGTCGAGCAGGAGCACCTGCGGCTCCATCGCGAGCGCCCGGCCGAGGTCGACGCGCTTCTGCAGGCCGTACGGCAGGCGCCCCACCGGCGTCTTGCGGTGCAGCTGGATCTCGAGGAAGTCGATGATGCGTTCCACGAACTCGCGGTGGCGCAGCTCCTCGCGCTCGGCCGGGCCGAAGCGCAGCGCCTGTGCCAGCAGGCCGCTCTTCATCTTGAGGTTGCGCCCCGTCATGATGTTGTCGAGGACGCTCATGCCCTTGAAGAGCGCCAGGTTCTGGAAGGTGCGGGCCACGCCCATCTCGGCTACCTGGCGCGAATTCATGTGCTTGAAGTGCTGGCCGCGGAAAGTGATGGAGCCCTGCTGCGGCTGGTAGACGCCGTTGATGCAGTTGAGCATCGAGCTCTTGCCGGCACCGTTGGGCCCGATGATCGCGCGCACTTCGTGTTCGCGCACGTCGAAGCTGATGTCGGTCAGCGCCTTGACGCCGCCGAACGCGAGCGAGATGTTCTGCACGTCGAGGATGACCTCGCCGATAGCTCTAGCCATGGGCGTTCCCGATCCAGAAGGAAGCGGACTTGACCGGACGCAGAGGGCGCGAAGAAACGCATAGGGCGCGAAAGAAGGCAAAGGAAGTTTTCATTGAATTCTTTCGCGTCCTTTGCGAAACCTTTGCGTCCTCTGCGTCCAAGAACTGGGTTTTCATCTCATGCCGCCTTCGCCAAGGAAGCGAAGCGTTTCGCTTCGACGATCTTCAGCGTGGCGTTCACCACGCCGGTGCGACCGTCCTCGAACTTCACCTGGGTCTCGATGTACTGCTCGGTCCTGCCGCCGTAGAGCGCATCGAGCAGCAGCGCGTACTTCTCGGCGATGAAGCCGCGCCGTACCTTGCGCGTGCGGGTGAGCTCGTCGTCGTCGGGGTCCAGTTCCTTGTGCAGCACCAGGAAGCGGGCGATCTGCGACTCGCCCATGCCCTCTTCGGCGGCGAGATCGGCATTCACCTTGGCGATGCACTCGCCGATGAGTTCCAGCACCTCGGGCTTGCCGGCCAGGTCGACATAACCGCCGTAGGCCAGCCCGCGGCGCTCGGCCCAGTTGCCGACGGCTTCGTAGTCGATGTTGATCGCCGCGCACACCTCGTCGCGCGCATTGCCGAAGCACACCGCTTCCTTGATCTGCGGAAAGAACTTCAGCTTGTTCTCGATGTAGTTGGGCGCGAAGATCGCGCCGCCCACGAGCCGGCCCACGTCCTTGGCGCGGTCGATGATGCGCAAGTGGCCCTCGGCGTCGATCACGCCGGCGTCGCCGGTGTGGAAGTAGCCGTCCGCATCGAGCACCTCGGCCGTCGCATCGGGCCGCTTGTAGTACTCCTTCAGCACCGACACGCCGCGCACGAGCACTTCGCCGTCCGCAGCGATCTTGAGTTCGATGCCTGGCGCCGCGCTGCCCACGGTCTGCAGCTTGACCTTGCCGTCCTGCTGCAGGCACACGTAGGCGCAGGTTTCGGTCTGGCCGTAGAACTGCTTGAGGTTGACGCCGATCGAGCGATAGAAGCGAAACAGGTCGGGCCCGATCGCCGCGCCCGCGGTGTAGGCCACCCGGATGCGGCTCATGCCCAGCACGTTGCGAAGCGGCCCGTAGACCATGAAGTTGCCGAGCGCATACAGCGCGCGGTCGCCGAAACCGACCGGCGCGCCGTTCAGGATGTCGGCGCCCACGCGCTGCGCCAGCGCCATGAACTTCGCGTAGAGCCAGCGCTTCGGCGCGGCCGCGTCTTCCATGCGGATCGACACCGCGGTGAGCAGGCCCTCGAAGGTGCGCGGTGGTCCGAAATAGTAGCTCGGCCCGATCTCGCGCATGTCGTTCATCACCGTCTCCGTCGACTCCGGGCAGTTGAGCGTGAAGCCGCCCACCAGCCACTGCGCCACCGAGAACAGGTGGTCGCCGACCCAGGCCATCGGCAGGTAGCTCATGATGTTGTCGCCGGGGCCGAGGCGGTCGGTTTCGACGCCGCCACGGCCCGCCGCGATGAAGCTGGCGTGCGTCTGGCACACGCCCTTGGGTCGGCCCGTGGTGCCCGAGGTGTAGAGGATCACACCGACATCGGCGGGCTCGCCGGCTTCGACGCTCCGGTCGAACGCGCCCGGATGCGCCGCATCCCACGCGCGGCCCAGCTCGCGCAGCTTTTCGTAGCCCAGCAGGCCCGGCTGGTCGTAGTGGCGCAAGCCGCGCGGATCGTCGTACACGATGTGGCGAATGCCGGCGCCCTTCGTCATGAGCTCGCGGCACTCGAGCAGCTTGTCGACCTGTTCCTGGTCTTCGGCGATGACGAACTCGACCGACGCGTCCTCCAGCATGAAGACCATCTCGCTCGCGACCGCATCCTGGTAGAGCGGCACCGGCACCCCGCGCAGGCATTGCGCGGCCACCACGGCCATGTAGAGATGCGGCCGGTTGGCGCCGACGATGGCCAGGTTGTCGCCGGCCTTGAAACCCACGCTCGCGAGGCCGCAGGCGAACTCGCGCACCTCGACGGCAACTTCAGCCCAGCTCCACGTCTGCCAGATGCCGAGGTCTTTTTCACGCACGGCGGGCGCATCGGATTGCTGCCGCGCATGGGCCAGGAGCAGGCGGGGGAAAGTGTTGGCGGTGGTCTGCACGATGGGGCGGACTGTAGGACCAAGCTTGTCGCCGACTTGTCGTTCCAACGACAATCCTAGGGACACTACTCCCCGGAGTTTCCCGATGACCCCTGGCAGCCCGAACAGCCGAAGAAGCGGCGCCTTGTCGATACGCGATCGCGTGCGGCCCGCCACACCCGAGGAACTCCACGACATTCCCTGGTTCGGAACGCTCACGCCGCTCGAGCGCCGCCGCACGGGGGCGGTGGTGGTGGTCGGCGAAGCCGAGCCCGGCGACCTGGTCTGCCGCATCGGCCGAGCGCCCACCTACTGGTTCGGCGTCGTGGAAGGCCTGCTCAAGATGAGCAACGACAACGCCGACGGCACCTCGATGACCTACAGCGGTCTGCCGCCGGGCGGCTGGTTCGGCGAAGGCACGCTTCTCAAGCGCGAGTCCTACCGCTACAACATCCAGGCCCTGCGACGCAGCGTGGTGGCGGGGCTGCCGCTGGAGGACTTTCACTGGCTGCTCGATCACTCGATCGGCTTCAACCGTTTCGTGATGAACCAGTTCAATGAGCGGCTTGGCCATTTCATCGCCGCGCGCGAGGCCGATCGGCTCAACAACCCCGATGCCCGCGTGGCGCGCAACCTCGCGGCGCTGTTCAACCCGGTGCTCTTTCCCGGCGTGGGCGAACTCCTGCGCATCACCCAGCAGGAACTGGCCTATCTCATCGGCCTCTCACGCCAGCGGGTCAACGAAGCCCTGCGCACGCTGGAGGCCCAGGGCGCCATCCGTGTCGAATACGGCGGCGTGCGGGTGCTCGACCTGGCGGCGCTGCGCATCGGCGGCGCCACCGGCAAGAGCGACTAGGAGACGCTGGGCGGCAGAGTGCGATCGCTCGGCGCTGGGGAAAACCCCCGACTTCAAAATTCATATAGATGATATATTTCCCCCGACGACACGATCTGTCGCCAAACCAGATTCCGGGACGCTCCAGTCCCTCGACCGCCACACCCTGCTTGAAGGAGTAACTCAGTGATCCATTGCGTACTGCACGAAGAAAAAGACAGCGTCGCTGTCGTCGTCGTTGAAGGCATCGAAGCCGGACAGGACATGACGGCCCTGATCCTCGACGACGACCGCACCATCACCATCAAGGCCAATGCAGCCATCCCCATCGGGCACAAGGTGGCCGTCAAGGCGATGGCGCAAGGCGACACCGTCATCAAGTACGGCACGGACATCGGCAAGGTCGTTGCGCCGATCGCGGTGGGTGACCACGCACACGTGCACAACATCAAGACCAAGCGCTGGTAAGCCGCCGTCCGCCCACCGAACTCCATCCAAGGTTTCTCACATGTCCATCATCGACAAAAACACCACTTTCTGGGGCTATCGCCGCGAGAACGGCCGCGTCGGCGTGCGCAACCACGTCATCATCCTGCCGCTGGACGACCTGTCCAATTCGGCGGCCGAGGCCGTCGCGCACTCGATCAAGGGGGCCATGGCCATTCCACATCCGTACGGCCGCCTGCAGTTCGGGGCCGACCTCGAACTCCACTTCCGCACGCTGATCGGCGCCGGCTCCAACCCGAACGTGGCCGCCGTGGTGGTCATCGGCATCGAAGACAGCTGGACCAAGAAGGTCGTCGACGGCATCGCCGCCACGGGCAAGCCGGTCGTCGGATTTGGCATTGAGGGCCATGGCGACCACGACACGATCATGCGCGCCTCGAAGGCCGCGAAAGAACTGCTCCAGGCCGCGTCGATGCTGCATCGCGTGGAATGCCCGATCTCCGACCTGTGGGTGTCGACCAAGTGTGGAGAGAGCGACACCACCTCCGGCTGCGGCGCGAACCCGACCGTCGGCAATGCCTTCGACAAGATGTATGACCTGGGCACCACGCTCGTCTTCGGCGAGACGTCGGAACTCACCGGCGGCGAACACCTCGTGGCCGAACGCTGCCGCGACGACAAGGTCCGCGCCGACTTCATGAAGATGTTCGACAGCTACCAGGACATGATCAAACGCCATGCAACCACCGACCTGTCGGACTCGCAGCCCACCAAGGGCAACATCGCCGGTGGCTTGACCACCATTGAGGAAAAGGCGCTCGGCAACATCCAGAAGATCGGCAAGAAGTGCATGGTCGACGGCGTGCTCGACAAGGCCGAAACGCCCACCAGGCCGGGCCTGTGGTTCATGGATTCGTCGTCTGCCGCCGCCGAGATGGTCACGCTGTGCGCGGCTGCCGGCTACGTGGTGCACTTCTTCCCCACCGGGCAGGGCAACGTCATCGGCAACCCGATCCTGCCGGTCATCAAGCTGTGCGCGAACCCGCGCACCGTGCGCCTGATGAGCGAGCACATCGACGTCGACTGTTCGGGCCTGCTGCAGCGCGAACTGACGATGGACGCCGCCGGCGACTCGCTGCTCGAGATGATGCTGCAGACGGTCAACGGCCGCCTCACTTCGGCGGAGGCCCTGGGCCACCGCGAGTTCGTGATGACGCGGCTGTTCGAAAGCGCCTGACCTGCAACGCGCACTGCGGTGCGCGTTGTCTTTCCCCTCGGGGCGAGGCAGGCTCAAATTCCCAACGAAATCCGGAGGTTCAATTGACCACTCGGCGCTTTGCCATTCACGCGATTGCATCTGCGGCGGCCGCGTCGCTCATGCCCTCGCTCTCATTCGCCGAAGACGTGGGCAGCTATCCGTCGAAGCCCATTCGCTACATCGTCCCGTTTCCGCCGGGCGGCCTCACGGACGTGATGGCGCGTCTCATCGCACAGAGCGCCGGCATCGCCTTCAAGCAGTCCATTCTTGTGGACAACCGCGCTGGTGCCAACGCAAACCTGGGCGCCGACATGGCCGCCAAGGCATCTCCCGACGGCTACACCTGGCTGGCCATCACCTTGGCCCACGCGGTGAACCAGTCGCTTTTCAACAATCTGACCTACAGCCTGGAAAAGAACCTCGCGCCGGTTGCCCAGTTGGCGACCAGCCCTTTGGTTCTGGTGGTGAACGAAGGCAATCCGGCGAAGTCGCTCAAGGAGTTTCTGGTCCAGGCGCGTGCCAAGCGGCTGAACGCGGGGTCCAGTGGCAATGGCACGCCGCCGCACCTGGGCCTCGAGCTGCTCGCACTCAATGCCAAGATCGAAGTCACGCACATTCCGTACAAGGGTGGTGCGCCCTCGCTCAACGACCTGCTGGGTTCGCAGCTTGACTTCATCGTCTCGAACCTGCCGGAATGTTCGACCCATGTGAAGGCCGGGAAGCTGCGCGCGCTGGCGGTGACCTCAGCCACCCGCCATCCGCTCCTTCCCGACGTGCCCACCTTCGCCGAGGCCGGGCTGCCAGGCGTCGAACTCGAGAACTGGACCGGCCTGGTGATGCCGGCCGGTACGCCGCAGGCCATCATCGACAAGGTGTCGGCAGAGGCCATCACGTCGGTCAGGTCGAATGAAGTTTCCGCGCGCGTCACCGCCATGGGGTTCACCCCCACCGGCATGGGCCCCGCGGAATTCGGCGCGCTCATTCGGAAAGATGTCGCGCGCTGGCGCGAAATCGTCAAGTCGCGAAACATCCAGGCCGGTTGAAAACCAGGACTCCATGAAAAAAATAGTCATCTCCGAATTCATGGACGAAGCGGCGGTTGAAACGCTGCGCAAATCCTTCGACGTCAGCTACGACCCCCAGCTGGTCGACGACCCTCGGCGTCTGGCTGCGGCGGTGTCGGACGCGGATGCGTTGATCGTTCGCAATCGAACCCAGGTGCGCGGCGACCTGCTCGCCGCCTGCGCCAGGGCCAGCGTCATCGGCCGCCTGGGCGTAGGCCTGGACAACATCGATGTGGTCGCCTGCGAGGCACGCGGCATGAAGGTGATTCCCGCCACCGGCGCGAATGCGATGGCGGTGGCCGAATACGTGATCGGCACGGCGATGGTGCTGTTGCGCGGGGTCTATCTTTCGAGCGAGGCGGTCGCGGCTGGCAAATGGCCGCGCGCGGCGCTGTCGAACGGGCGCGAGACAGCCGGTACGTGCCTCGGACTGGTCGGCTTCGGCGGCATTGGCCGCCTGTGCGCGAAGCTCGCGCGTAGCCTCGGCATGAACGTGATCGCGCACGACCCGATGGTGGCTGCCGGCAGCCCGGTCTGGTCGGAGACGGGCGTGCGCTGCGTGTCGCTCGACGAACTGCTCGCAACGGCCGACGTGGTGACGCTTCATGTGCCGCTCACGCCGGATACGAAGAACATGCTTTCCGCGCCGCGCATCGCGCGCATGAAGCCGGGCGCCATCGTGATCAACACGGCACGCGGCGGCATCGTCGATGAAGCCGCGCTGACGCAGGCGCTGCGCTCCGGGCGCCTGGGCGGTGCCGCGTTCGACGTGTTCGAGCCCGAGCCATTGAAGCCGGGCAGCGCGTGGGAAGGCTGCCCGAATGTCATCCTCACGCCGCACGTGGCCGGCGTGACCGCCGAATCCAACGTGCGGGTCTCCACCCTGATCGCGGCTGAAGTGGCCCGCGCCCTGCAACAATGACGCCATGCTGCAAACCTGCGATGAATTGAAGAAACTCGTCGAGTCCGCGTTGTGCAAGGCCGGCGCGTCCTCCCGGCAGGCGAGCGCGACCGCGGTCGCGCTCGTGATGGCGGAAGCCAGCGGTGTGCCGTCGCACGGCCTCTCGCGGGTCGCGATGTACGCGGCGCACCTGAAGGCCGGCCGCGTCGTGGGCGATGCGGTGCCCAGGATCATCAACGAGCGCGCCAGCGCGGTGCTCGTCGATGCGTGCAACGGCTTTGCCTTTCCGGCCTGCCTGATGGCGATCGAAGAAGCCATCTCGCGCGCCGCCAACACCGGCATAGCGATCGGCGCGGTCACCAACAGCCATCATTTCGGCATGGCGTCGTATCACCTCGATGCGGTCGCGGGCGCGGGCATGGTCGGAATTGCGTGCGGCAATTCACCAGCGGCCATGCCGGCGGCCGGCGGCAAGCGGCCGATCTTCGGCACCAACCCGATCGCGGCCATCTTCCCGCGCGAAGGCAAGTATCCGTTGAGCATCGACCTGTCGCTGTCCGAAGTCGCGCGCGGCAAGCTCATGGTCGCCGCCAAGAAGGGTGAGAGCATTCCCATCGGATGGGCGGTCGACGCCGACGGCAACCCGACCACCGACCCGAAGAAGGGCATGGACGGTGCAATGTTGCCCATGGGAGGCGTCAAGGGCGCCATGCTGGCCCTGATGGTCGAAATGCTGGTCACCACCCTGACCGGCGCGCACTTCGGCGCGGAGGCCGACACCTTCTTCGTCGACGAAGGCAACCAGCCGCGATTGGGCCAGGCCTTCATCGTGATCGACCCGGCCGCACTGGCCGGTCGCGCGGTGTATGCCGAACGCAGCAAGGCGCTGCTCTCGGCGATGCTGCTCGACGACGGCGTCCGGCTTCCCGGCAAGCGCCGCTTCGATCTCGTGGCCAAGGCCGATGCCGAGGGCATAGAGGTCGCGCAAGCCACCCTGGATGCCATTGCCGCCTTGGTGTGACCATGAGCCGGCCGTCAGATCTGCTCGCCAACTCGTCCGTCGCCAGTCCGGTGCTGTATCGGGAGGTCAAGCGCAAGCTGATCGGCGACATTGCCTCCGGGGCGGTGCTGCCGGGCGCCGCGCTGCCCAACGAAAGCGAGCTGGCGCGCCGCTTCGGTGTGTCGATCGGCACGCTGCGGCGCGCGGTCGACGAACTCGTCGCCGACCACGTGCTGGTGCGCCAGCAGGGGCGCGGAACGTTTGTCGGCAAGCTCGATCGCGAGCGCTTTCTGTTCCAGTTCTTCAAGCTCGCGGATCGCAGCGGCGTGCGCGAGTTTCCCCGCGTGCGGCTGCACGCCTTCAGCCGCGGCAAGGCCACCACGGAAGAAGCGCAGGCGCTCGGGCTCATGGGGCCGGCGCAGGTCTTTCGCATCGACAACGTGCTGTCGCTCAAGGGCCGGCCGACGATTCACGACCACATCGTGATCGACGCCCAGCTGTTCAGCGGGCTCACCCGCGCGCAGTTCGAATCGCGCCCCGGCACGATCTACGAGCTGTACCAGCTGGCCTTCGGCGTCACTGTTGCCGGCGCCGACGAGCGGTTGCGAGCGGAACCGATCTCGGCTGAAACCGCGGCGCTGCTGAACATCGAGTCTGGCGCCTCGGTGCTGCGGATCGAACGTGTTGCCCGCACGATCGAACAGCGGCCCTGCGAATTCCGTATCTCGATCGTGGATACGCGCGAGGTCGACTACGTGTCGCGCATGAATCGCGCAGAGTGACCGAGAGCGCCCTCGGCGTCGATTCGGAACTGGCACGCGAGGCCTGCGCCTTTGCCTGTGTACTGGCCGAAGATGTCATGCAGCGCCTGCGCACCGCGGCGCAAGAACCCCATTCATTGATCGTCAAGTCCGTGGGCGATTGGGCCAGCGCCCTGGATTCGGAGATCGAGGAATCGCTGCGCAGCCGTATCGCCGAGCGCTTTCCGCGGCACGGCTTCCTGGGGGAAGAGAGCGGTGGTGGCGATGGGGTCGACGGCGCGCCCACGTGATCGTCGACCCGATCGACGGCAGCATGAACTTTCTGCGAGGCTATCCGCAGTACGCGGTATCGATTGCGCTGGTGCAGCACGGCGAAGCGCTTGCGGGCGTGGTGGCCGACCCGACTCGCGGTGAGCTTTTCAGTGCGGCGGCCGGGCAGGGCGCCTGGCTGAACGGACGGCGGCTGAAGGTCGCGCAGACGCTGGTTTTGGAGCAGGCCGTCGCCGGCACGGTGTTCCCGAAGCCCGGCGCGGCGTTCATGCCCGAGTACCTCGCGCAGTTCGCGCGCGTCATCGACCGGACCGCGGGCGTGCGACGCGCCGGCAGCATGGCGCTGGAGCTGGCCTACCTGGCGGCCGGCCGCCTCGATTTGTTCTGGGAGCGCGGCATGGGCCCCTGGGACGCGGCCGCCGGTGTGCTCCTCGTGCGCGAGGCCGGCGGCGAGGTGTTCGCGCTCGACGGCGAGCCTTGGCTTTCGTCGGCGCGCATTGCGGCGTCCGTCGCGCCGCTGTCCTCTGCCTGGCGCGAGCTCCTGACCGGCTGACCGGCCAACCGGCCGGCCGCGAGATCCGGCGCCGGCCC
>JANOCL010000114.1:0-12197 GCA_031412135.1 Variovorax sp. | reverse complement strand
GCCGCGCTCAGCATGCCGGATTCGGCAAAGGCCTTGTGCGCATCGTGCGTGGCCTGCGGAAGGATGACCTTCTCGCCGTCGAAGTGCGGCTCCTGCGTGTCGACCGTGCGGTTGTGCGGCGCGTACTTCTCGCGCGCGATGCGCTCGCAGGTGTCGAGCACCGCATCGAAGGTCTCGCGCGAATGGTCCGCAAAGCGCTCACGCTGATTGAGCGACTCGGCGTGGAGCCAGTCGTACAGCAGGAAGTCGAGGGTTGGGCGGAGACTCATGGCTTGCTTCCCGGGTCGTGCGCGACCAGTTGTGTGCTGCGTGATGCTCAAAAAACTTCGAACACACCCGCCGCACCCATGCCGCCGCCGATGCACATCGTGACCACGACCTTCTTGGCGCCGCGGCGCTTGCCTTCGATGAGCGCATGGCCGGTGAGACGCTGGCCGCTCACGCCGTAGGGGTGGCCGACCGCGATGGCGCCGCCATCCACGTTCAGCCGGTCGCCCGGGATGCCGAGCTTGTCGCGGCAGTAGATGACCTGCACCGCGAAGGCTTCGTTCAGCTCCCACAAGTCGATGTCGCCGACGCTGAGTCCGAGGCGCTTGAGCACCTTCGGTATCGCGAACACCGGGCCGATGCCCATTTCGTCGGGCTCGCAGCCGGCGACGGCAAAGCCGAGGAAGCGGCCGAGCGGCTTCAGGCCCTTGCGCTCGGCATAGCGCTCGTCGACCACCACGCAGGCGCCGCCACCGTCCGAGAACTGGCTGGCGTTGCCGGCCGAGATCACGCCGCCCGGAATCGCCGGACGGATGCCGCTGATGCCTTCCTGGGTGGTGCCGGGACGGATGCCTTCGTCGTTCTCGATGGTGACTTCCTTGGTCCGCAGGCCCATCACCGCATCGGCCACGCCGGCCAGCACGGTGATCGGCGCAATCTCGTCCTTGAAGCGGCCGGCTTCGAGCGCGGCCGTGGCCTTCTGCTGGCTGGCTGCGCCGTACTCGTCCATGGCCTCGCGGCCGATGTTGTACCGCTTGGCGACCTGCTCCGCCGTCTGCAGCATGTTCCAGTAGATTTCGGGCTTGTGCTTCACCAGCCAGGGGTCGGCAAGCATGTGCTTGTTGGCTTCGTTCTGCACGCACGAGATGCTCTCGACACCGCCCGCCACGTACACCTCGCCCTCGCCCGCGATGATGCGCTGCGCCGCGGTGGCGATGGTCTGCAGTCCCGACGAGCAGAAGCGGTTGATGGTCATGCCGGATGTCGTGATCGGCAGGCCGGCGCGCAACGCGATCTGGCGCGCGATGTTGGAGCCGGTCGCACCCTCGGGCGTGGCGCAGCCCATGATCACGTCGTCGACGTCGGCGCCCTCGATGCCGGCGCGCGAAACCGCGTGCTGCACCGCATGGCCGCCGAGCGTGGCGCCGTGCGTCATGTTGAAGGCGCCCTTCCAGCTCTTGGCGAGCGGCGTGCGGGCGGTGGAAACGATGACGGCGCTGGTCATGGTGAAGTCCTTGTGTAGAAGAGGAAGACGCTTACTGGGGCTGCGCGGTGTTGCGCAGCAGCTGGTGATAGAACCGGATCATCTCGCCATAGTTCGAGATCGCGAGCCGTTCGTCGTTGCCGTGGAAGCGCGCGAGGTCCTGCGCCTTCACACGGATCGGCGAGAAGCGGTAGACCGCATCGCTCACCAGTGCGAAGTGGCGTGAATCGGTGGCGGCGGTCATCAGGCCCGGCGCCACCAGGGCATCGGGGAACACCTGCCGCACGGCCTGCTCGATGGCGCGGTAACCGGTGCTGTCGGTCGGCGACACCGGCGAAGGCTCCGAATTGCCCGGATAGCCCTTGACCTGGATCGCGTCGTCGGCCAGCGCACGGCGCAGGTGGGCTTCGACGCTTGCGATGCTGTCGCCCGGCAGGATGCGGAAGTTGACCGCCGCCTCGATGCGCCCGGGCAGCACGTTGTCCTTGTTGCCGGCGCGCACGATGGTCAGCGCGGTGGTGGTGCGAAGCATCGCGTTGCTGCTCGGGCTCTTCTCGAGCTGGCGCTGCACCAGCGGCGCGGTCAGCCAGAGGTTCGACAGCATCACCCGGTTGATGCCGCTCATTTCGGGCGCGAGGGTTGCGAACATGTCGCCGGCCACGCCCTTGATGCCACCGGGCATCGGCGTCGCCTCGAGGCGTGCCAGCGCCGCGCTCATGCGGCCGATGGCGCTCTGCGCGGGCGGCATCGACGAGTGGCCGGGCGCGGTGTCGAGAGACAGGAAGAAGGTGCCGTAGCCCTTTTCGGCCAGGCCGATCAGCGCCGCCGGCTTCGACAGGCCGGGCAGTACGCCGTCGAGCACCAGCAGGCCTTCGTCGAGCACCCATTCGAGCGCGATGCCGCGCGACTTGAGCAGCTGTGCGATCGGCAGCGCGCCGCGCAGGCCACTGACTTCTTCGTCGTCGCCGTAAGCGAGGTAGACCGTCTGCTTCGGCTGAAAGCCGCTCGCGACGAGCAACTCGATGGCTTCCATCTGCGCGAACAGGTTGCCCTTGTTGTCGAGCGTGCCGCGCCCCCAGACGAAGCCGTCCTGAATGGCGCCGCCGAAGGGCTCGACGGTCCAGGCCTTTTCCGTGCCGGATGCGATCGGCACCGTGTCCTGGTGCGCCATCAGCAGGACCGGCTTTGCCGAGGTGTCGCTGCCGGCCCAGGTATAGAGCAGCGCCTTCTGGCCCACCACTTCCTTCTTCAGCGTGGCGTGAAGTTTCGGAAATTGCGCCGCCAGATACGCATGCAGCTTGTCGAACTCGGCAGCGCTGCCGGCGGCGTCTTCGAGGCTGGAAACGGTGCGGATCGGAATCGCGCCACCCAGACGGCGCACAGCCGCCTGTACGTCGACCGCAAGTTCGGCCGCCGGCGCGATGGCGAGCTGCCTGGACGGTGTGCGCCAGGTACCGATGGCCAGCACTGCCACCAACGCCAGCACCACCACCAGCAATGCACCGAACACGCGTTTGAGCATGGAGGCGGCCTGTGCTTCGCGAGTCAGCTGAACTGCTTGCCTTCTGCGACGAGCTTCTGGATCAGCGGCGCGGGCTGCCAGAAGCTCGCGTCGTCGCGCGGGTTCCTGGCAAAGCGCTTCATCGCCTCGCCCACGTTGTAGAGCCCGACCTGGTTGGCATAGTGCATCGGCCCGCCGCGCCAGAGCGGGAAGCCGTAGCCGGTGAGATAGACCATGTCGATGTCGCCGGCCCTGGATGCGATGCCGTCCTCGAGAATGTGCGCACCTTCGTTGACGAGCGAATACACCAGCCGCTGCACGATCTCTTCGTCGGAAATCTTGCGCGGCGTGATGCCTTCGTCCTTGCGGTGCTGCGCAATCAGGTTGAGCACGACCTCGCTCGGGATCGCGTCGCGCTTGCCGGGCTTGTAGTCGTACCAGCCGGCGCCGGTCTTCTGGCCGAAGCGGCCCAGTTCGCAGAGCTTGTCGGCCGTCTTGCTGTACTTCATGTCGGCGCGCTCGGTCGCGCGGCGCTTGCGGATGGCCCAGCCGATGTCGTTGCCTGCCAGGTCGCCCATGCGGAACGGGCCCATGGCAAAACCGAACTTCTCGATCGCACGGTCGACCTGCTGCGGCGTGGCGCCTTCGTCGAGCAGAAAGCCGGCCTGGCGCGAGTACTGCTCGATCATGCGGTTGCCGATGAAGCCGTCGCACACGCCGGAGACCACCGCCGTCTTCTTGATCTTCTTGGCCGTCGACATCACGGTCGCCAGGACGTCCTTGGCGGTTTCCTTGCCGCGCACCACTTCGAGCAGCTTCATCACGTTGGCGGGGCTGAAGAAATGCATGCCGACCACGTCCTGCGGCCGCTTGGTGAAGGCGGCAATCTTGTCGACGTCCAGGGTGGAGGTGTTGGAGGCCAGGATGGCGCCCGGCTTGGCAACGCGGTCGAGTTCCTTGAATACCGCCTCCTTGACGCCGAGTTCCTCGAACACGGCCTCGATGATCAGGTCGGCGTCCTTCAGGTCGTCGTAGCTCAGTGTGGTCGACAGGAGCGCCATGCGCTGGTCGTACTTGTCCTGCTTGAGCTTGCCCTTCTTGACCTGCGCCTCGTAGTTCTTCTTGATGGTGGCAATGCCGCGGTCGAGTGCCTCCTGCTTCATCTCGAGAATCTTCACCGGGATGCCGGCATTGAGGAAGTTCATCGAGATGCCGCCACCCATGGTGCCGGCACCGATGACGCCGACCGACTGGATTGCGCGCTGCGGCGTGTCGTCCGCCACGTCGGGGACGCGCGAGGCGGCACGCTCGGCCACGAACAGATGGCGCAGCGCCAGCGATTCCGGCGTGAACATCAGGGCGGTGAAGAGGCGGCGCTCCTCGGCCATGCCGTCGTCGAACCTCATCTTGGTGGCCGCCTGAACCGCATCCACGCACTTGAGCGGCGCCGGATAGTTCTTCGACATGCCGCCGACCATGTTGCGAGCGAACTGGAAGTAGGCGTCGCCCTGCGGATGCTTGCACGGAAGATTGCGCACCAGCGGCAGGTCGCCGCTCTTGCCCGCCATCGACTTGGCGAACTCGACCGCCTCGTCGAACAGCGACTCGGCCGATGCGGCCAGCTTGTCGAACAGTTTCTGTCCCGGCAGCGATGCGAGCACTTCGCTCTTGACCGCCTCGCCGCTCACGATCATGTTGAGCGCCGTCTCCACGCCCAGGAGGCGCGGCAGGCGCTGCGTGCCGCCGGCGCCGGGCAGCAGGCCGAGCTTGACTTCGGGCAGTGCAACGCTGGTGCCGGGAGACACCACGCGGTAGTGGCAACCCATCGCCAGTTCCAGCCCGCCGCCCATGCAGACCGAGTGGATGGCCGCCACGATCGGCTTGGCCGAGGCTTCGAGCGCGAGGATCACGCTCAACAGGTTGGGCTCCTGGATCGCTTTCGGCGTGCCGAATTCCTTGATGTCGGCGCCGCCGGAAAAGGCCTTGCCGGCGCCGGTGATCACGATCGCCTTGACGGCATCGTCGGCACCGGCTTTCGACAGCCCGTCGGTGATGCCGAGCCGCGTCGAGAAGCCGAGGCCGTTGACCGGCGGGTTGGTCAGCGTGATCACGGCGACGTCGCCGAGCACTTTGTATTCAGCGGTCATGCTGCGTTCCTTTGGATGGGAGGGGATCTAAAAAACGGGTCGCGCGTCGAAAAGCACGGACGTTCTATTTCGCTAAATTCTAGGCGTTTGGACGAGCCCGGCAACGCCGCCCAGTCGCTGCCGGGACAAGCCGGAAGCAATGCGGCGCTGCCGGGCTGCCCCAAGGCGGCCGCGCCTCCCCCATGGGGGGTGGCGAAGCACACGAAGTGGCAAGCCGGGGGGCCGACATTTCTAGACTTCCAGCCACTCCTTGCGTGTCGACGCATCGGCACGCAGGCTGTTCGGCGTGCCATCGAACACGATACTCCCATGGCCCATGACCAGCGTGCGGTCGGATATCTGCATCGCGATCGTCAGCTTCTGTTCGATCAGGAGCACCGAGATGCCCTTGTCCTTCAGCGTGCGCAGGTACTGGCCCACGAGTTCGACGATCTTCGGCGCAAGGCCCTCGGTCGGCTCGTCGATGATGATCAGGTCCGGGTCGCCCATCAGCGTGCGGCACAGCGTGAGCATCTGCTGCTCGCCGCCCGAAAGCACGCCCGCTTCGGTGTGCTGGCGTTCCTTCAGGCGCGGGAACATGCCGTACATGTCGTCGAACTGCCAGCGGCTTCCCTTGCCGTTGCCTTTTTGCCCGAGCAGCAGATTCTGGTGCACGGTGAGCTTGGGGAAGATGTCGCGGTTCTCAGGCACGTAGCCGATGCCCATGTGCGCAATCTCGTAGGCCTTGCGGCGCAGGATGTCTTCCTGCTTCCAGTGCAGGCCGCCCTCGGCATGCACCAGGCCCATGATGGCCTTTGCGGTGGTCGATCGGCCCGAGCCGTTGCGTCCGAGCAGCGCGACGATTTCGCCCGCGCCCACCTCGAACGAAACGCCGTGCAGAACGTGGCTCTTGCCGTAGTAGGCGTGGACGTCTTGAAGTTTGAGCATGTCAATGGCCTCCGGTCTGCGCATCGGCGACGGACGAGCCCAGGTAGGCTTCCTGCACGCGCGCATTGGCGCGCACCGCGGCCGGCGTGTCGAAGGCGATCACCTCGCCGTAGACCACCACCGCAATCTTGTCGGCCAGGCCGAACACCACCCCCATGTCGTGCTCCACCGTGAGCAGCGTCTTGCCGACCGTCACCTGCTTGATCAGCGCGATGAAGTGCGCGGTCTCGGTCTTGCTCATGCCGGCGGTGGGCTCGTCGAGCAGGATCACGTTGGCGCCACCGGCGATGGTGACGCCGATCTCGAGCGCACGCTGCTCTGCATAGGTGAGGTTTACCGCATGCACGTCGCGCTTCTTGCCGAGGCCCACCTGTTGGATCAGCTCCTCGGTGCGCTCGTTGGCATCGTCCAGGTTCGAAAGAAAGCGCAGAAAGGTGTAGCGGTAGCCGAGGCTCCACAGCACGCCGCAGCGCAGGTTCTCGAACACGCTCAGCTTCGGGAAGATGTTGGTGATCTGGAAGCTGCGCGACAAGCCCAGCCGGTTGATCTCGTACGGCTTCTTGCCATCGACGCGCTGCCCGTTCAGCAGCACTTCGCCGCTGGTCGGTTCGAGCCGTCCGCTGATCAGGTTGAAGAGCGTCGATTTGCCGGCGCCGTTGGGCCCGATGATGCCGATGCGCTCGCCGGCTTCGACCGCAAGATCGATGCCGCGGATGATCTCGGTCTTGCCGAAATTCTTGCGCAGGTCTTTCAACTCGAGAGCGTGGGTCATGCGCGCTCCCCGCGCTTGATCTCTGCTTCGATCTCTTCCTGCGCCTGACCCCAGACCCGCACGAAGCGGCGCCTCACCACCTCGAGCACCGCGAGGCCAACGGCGAGGATGGCGATCGCGCCCAGCCAGCTCGCCACGCCCGAGGTGTCGAGCGGCACGCGGAAGAAGTTGAGCGTCGGCCCGAGCGCCGAATTGAGCTGGATGTGATAGATCATCTCGATCAGCGCCGCGGCACCGATCACCACCGGAATGGCAGCGAGCAGCAACCCACCGTAGAGGCCCCAGAAGCGATTGAACTTGCCGAACTTGGCGACGCGCAGGTTCATCATGATCAGGCTCGCGATGCCGCCGGGCGCGAACATCACCATGAAGACGAACACCAGGCCGAAGTAGAGCTGCCAGGCCTTGGACAGCTCGGACAGCAGCACCGAGGCGAACACGAGAAGCACCGCGCCGATGATCGGCCCGAAGAAGAACACCGCGCCGCCCAGAAAGGTGAACAGCAGGTAGCCGCCCGAGCGGATCGCGTTCAGGCTGTCGGCCGCATTGACGATCTCGAAGTTGATCGAAGCCAGTCCGCCGCCGATGCCGGCGAAGAAGCCGGCGATGATGAACGCGAAGTAGCGCACCCGCTGCGTGTTGTAGCCGATGAACTCCACCCGCTCGGGGTTGTCGCGGACAGCGTTCAGGATGCGTCCGAGCGGCGTGCCGGTAAACGCATACATCAGCGCCGTGCAGATGAAGCAGTAGACGGCGATCAGGTAGTAGACCTGGATCTGCGGCCCGAAGGTGATGCCGAAGAACGGTTGCCCATAGACCCGGTTGGTCGTGATGCCGCCCTCGCCGCCGAAGAAGGTCGGGAACATCAGCGCCATCGAAGCCACCAGCTCGCCGATGCCCAGCGTGATCATGGCGAAGGTGGTGCCCGACTTCTTGGTCGTGACAAAGCCGAACAGGATGGCGAAGAACATGCCGGCCAGCCCGCCCACGAGCGGGATCAGCACCAGCGGGATCGGCGCCTTGCCCGCGCTCGCCAGGTTCATCGCATGGATGGCGATGAACGAGCCGAGCCCGGTGTAGACCGCATGGCCGAAGCTCAGCATGCCGCCCTGGCCGAGCAGGATGTTGTAGCTCAGGCAGATGACGATCAGGTAACCCATCTGCGACAGCATGGTCAGCGCCAGGCTGCTTTTGAACAGATGCGGCAGGACGATCAGCGCGACGGCGAACATCGTCCAGATCAGGTAGCGCCCGATGTTCCAGGGCTTGAAGCGGTAGTACGACGTGGTCATTGTTTTCGTTGCGCTCATGTCAGTCTTCCCTGGTGCCCAGCAATCCCTTGGGCCTGAAGATCAGGATGAGGACGAGAAACAGGTAAGGCAGGATCGGCGCCACCTGCGAGATCGTGAGCTTGAGGATTTCCCAGCCGAAGGTCTGCTCGGACACCGCCACGCCAAGCGCCTGCAGGCCGGTTGCGAGCGACTGGTCCATCGCCACCGCGAAGGTCTGGATGATGCCGATCAGGAGCGACGCCAGGAACGCACCGGCGAGCGACCCCATGCCCCCCACCACCACCACCACGAAGATGATCGAGCCGACCGAGGCCGCCATGGCCGGCTCGGTGACATAGGTGTTGCCGCCCACCACGCCCGCCAGCGCAGCCAGCGCCGCGCCGCCGCCGAACACCAGCATGAAGATGCGCGGCACGTTGTGGCCCAGCGCCTCGACCATTTCCGGGTGCTTGAGCGCAGCCTGTATGACCAGCCCGATGCGGGTGCGCGTCAGCAGCAGCCAGACGGACAGCAGCATCAACAACGCGACCAGCATGATGAACGAGCGCGACTTGGGAAACTGCGTGCCGTAGAGCGTGAAAAGCGGGCCCTGCAGCTGGGTCGGCAAGGCATAGGGCACGGTCGAGCGGCCCCAGACCAGTTGCACGAGTTCCAGGATCAGGTAGGAAAGCCCGAAAGTCACCAGCAGCTCGGGAACGTGGCCGAACTTGTGCACGCGCCGCAGGCTGTAGCGCTCGAAGCCCGCGCCGAGCATGCCCACCAGCAGCGGTGCGATGAACAGCGCCGGCCAGAAGCCGATCAGCCCCGACAGCGTGTAGGCCACGTAGGCGCCGAGCATGTAGAAGCTGGTGTGCGCGAAATTGAGCACACCCATCATGCTGAAGATCAGCGTCAGGCCAGAACTCAGCATGAACAACAGCAGCCCGTAGCTGACGCCGTTGAGCAGCGAGATGACGAAGAATTCGACGTTCATCGTTCCTTGGGGTCACGTAGAAAAAGAAAAAGGCCCGAGTGTTGAAGTCGGGCCTCGACCGGTCAACCGCCCATCAGGGGCTTGGCCGCTTCATCTGGCAAGTGGTCGGGGTGCTCGCCACGTAGGGCTCGTAGAACTTGACGGGCGCCAGGGTGTAGCCGGTGTTCTCGGGGCTGTACGGGTTCTTGGCATCGGCCTTCTGCCAGCGGGTGATCCAGAGCCCCTGCTGCAGTTGGTGGTCGGCCTTGCGCATCTCGACGTCGCCGTTGAAGCTCTTGAACTTCATGCCTTCGAGGGTGGCCGCGATCTTGACCGGCTCGGTGCTCTTGGCGCGCGAGAAGGCTTCGCTGAGCATGGCGTACACCGTGTACACGGCCGTGGTGTACAGGTCGTCGTTGAACTTCTTCTTGAACTCGTTCATCAACGGCTGCACCGGACCCGGCGCGTTGTAGTGGCTGTACGCCACCTGGTACACCTTGCCGTCCGAAGCCGAGCCCATGGCGGTCGGCGTGCCGGTGGTCACCGCGTAGTAGGTATAGAACTTGACGTTCAGGCCGGCGTCGTTGGAGGCCTTGATCATCAGCGCCAGGTCCGAACCCCAGTTGCCGGTGATCACGGTGTCGGCGCCCGACTGCTTGATCTTGGCGATGTAGGGCGAGAAGTCGCGCACCTGCGCCAGCGGATGCAGGTCGTCGCCCACGATCTCGATGTCGGGCCGCTTGACCTTCAGGTTTTCCTTGGCGAACTTCGAGACCTGCTGGCCGTGCGAGTAGTTCTGGTTGATCAGGTACACCTTCTTGATGTCCGTCTGCTCCTTCATGAAGGTGGTCAGCGCTTCCATCTTCATGGAGGTGTCGGCGTCGAGCCGGAAGTGCCAGTAGCTGCACTTGCTGTTGGTCAGGTCGGGGTCGACCGCCGCGTAATTGACGTAGAGCACTTCCTTGCCGGGATTGCGCGCATTGTGCTTTTCGACCGCATCGATGATCGCGAGCGCCGGGCCCGAACCATTGCCCTGCACGATGTAGCGGGCGCCCTGGTCCATCGCCGAGCGCAGGGCGCTCGTGGTTTCCTGCGGGCTGAGCTTGTTGTCGATGCCGATGATTTCGAACTTCACGCCGGCGGCGTTCTTTTTGTTGAACTCCTCGGCCATGAACTGGAAGGTCTTGAGCTGATTGGTTCCCACCGCAGCCATCAGGCCCGACAGCGGATCGAGCCACGCGATCTTCACGGTTTCGCCCTTTTGAGCCAGGGCGCCGGTAGCGGCAGCGGCGAGTACGGCCGCGGTTGCGACCTTCAGTGCGAACTTCATTCAGTGTCTCCAGTCATGCTGTCAATGCGGCACGAGATTACAAGTGTTTAAGGGCTCCATCGTCAGGGAATGCCCGTAAGAAAGGCGCGAGGGACCGGTTTCTTATCACCCATGCGACAGCACGCACTTCGGTGGTGCTACCCATGGGTATGAAGCCTGTGTCAACCGGCGCTCGGGCGCTTCATCTGGCAGCTGGTCGGCGTGCTGGCGACATAGGGTTCGTAGTACTTGACCGGCGCCATCGTGTAGCCCGTGCTCTCTGCGTCGTAGGGGTACTTGCCGCCGGCCTTCTGCCATTGCGTGATGTAGAGACCCTGCTGCAGTTGATGGTCGGTCTTGCGCATCTCGACGTCGCCGTTGAAGCTCTTGATCTTCATGCCCTCGAGCGCCGCGGCAACCTTGAGGGGCTCGGTCGACTTGGTCTTGGCGAAGGCGTTGTCCAGCAGTGCGAACGCGTGATAGATCGACGTTTGCGTCATGTCGTCGTTGAACTTCTTCTTGTAGTCCGCCTGCAGCGGCTGGATCACGCCGCCCATGTTGTAGTGGCCGTACCCCACCACATAGACCTTTCCGGCTGCGCCCGCTCCCATTGCGGTGGGCGCACCGCTGCCGAAAGCGTAGTAGGTATAGAACTTGACGCTGTTGAGCAGGCCCGAATCGTTGGCCGCCTTGATCATGAGCGCCAGGTCCGAACCCCAGTTGCCGGTGATCACCGTGTCGGCGCCGGACTGCTTGATCTTGGCGATGTAGGGCGCGAAATCGCGCACCTGGGCGAGCGGATGCAGGTCTTCGCCGACCACTTCGACGTCCGGCCGCTTGATCTTGAGGCCTTCCTTGGCGAACTTGGCGACCTGCACGCCGTGGGCATAGTTCTGGTTGAGCAGGTAGACCTTCTTGATGTCCGCCTGATCCTTCATGAAGGTGGTCAGCGCTTCCATCTTCATGGAGGTATCGGCATCGAGCCGGAAGTGCCAGTAGCTGCACTTGCTGTTGGTCAGGTCGGGATCGACCGCCGCATAGTTCAGGTAGACCAGTTCCTTGCCGGGATTGCGCGCGTTGTGCTTTTCGAGCGCGTCGATGATCGCCAGCGCGGCGCCCGAGCCATTGCCCTGCACCACGAAGCGCGCACCCTGGTCCATGGCCGAGCGCAAGGCGCTGGTGGTTTCCTGCGGGCTGAGCTTGTTGTCGAGCGGGATGATCTCGAACTTCACGCCGGACAGGTTCTTCCGGTTGAATTCCTCGGCCAGGTGCTGGAACGTTTTCAGCTGGTTGGTGCCGACGGCCGCCATGAGGCCCGACAGCGGATCGATCCAGGCGATCTTCACGGTCTCGCCTTTCTGCGCCAGCGCCGCGGTGGCGCCAATCAGCATGGCGCAGCCGGCGAGGGTCTTGATGGCAGCTTTCATGTCTCTTGTCTCCTGTCGTTGGTCGATCGCCGCGCGCCGTCAGGCGTTCGGCAGCTTGTAGTTGCGCAACTGCTCGCGCAACCGGGTCTTCAAGATCTTGCCGGTGGCGCCGATGGGGATCGCCTCGACGAACACCACGTCGTCGGGTATCTGCCACTTGGCTGTCTTGTCGGCGTAGAAAGCCAGCAGTTCCTCGCGCGACAGCTCGGCGCCGGGCCGCTTCACCACCGCGAGGATCGGGCGCTCGTCCCACTTCGGGTGCGCAACGCCGATGCAGGCCGCCATTGCGACCGCCGGGTGCGAGACGGCGATGTTCTCGATGTCGATCGAACTGATCCACTCGCCGCCGGACTTGATCACGTCCTTGCTGCGGTCGGTGATCTGCAGGTAGCCGTCGGC
>JANOCL010000113.1:0-29537 GCA_031412135.1 Variovorax sp. | reverse complement strand
CGCATCAACGGCAAGGAGCGCCGGCTCGAAGTCGAGTCGTGGGTGACGCTGCTCGACCTGCTGCGCGACCGGCTCGACCTGACGGGCACCAAGAAAGGCTGCGACCACGGCCAGTGCGGCGCCTGCACGGTGCTGGTCGACGGGAAGCGCATCAACGCCTGTCTGACGCTGGCCGTCATGCGCAACGGCTGCGACATCGTCACCATTGAAGGGCTGGCCAAGGGCGATGTGCTGCATCCGCTGCAGCAGGCCTTCGTCGAACACGACGCGCTGCAATGCGGCTACTGCACCCCGGGCCAGATCTGCTCTGCAGTGGGACTGATCGAAGAGGGCGAGGCCAGGAGCGACGACGAGATCCGCGAACTGATGAGCGGCAACATCTGTCGCTGCGGCGCCTACCCGCAGATCGTGCAGGCGGTCGGCACCGTGCTTCGCGCCCAGCGGCCGGCGGGGTCCAAATGACGCCGGTCGTCTACGAGGCCCGCGACCAGGCCGATGCCGCGCTGTCCGAACTGGACACCGACGGCGCCCGCTTCATCGCCGGCGGCACCAACCTGATCGACCTGATGAAGGCCAACGTAATGCGGCCGGCCAAGCTGGTCGACATCAACCGCCTGCCGCTCGACCGCATCGAGGCGAGCGAGTCCGGCGGACTGATGCTGGGCGCACTCGCCCGCAATGCCGACACCGCCTACCACCCGGTGGTGCGCAAGCGTTACCCGCTGCTCACCGCCGCCATCCTGGCCGGCGCCTCGCCGCAGATCCGCAACATGGCGACCGACGGCGGCAACCTGCTGCAGCGCACCCGCTGCTACTACTTCTACGATGCCGGCGTGCCCTGCAACAAGCGGCAGCCGGGCAGCGGCTGTTCGGCCATCGGCGGGCTGACGCGACAGCACGCCATCCTGGGCGCGAGCGAGCACTGCATCGCCACCCATCCTTCCGACATGTGCGTCGCGCTTGCGGCGCTCGGTGCGCGGGTGCATGTGCAGTCGCGGGGCGGCAGCCGCACGATCGAGTTCGCCGACTTCCACCGCCTGCCCGGCGACCAGCCGGACAAGGACACCCACCTCGCGCACGGCGAGCTCATCACCGGCATCGAGCTGCCGAATGCCGACATGTTCGCGGCCCACTCGACCTACCTGAAGCTGCGCGACCGGGCGTCCTACGCCTTCGCGCTGGTGTCCGTGGCGGCGGCGCTCGACATCGACGAGGCCGGCAACGTGCGCGAGGCGCGCGTTGCGCTGGGCGGCGTTGCGCACAAACCCTGGCGCGACCCGCAGGCCGAGGCGCTGCTGGCCGGCGCACGGCCGACGGCGGAGAACTTCGCGCGGGTGGCCGATGCGCTGCTGCGCGACGCGGTCGGCCAGGGCGGCAACGACTTCAAGATTCCGCTGGCGCATCGCGCCGTCGTCCGCGCCCTCGAAATGGCCACGGCGGGCATCCAGAGCAACACGGGCCAGCTGGCGGCCCAAGGCAACAGGGAACTGCCGTGACCGACCTCATCGACGAACTTCACGCACCCACCGCGGACGAAGGCACCGGCCATGTGACGATCGGCATGCCGGTGTCGCGCATCGACGGGCGGGCCAAGGTCACCGGCCGGGCGCGCTATGCGGCCGAGCATCCGGCCGCGGACCTGTGCTTCGGAGTGGTGGTGAACAGCACCGTCGCCAAGGGCCGCATCAGCCGCATCGACACGCGCGACGCGCTGGCCGTGCCCGGCGTGCTGGAGGTGATCACGCACCAGAACCGGCCGAAGATGCGCGCCTTCGGTATCTTCTACAAGGACATGACCTCGCCCGGCGGCTCGCCCTTCAAGCCGCTGTACGACGACAGGATCGCCTACAGCGGCCAGCCCATCGCGCTGGTGGTGGCCGAGAGCTTCGAGGCGGCGCGCCATGCCGCGACCCTGGTCGCAGTCGACTACGAGGTGGAGCCGCACGAGACCGACCTCATGGGCAATCTGGATCGCGCCCACAAGCCCAGCCGGCTGAAGGCCGGCTACTCGCCGCCGCCGGACGAGAAGGGCAATGCCGACGCCGCTTTCGACGCGGCGCCGGTGAAGATCGAAGGCGCCTATTACAGCGGCGTGGAGCACCACAACCCGATGGAGCTGTTCGCCTCCACCGTCATCCGCGATGCGGACGGTCATCTCACCATCTACGACAAGACGCAGAGCTCGCAGAACAGCCGGTGGTATGTCTCGCACGTGTTCGGGCTGTCGAAGAAGAAGGTGACGGTGCGCAACCCGTATGTGGGCGGCGCCTTCGGCTCGGGCCTCCGGCCGCAGTACCAGCTGCCGCTCGCCGTGATGGCATCGCTGCTGCTCAAGCGCTCGGTGCGGGTGGTGCTCACCCGCCAGCAGATGTTCACCTTCGGCCACCGGCCCGAGACCGTGCAGCGCGTCAAGCTGGCGGCCGAGCGCGACGGCACGCTGCGCTCCATCCTGCATGAGGCGGTCGCCGAGACCTCGCGCTTCGAGGACTATGTGGAGGTGGTGGTCAACTGGTCGGGCCAGCTCTATGCGTGCGACAACATCAAGCTTGCCTACGTGCTGGTCGCCCTCGACCAGTACAGCCCGATCGACATGCGCGCGCCCGGCGCCGCGCATGGCGTGCATGCGCTCGAAGTGGCGATGGACGAGCTGGCGCATGCGCTCGCGATGGACCCGCTCGCGCTGCGCCTGAAGAACTACGCCGAGCGCAATCCGATGGACGACATGCCCTATTCGACCAAGGCCCTGCGCGCCTGCTACGAGCAGGGCGCCGAGCGCTTCGGCTGGTCGAAGCGGCCGCTGGCGCCGCGCTCTATGCAGGACGGCAACGAATGGATCGGCTGGGGCATGGCCACCGGCACCTGGGACGCGCTGCAGATGTTCGCCCGCGCGAGCGCCGTGCTGCATGCCGATGGCCGGCTGGTGGTGAGCAGCGCCGCCACCGACATCGGCACCGGCACCTACACCGTGATGGCCATGATCGCGGCTGCTGCCATGGGGCTGCCGCTCGAGAAGGTCACCTTCCAGCTCGGCGACTCGACCTTGCCGGTCGCGCCGATCGAAGGCGGCTCATCGCATGTGACGACTGTCGGCTCGGCGGTCGAAGGCGCCTGCGAGAAGCTGCAGAAGCGCCTGCTCAGGATGGCCCGGGTCATGCCGGGTTCGCCCTTCGCCAAGGCGCGCTTTTCGGACGTGCGTTTCGAGGGCGGCTCGATGCTGCTTTCCGGCACGCCCGGCGGCGCGATTGCGCTGGTCGACATCCTTGCGTTGGCCAGGCAGGCGCGGGTGGAAGAAAAGTACCTGCTGCTGCCCAAGGTGCTGCAGCAGAAAAACTACGTGCGAGCCACGCATTCGGCGGTGTTCTGCGAGGTCCGGGTCGACGAGGCCCTCGGCACCGTGCGCGTCACCCGGGTGGTGAGCGCCATCGCGGCCGGCCGCATCATGAGCGCCAAGACGGCGCGCAGCCAGGTGAGCGGCGCGGTGGTCTGGGGCATCAGCCAGGCGCTGCATGAAGAAACCCATTCGGACCACCGCCTGGGCCGTTTCATGAACCACGACATGGGCGAATACCACGTCGCGGTGAATGCCGACATCCACGATGTCGACGTCATCTTCGTCGAGGAAGACGATCGTGTGGTCAGCCGGCTCGGCGCAAAGGGCGTGGGCGAGATCGGCATCGTCGGCGTCGCGGCGGCGGTGGCCAACGCCATCTTCCACGCCACGGGGCGCCGCGTGCGCAGCACGCCGATCACGCCCGACAAGGTGATGGCCGCCTGATCAGTGGGGCCTGGACCCGCCCGCGATCTGGAGCGCGGCGAGCTCGACCGCGAGAGCCGGCGCCGTGCCTTGCTTTACGAGCAGCTTCATGGCCTCGTAGACCTCCAGCATCAGTTCTTCCCGGAACTCGGCGGAATCGGGATCGAGCACCGGGTAGTCGTGCTCTACGTCGCGCAGCGCGAATTCGTACTGGTCGAGCAAATCGGCCCAGCCCGGGACATCCTGCTGCTGGACCGTTTGGGTGGCGGCTGCTGCGCCTCGGTCTGCGTTTGTTCTCATTGTTTTGCCCCAGGGGTTGCGAAGATGCAGCCATGCTGCGGCAAGTCGAAGCCGGCGAGGCTTCGTTCGCGCGCAGTTCGCTTGTAGGCGAATGCCTCATGGCGCGGCGATGCTAGGCTGCGGGCCTCACGCTCAAACCGGGTAATTCGAAGATGAAAGCCGAAGAAAAAGCCAGGAGAAACTACAGCCGTTTCAACCGGCGCCGCTCGCGCTCGCCGCGTTCGCTGGGCAGGCGCCTGAGGGCCTATATCGTGCCCCTGCTCGCTGTCGTCGCAGCCATCGGCGTCGGCCTGCTGTACCTGTTGCCGCCCGAGCCGGCCGCCGTTTCGGCCCGGCTCGCAGGCTCGGCCAATCCTCTCGAAAGAACCGCCGCTCTGCCACCGCTGAACCTGCCTGCCGACGCTGCTCCCCATGGGGCGGGCATGGAATGGTGGTACTACAACGGCATCCTCGATGCGAAGACCGGCGGCCGCTATGCGTTCCACGTCGCGGTCTTCGTTGCCAACGGGCTGATCAAACACACGGTGATGCACGTGGCGTTGACCGACCTTCAAACCGGCAAGCGCTATTCGAGCCAGAACCGAACCGGTGGCGTGCCGGCGAACACCGGCGCGAACGGATTCGACTTTCGCCAGGAGGGCTGGCAGGTCGCTGCGTCCGGTCCTTCGCATGTGTTGCGCGCATCGTTCGAGGGCGTCTCCATCGCGCTCGATCTCACCGATTCGCGCCCGGCGGTGGCACATCGCGCTGCAGGCTCGGAGACGCCGGGCCTGCTCGACTTCGGCAAGAGCGGAATCAGCTACTACTACTCGCGCCCCCGCATCGCGGCCGAGGGCGAAGTGACCGTCGCCGGAAAAACCGCGAAGGTCGCCGGCGACGTGTGGTTCGATCACCAGTGGGGCGATTTCAACGCCATCGGCTTCGGCTGGAACTGGTTCGCGCTGCACATGGCGGATGGGTCCGACGTGATGCTCTACGAGATCTTCGACGGCGACGGCCGCAAGCTGATGGCCGCCGGCACCCTCTCGGATGCGAAGGGGTCAGTGCCCTTGAGCCCGCGCGAAGTCGAGCTGATGCCAATCAAGACATGGACCAGCCCGAAGACCAAGATCGACTACGTCGTGGAATGGAAGCTCAAGCTGCCGTCGGGCGAGTTCGACATCAAGCCGTTCTTTCCCGACGGCGAGTTCGACTCTCGCGAGACGACCGCCAACATCTACTGGGAAGGGCCGGTCAAGGTGACCGGCGCCGCCACCGGGCAGGGCTTTCTCGAACTGAGTGGCTACGACCGCCTGAAGCCGGCGCAGCCCGGACTCAGGTAGTCCGGATTCAGCCGACGTCGAGCGAAGCCGGCGTGTCGCGCGCCGAGACGTTCGAAACGCAAAGGGTGAAGCGCGTACCCCGCCCCACCACCGAGCTGATCGTGATCTGCGTATTGAGCACTCGCGAAAGGCGCGACACGATCGACAGGCCGAGTCCGATTCCGTCGATGCTGGGCGTATCGGCGCGGTCGACCCGGTAGAACTCCTGGAACACCTTGTCGACGTCGTTCGGGGGAATCCCGAAGCCCTGGTCCCAGACCTCGACGCGGACGCGGCCCGCGTACGCACGGGCCGCCAGAAGGATCTTCGTGCCGGGCGGGCTGTACTTGATGGCGTTGCCCAGCACATTGCCGATCATTCGCTGCAGGCGGACCGAGTCGGTCTGCACCGTGGCGTCGACGCCGCGCACGCGCAGTTCGATGTTCTTGGCCGTCGCCAGCGGCCCGAACTGCACGCCCAGGCCCGTCAGCACGTCCTTGACCCTCACCGGCTGAACATGCAGCACCACCTTGCCGCTGTCGAGGTTGGCAAGATCGAACAGCGACTCGAAGAGGTGCTTGACCGCGAGGCTGGCGGTGGCGATCTTCGGTGCCAGTTCGAGGTGCATCTCGGGATAGGCCACCAGGTGTTCGGCATAGAGCGACAACGCCATCACCGGCTGGCGCATGTCGTGCGACGCGGCGGCCAGGAAGCGGTTTTTGGTCGCGACCGCCGCCCGGGCCTCCTGCTCCTTCAGTGCGATGTCGTACTGCAACCCGAACTGCTCGCCCTGGTTGAAATGGATTCCCTTGCCGAAGCGTCCCAGCAGCCACCAGAAGAACAGCGGCAGCGCAGGCAGCAGGTAGTGCGGGCTGTCGGTGGCGGCAGCATTCTCGAATGTGGTCACCACGACCATCACGCCGACGAGCAAGGCGAACAGCATGTTCGTGTAGGCCTTCTGCAGCGACGGCACCAGCGCGACGGTGGTCAGCGGCGCGGAAGCGGCGCACGCCAGCACGAGCCAGCAGCCCAGCTGGTCATAGAGCGGAAGACGCTCGAAACTGAACAGCAGCGAGCCGCCCCACATGGCCCCGTGCGCGCCGTAAATCGGCAGCATGGTCTTGACGAAGTCCCTGCGCATGCGGGCGTTCTCGAATGCGCCGCTGCGCTGGTATCGGACTTCGGACTTCTGCCGGAAGGCGAGGATCGACAGGCCGGCGGCCAGCCAGGTCAACAGCGCGGCGGAATTCGCATGGCCCCAGCAGAAGACCACGAACATGCCCATGAGCGTGGCGCCGACGCCTTGCCGGAACCGGGTTCCGCGCAGGAAGTGCGTCAGCATCCCGGCCTCGATCGACTGCTGGCGGTCGTGCTCGACGGCCAGCGGCGAGTCGGCCGACGATGCGATATCGCGCTTCGGGGCAGCAGCGCGGTGGCCTGCCTCCGGGGCGTTCAAGCGCCCGCCTGCATCGAGCGCAAGCCTTGTGGAGTGTCCGAAACCTTCGGCGACGGGGAACATATTCGAGCGGCGTATGGAAAAAGCCGGTGGGGCTGTTCACGACAGCCATGGGCAATTAATGCTTAAGTGAACAATGCTAAGCCGCCGTATGCAAATCCCTCCGTGAAGTTTTTCTCGAACAGCCGGGTCTTGCGCCGGCAGATCGCTCAGTCGCAGCGAAAGGTGACTTCCCCCGCCGGCACGCCCTTCCGATCGGCGCCGACAAAGCGCATCGGAGCGCCGAAGTTCCGGCAGTAGGCTTCGGCCTCCTGGACGGTGGGCGACTTGAATACGCCGTCGCCCAGCCAGGCGACACGCGGCGCCGGGCGCGACGCACAGCCCGTGGCGACGACAGCCAGGATGAGCATGAAAGTCGGGGTGAACGGGCGCATCGGAAAGAAGGCATTGCTGCCGGGGTGCAGAACGACCGGCGACTTCAGCGGCCGGCCGTCGAAGGGTGCACCTCGCCGTTGTGCCAGTGGCTGGTCGCGGCCCAGGCGCGAAAGAGCGGGGCGGCCGTCGTTGGATCGGTCTTGGAAAGGTCGAGACCCGCATCCGGCGAGAAGCTCTGGAAGATCATCTGGGTCTCTTCGACCCAGGACAGCATGGCCATCGACCATTGGCCGAACATGCGCCGCGGCACCGCGCGCCGCTCCAGCACCCTGACATCGGTATGCCGCTCGTCCGCGGAGATGCGTTCGAACAGCCACTCCACCTCGGCTTCCGGCCCTTCCAGGTACTGCAGGAACACGTCGCCGACGATCGCCAGGCCGCCGGTCACGCCGAAGGCGACATTGCGCTTCTGCGAGTTCCGAACGATGTCGTCGAAATCGATCGGGTGCTTCGCGCGACTCGAATAGATCAAACGGTAGAACATCGCACAGGGCCTTCGCTAGGAAACAGAAACAGTCCTCAAGCTTAGAGGACGCTGCCACTCCTGGCGCGACCGGCCGCGCGACTTTGTCACGGTCCGCCGCACTGGCGCACCGATTCAACGCGGGGCGTCGCCTTTCCGATACTCGGAAGTGAGTTCGTCGAGCCTGCGCTTCAGGTCTGCATCGATCGTGTAGCCGGCCGCGGCGAGCGTGGCGTCGAGCTGCTCCGGGCGGCTGGCGCCGAGCAGCGGTGCGGTGACCAGCGGATTGGCCAGCACCCAGGCCACGGCCAGCGTCGCGAGCGGCACGCCCGCCTCGCCGGCCAGCGCATGCAGCTGCGACACGGTGGCGAAGCTGCGGTCGTTCCAATAGCGGGTCTGGTACATGTCGCCGGCCGTGCCCAGGGTGAAGCGGGTGTTCTCGTCCGGTTTCGTCTCCGGCTTGTATTTGCCGGTGAGCAGGCCGCCCGCGAGCGGGTTGTACGGGATCACGCCCAGGCCCTCTTCGCCGGCCAGCGGCAGCAGTTCGCGCTCGATCTCGCGAAACAGCAGGCTGTAGCGCGGCTGCACGCAGACCAGCTGGGTCAGCTTGCGCAGCTCGGCCCGGCCGATCGCGCGTGCCAGGCGGTAGGCCAGGAAGTTCGACACGCCGATGTAGCGCGCCCGGCCCGAGCGCACGATCGTGTCGAGCGCCTCCAGGCTCTCGTCGAGCGGCGTCGCCGGGTCGTCGTGGTGCAGCTGGTAGAGATCGACATGGTCCACTTGCAGCCGCGCGAGCGAGGCATCGATCGCATCGAGCAGGTGCTTGCGCGACGCGCCCTGGTCCCAGCTGTTCGGCCCGACCTTGCCGACCGCCTTGGTCGCCACGATGAACTGCGAACGCCGGCTCGCGCCCTGCGCCCGCAGCCAGCGGCCGACGATTTCTTCGGTACGCCCGGCGGTGTCGATGCCGCCGCCGAGCGGATAGACGTCGGCGGTGTCGATGAAGTTGATGCCGCCGTCGGTCGCGCGGTCGAGGATGCGGTGCGACACCGCCTCGTCGGTCTGCAGGCCGAAGGTCATGGTGCCGAGCGCAAGGCGCGACACCGTCAGGCCGGTGCGGCCGAGGCGGGTGGTGGGGATGCTCATGCAGCGCTCCGATCGAAGGTCAATGGTTGTCGCGCGGAATGCCGAAGGTCGCGTGGATCTTCTGGTACTTGACCGCCGGCTTCAGCACCATACCGTGCGACAGCTCGTCGACGACGCCGCGCTGGATTTCCTGCCACGGCGTCTGGCTGGGCGGATACGGATAGCCGCCGGCGGCTTCGAGCGCGGCGCGGCGTCTCGCGATTTCTTCATCAGGCACCAGCATGTTCGCGGTGCGCTTCTTGAGGTCGATGCGCACGCGGTCGCCGGTCTTGAGCAGCGCCAGCCCGCCCGTGGTGGCGGCTTCGGGCGAGGCGTTCAGGATCGACGGCGAGCCGGAGGTGCCCGACTGCCGGCCGTCGCCGATGCAGGGCAGGGCGGTGATGCCCTGCTTCAGCAGGTACGACGGCGCGCGCATGTTCACCACCTCGGCCGCGCCGGGGTAGCCGACCGGGCCGACGCCGCGCATGAAGAGCACGCTGCGCGCATCGATCTTCATCTTCGGATCGTCGATCTTGCGGTGGTAGTCCTCGGGGCCGTCGAACACCACCGCGGTGCCCTCGAAGGCCATCGGATCGCTCGGATCTTCGAGATAGCGCGAATGGAACTCGGGCGTGATCACGCTGGTCTTCATGATCGCGGAGTCGAACAGGTTGCCGCTGAAGTCGAGGAAGCCGGCGTTCTTCTTCATCGGCTTGTCGTACGGCCAGATCACCTTGCGGTCGCCGGTGAAGGCGCCTTCGCAGTTCTCGACCAGCGTCTTGCCGTTGGCGGTGAGCGCCGGCTGGATCTTGCCCTTGGCGATCAGTTCGGCCACCACCGCCGGCACGCCGCCGGCACGGTAGTAGTCCTCGCCGAGGTACTCGCCCGCCGGCTGCAGGTTGACCAAGAGCGGGATCTTGTAGCCGTGCTTCTCCCAGTCGCCGGTGGAAAGCGGCACGCCGATGTGCCGGGCGATCGCAATCAGGTGGATCGGCGCGTTGGTGGAGCCGCCGATGGCGGAGTTGACGACGATCGCGTTCTCGAACGCGGCGCGGGTCAGGATGTCGGAGGGCTTCAGGTCCTCGCGCACCATCTCGACGATGCGCCGCCCGGTCATGTAGGCCATCTCCTGGCGGTCGCGGTAGGGCGCCGGAATGGCGGCGCTGCCGGGCAGCGTCATGCCGAGCGCCTCGGTCAGCGAGTTCATCGTCGAGGCGGTGCCCATGGTGTTGCAGTGGCCGGTGGACGGCGCCGACGAGGCGACCAGCTTCAGGAATTCCTGATAACCGATCTTGCCGGCCGCCATCAGCTCGCGCGCCTTCCAGACGATGGTGCCCGAGCCGGTGCGCTCGCCCTCGTGCCAGCCGTTCAGCATCGGACCCGAGTTGAGCGCGATGGCCGGAATGTCGACCGTCGCTGCGGCCATCAGCTGCGCCGGCGTGGTCTTGTCGCAGCCGGTGGTGAGCACCACGCCGTCGAGCGGATAGCCGTACAGCACCTCGACCAGCGACAGGTACTGCAGGTTGCGGTCGAGCGCCGCGGTCGGGCGCTTGCAGGTTTCCTGGATCGGATGGATCGGGAACTCGAAGGCGATGCCGCCTGCGTCGCGGATGCCCTCGCGCACCCGCTCGGCCAGCACCAGGTGATGGCGGTTGCAGGGGGCGATGTCCGAGCCGGTCTGCGCGATGCCGATCATCGGGCGGCCCGACTGCAGCTCGTCGAAGCTGAGGCCGAAGTTCATCGTGCGCTCGAGGTAGAGCGCGGTCATGTCGGCGTTGTCCGGGTTGTCGTACCAGGCTTGCGAGCGCAGCTTCTGCGGCGTGGTGCGGGGCCGCTTGGGCGAGCGCTTCGGAGGCACGGGGGGCTTCATCAGGACATTCCCTTCAGGGTCTGGTCGGCGTTGGGGAGGGCGCGGCAGTCTTCGATGTACTGCCGGATGATGTCGGCGAAGTTCTCGTGCGGCAGCAGCCCGAGCTTTGCCGCGCGTTCCGCCGATGCGCCCTTGGCCCAGTTCTCGACCATGCCGGCAATGCGCTCGTCGCGCTCGAAGCGCACGCGCGCACGCACGGTGGGGCCGGCCACTTCTTCGAGTGCATCGAGCATGTCGGCCACGCGCACGTTCAGCCCCGGCAGGTTGAGCGCGGTGCGCCCGCCGAAGGCTTCGCGGCTGGCTTCGTAGACGGCGATCAGGCCCTCGACGGTGCGGGTCGGCGACGACATCGGATGCGAGACCTCGGGCGATACCGGGCAGATCGATTCGATGCCGGCGAGCGGCTCGCGGATGATGCCGCTGAAGAACGAGGAAGCCGCGCCGTTCGGCCTGCCCGGGCGCACCGTCACCGTCATGAGCCGTGCGGCGCGGCCGTCGACATAGCCCTTGCGGGTGTAGTCGGCAATCAGGTACTCGCAGGCCAGCTTCTGCGTGCCGTAGGAGGTCTGCGGCGTGGGCAGCGTGTCGTCGGCCACGATGTTGGGCATCGGCACCGCCGCATCCGGGCCGAACACAGCCACCGAGCTCGAGAACACCAGCCGCGTCGGCTTGCCGCCGCCGGCGACGTTGGCGCGCAGCGCGTCGAGCAGGGCGCGGGTGCTGTCGAGGTTGGAGCGCAGCCCCAGGTCGAAGTCGGCCTCGCACTCGCCCGACACGGCCGAAGCCAGGTGGAAGATGCCGTCGAACCGTTCGGTCCTGAGGGCGTCGGTCTGGGTGAGCAGCGCGCCGGTGCGGGCTTCGATGCGCGGGTCGGCCGCAAGGTCGGCGGGCGGCGGCGCGATGTCGGTCAGCACCATGCGCTCGATGGTCTCGCCGGCCAGCTTGCCGCGCGCGAGCAGCGTGCGCGCGAGGCGCGCGCCGAGGAAGCCGCCGCCTCCGGTGATCATCAGTTTCATTGAAAGCTCTCCTTCATTTGCGGATGCGTGAAGCGGACGGCGATGGCGCCGTCCGCAAGGTCTTGGCCGGGCGTCGCCGCCGGCCGGAAATGATGCCGCCCTCGATCAACCGCGCTTCGCCGCGGATCAGGTGCTGGGTTGCATGGTGGCGCGCCGCCACCGGGTCGCGCGCGGCAATTGCCTCGACGATCGCGCGGTGTTCGAACTGCACCGCCTGCATGAAGTCCGCGCGCCGGGCTTCGTTGCCGCGCGTGATGCGCATGCCTTCGCGCAGGTACTGCTCCAGAAAGCCGAGCAGCGCGCGGAACTGCGGGTTGCCGGTCGACTCCCCGATCACGCGGTGAAAGGCCAGGTCTTCGGCCACGCCGTCGCGCCCTTCTGCGGCCGCGGCGTCGATGGCCTTGAGCGCGCGCCGCAGCGTCGCGATCTGGCTGCGGCTCGCGCGCTCCGCGGCCAATGCCGCGATCTCGCCTTCGAGCACGCGCCGCACCTCGACCACATGCACCACTGCCTGCACCGAGCCCAGCACTTCGGGGTCGAAGGCGAGCGGCATGTTCTGCGGCGTCGGCGCGACGAAGACGCCCGAGCCCTGGCGCGACTGCACCAGTGAACGGGACTTGAGCTGGTGCACGGCCTCGCGCACCACCGTGCGCGAGACGCCGTGCGTGGCGGCCAGCTGCTGCTCGGTCGGCAGCCGGTCGCCGGGGGCCAGCTTGCCGGATTCGATCAGCGCGCCGAGGCGCAGCGCAAGCCGGTCGGACAGCCGGTCGGCTGCCAGGCGAAGCGGTTCGGTGGCGGTGGGGGCCCGAGCGGGCATGGCGGAGAACTGGAGCACGGTTATCAGGTCATCATACAAATAATTGCCGGGTTAACTCCTACCGGTTTGCCCTGATGGCACGGGGGTCTCGCAGTGCCGATACTGCGCGGCTGCGATGCGGACTCTCCGTGTCGCCGCAAGTCCGCGAACCTTCAGGATTCCAGTGCATGGCCAGTGTCACGATCCAGGCAGTCAAGAAGAACTTCGGCGATGTAGCGATCCTGCACGGTGTCGACATCGACATCGCCGACGGATCGTTCACCGTGCTGGTCGGCCCCTCGGGCTGCGGCAAGTCGACGCTGCTGCGCATGATCGCCGGGCTGGAGGAAATCAACGGCGGCGAGATCCGCATCGGCGAGCGCCGGGTGAACGACCTGCCGCCGAAAGAGCGCGACATCGCGATGGTGTTCCAGAACTACGCGCTCTACCCACACATGACGGTGCGCGACAACATGGCCTTCGCGCTCACGCTGGCCAAGGCCGACCGTGCCACCATCGATTCGAAGGTGTCGCGCGCGGCCGAGATACTGGCACTGGTGCCGCTGCTCGACCGCTATCCGCGCCAGCTCTCCGGCGGCCAGCGCCAGCGGGTGGCGATGGGCCGGGCGATCGTTCGCGACCCGCAGGTGTTCCTGTTCGACGAGCCGCTGTCCAACCTCGACGCCAAGCTGCGCGTCGCGATGCGCAGCGAGATCAAGGAACTGCACCAGCGGCTGAAGACGACGTCGGTCTACGTCACGCACGACCAGATCGAGGCGATGACGATGGGCGACAAGATCGTCGTCATGCGCGACGGCCGCATCGAGCAGACCGGCAGCCCGCTCGACCTGTACGACAACCCGGCCAACCAGTTCGTGGCCGGCTTCATCGGCTCGCCGGCGATGAACTTCCTGCCGGGCACGCTGCGCCACAGCGGCGGCGCGGCGCGGGTCGAACTCGATGACGGAACGCAGCTCGATGCGCCGTTGCATGCAGGCGGCACCGACGGCCAGGCGGTCGTCTACGGCACCCGGCCCGAACACCTGTCGCTCGCCGACGGCAGCGGCATCCCGGCGCGCGTGGCGGTGCTGGAGCCGACCGGCATGGACACCTTCGTTTCGTGCCGCCACGAAGGCGCGGAGCTTTCGGCGGTGTTCCGCGAGCGGCACGACTTTGCGCCGGGCACCACGATCCATCTGCAGCCCGATCTTCAGCGCGCACATCTTTTCGACGCGGCCACCGGCGCACGGCTGGTGTCCTGAACGTCATCGACGGGTCGGTTCCAACACAACAGAAGGAGACATGAATGACTGAGTTCAATCGCCGCAAATTTCTGGAGGGCTCGGCCGGCGTCGCCGCAGCGGCCACGCTCGGCACCGGCACCGCGCTGTTCTCGCACGCGGCTCATGCGCAGACCATGGCCTTCAAGCCCGAGAAGGGCGCCAAGCTGCGGGTGCTGCGCTGGAGCCGCTTCGTGCAGGGCGACATCGATGCCTACATGGTGAACGTCAAGAAGTTCAGCGAGGCGACCGGCATCGAGGTGCGCGTCGACAACGAAGGCTGGGAAGACGTGCGGCCCAAGGCCGCAGTGGCGGCCAACACGGGCGCCGGCCCGGACATCATCCTGTCGACCAACGACGACGCGAATCTCTATCCCGACAAGCTGCTCGACGTGACCGACCTGGCGGAGTACCTGGGCAAGAAATACGGCGGCTGGTATCCGGCGGCCGAGGCCTTCATGCGCCCGGACGGCAAGAAGTGGATCGGCCTGCCGCTGGGCGCGTCGGGCTCGCTCATGGTGTATCGAGAAAGCATGGTCAAGGCGGCCGGCTTCGACACCTTCCCCAAGACCACCGACGAGTTCCTGAAGCTCTACAAGGCCTTGAAGGAAAAGGGCACGCCCGGCGGCATGGCGCTCGGCAATGCCACCGGCGACGCGACCTGGACCAACTGGCTGGTGTGGTCGCACGGCGGCAAGCTGGTCGACAAGAGCAACAAGGTCGTGATCGACAGCCCCGAGACGCTGAAGGCGCTGGAATACGCCAAGGAGCTGTATGCCAACTTCATCCCGGGCACGCTGTCCTGGCTCGACCCGAACAACAACAAGGCGTTTCTCGACAGCCAGATCAGCGTCACCAACAACGGCATCTCGGTCTACTACGCGGCGAAGAACTCGCCCGATCCGAAGGTCAAGGCGATGGCCGCGGACATCAACCATGCGGTGTTTCCGATCGGTCCGGTGGGCGTGGCGACCGAGTCGCATCTGTTCTTCAACCAGATGGTCATGAAGTACACCAAGTTCCCGCAGGCCTCCAAGGAGTTCCTGCGCTTCATGATGGAGAAGGAGCAGTTCGACCCGTGGCTGCAGGGCGCCGGCGGCTACGTGGCGCAGCCGCTGAGGGCCTACGAGCAAAGCACGATCTGGTCGTCCGACCCGAAGCACATGCCGTACCGCGACTCGGTGAAGAACCTGCGTCCGGCCGGTTACGAAGGCAAGCTGGGCTATGCGTCGGCCGGCGCCGCGGCCGACTTCATCATCCCGAACATGGTGGCCGAGGCAGCGAGCGGCGCGAGGACGCCGAAGGAAGCCGCAGAGCGCGCCCAAAAGCGCGCCGAGCGCTACTACAAGCTCTGACCGGCACGCACGATGCTGGCGAAACTGCAGAACAGCCGCAACGCCCTGGGCCTCTTGTTCATGGCGCCGGCGGCGCTGCTGCTGCTGCTGTTTCTGACCTATCCGCTCGGCCTGGGCACCTGGCTCGGCTTCACCGATGCCAAGGTGGGCCGCCCGGGCGTGTGGGTCGGGCTCGAGAACTACGAATACCTGTGGGGCGATGCGGTCACGCGGCTGGCGCTCTTCAACACGCTGTTCTATACGACGGTGGCGAGCGTGTTCAAGTTCTTCCTCGGGCTCTGGCTGGCGGTGCTGCTCAACAAGAACATCCGCTTCAAGACCTTCTTTCGCGCCGTCATCCTGCTGCCCTACATCGTGCCGACCGCGCTGTCGGCCATCGCCTTCTGGTGGATCTACGACTCGCAGTTCTCGATCATCAGCTGGGCGCTGGTCAAGATGGGGCTGATCGACACCTACATCGACTTCCTGGGCGATCCGTGGAACGCCCGCTTCGCGGTGATCGCCGCCAACGTGTGGCGCGGCGTGCCCTTCGTGGCGATCACGCTGCTCGCCGGGCTGCAGACCATCTCGCCTTCGTACTACGAAGCCTCGGCCATCGACGGCGCCACGCCGTGGCAGCAGTTCCGCCACGTCACCATGCCGCTGCTCACGCCGATCATCGCGGTGGTGATGACCTTCTCGGTGCTGTTCACCTTCACCGACTTCCAGCTCATCTACGTCATCACCCGCGGCGGGCCGCTCAATGCCACGCACCTGATGGCCACGCTGTCTTTCCAGCGCGCGATTTCCGGCGGCGCGCTCGGCGAGGGCGCGGCCATCGCCATCGCGATGGTGCCGTTCCTGCTGGCCTGCGTGATGTTCAGCTTCTTCGGCCTGCAGCGCCGCGCCTGGCAGCAAGGCGGCTCCGACAAATGAGGAAAGCGAAATGAGCAAAGAGGGGCAGGTCGACACCGCCGGCATGGGCTATCTGGAAACGGTGCCGCGCAAGGTGGTCACCGTGTATGCGCCGCTGGTGGTGTTCCTGATCGTGCTGCTGTTCCCGTTCTACTGGATGGCGATCACCTCGGTGAAGCCCGACGCCGAACTGCTCTCGCGCGACGGCAATCCGTTCTGGGTCATCGGGCCGACGCTCGCGCACTTCCACAAGCTGCTGTTCGACACCGCCTACCCGCAGTGGCTCTGGAACACGGTGCTGGTGTCGGTGGTGTCCACCTTCTTCTCGCTCGCGGCGTCGGTGTTCGCGGCCTATGCGATCGAGCGGCTGCGCTTTCGCGGTGCCAAGCATGTGGGGCTGTCGATCTTTCTCGCGTACCTGGTGCCGCCGTCGATCCTGTTCATTCCGCTGGCCAACGTGGTGTTCAACCTCGGCCTCTTCGACACGCGCTGGGCGCTGATCCTCACCTACCCGACCTTCCTGATCCCGTTTTGCACTTGGCTCCTGATGGGCTACTTCCGCTCGATCCCGGCCGAGCTGGAAGAGTGCGCGCTGATCGACGGCGCGAGCCGCTGGCAGATCCTGGTGAAGATCGTGCTGCCGCTGGCCGTGCCCGGGCTCATCTCGGCGGGCATCTTCGCCTTCACGCTGTCGTGGAACGAGTTCATCTATGCGCTCACCTTCATCTCGTCGTCCGAGATCAAGACGCTGCCGGTCGGCGTGGTGACCGAGCTGGTGCAGGGCGACGTCTACCAGTGGGGCCCGCTGATGGCCGGCGCGCTGCTCGGCTCGCTGCCGGTCGCCTTCATCTACTCGTTCTTTGTCGAGTACTACGTGTCGGGGCTGACGGGTTCGGTCAAGGAGTAGGGCGTCGCGCCCAGGTCCTGGATCGAAGCCAGCAGCCGCTGCAGTCCGTCGATGTCCGCGGGCTTCACCAGGTGGTGGTCGAAACCCGCCGCGGCCGCACGGCGAAGATCGTCTTCCTGGCCCCAGCCGGTGAGCGCGACCAGGGTTGTCGCATGTGCCGCGGATCGGCTGCGGATCGTGCGCGCCACTTCATAGCCGTTCATGCCGGGCATGCCGATGTCGAGCAGCACCACCGACGGTTGCCATGCGGCGGCGAGTTCGAGCCCCGCCGCGCCGTCATGGGCCACACGCACTTCCGCGCCGAGCGAATCGAGCAGCAGGCCCAGGCTGTCGGCGGCGTCGACGTTGTCGTCGACCACCAGGACGCGGGTTCGCGCCAGGCGCGCCGTTGCGCAAGGCTCGCAAACCGTTTCGAGGCCTGCGTCCGCAAGCGGAAGCCTGACCGTGAAGACACTGCCGGTGCCCGGGCCCTCGCTGCGCGCGTCGAGCGTTCCGTCGTGCATCTGGGCCAGCCGCCGCGAGAGCGCCAGGCCGATGCCCAGCCCGCCCTGGTTGCGGCCGCTGTCCCGGTTGCCGCGGCTGAACATCTCGAACAGCCGCGGCAGCATGGCGGGCTCGATGCCGATGCCGCTGTCGGCCACGCTGATCGCTGCATCGCCGCCCTCGCGCCAGGCCCGCACGACGATGCGGCCGTCGTCCTCGGTGTACTTGGCCGCGTTGTTCAGCAGGTTGGCGACGATCTGCGCCAGCCGCACCGGATCGCCTTCGAGCCACATCGGCTCGTCAGGCAGTTCCACTTCCAGCGCGTGGCCTGCCGCCTTGATGAGGGGGTCGCTCGTTTCCAGCGCATTGCCGACCACGGTGGCAAGCGCCACCCGCTCGCGGCGCAGGGACAACGTTCCGCGGCTGATGCGCGACATCTCCAGCAGGTCGTCCACCAGCCGCACCAGGTGGGTGATCTGCCGGTCCATCATCGCGTGCAGCCGGGTCGACCTTTCGTCGGCGGTGCCGACCCTGCGCAGCAACTCGATCGCGGTGCGCAGCGGCGCCAGCGGGTTGCGCAGCTCATGCGAGAGCGTCGCCAGGAACTCGTCCTTGGCCAGGTCGGCCTGCGCCAGCCGCTCGGCCTGGTCGCGCATGGCCTGCTCGGCCGCCTGCCGCTCGGTGATGTCGCGCGTGGTGCCAGCCACCGCGACCAACTCGCCCTGCGCACTCAGCACCGGCGCAAAGATGTAGTCGTACACCCGCGTGCCGTTGGTTCCGGTGAACGGGATCTCGCCGCGGATCGGCGCGCGGGTGGCGATCACCTTCTCGATCTCGGCATCGTGCAGGTCGGCATGCCACTGCTCGTAGCCGAGGTCGGTCCAGCGCTTGCCGAGCACGTCGTCGACACCCCAGGTCTTCAGCAGTGCATCGTTGGCATAGATCGCGCGATGCGCGGTGTCGAACACGTAGACGAAGTCGGGCGTGCTGTTGAGCGCGGTCTCGTAGATGCGCTGCTGGCGTTCGGACTCGGCCACCAGCCGCTCGCGCTCGGCCTGCAGCTTCTTCTGTTCGGTCACGTTGCGGAAGTACACCGACATGCCCTCGGGCGCGGGGAAGGTGGTGACTTCGTACCAGCGGTCCTGCGCCGGGTAGAACGCGGTGAAGGACGTCTTCTCGCGCTCGTACATGGTGCGGCGGTAGCCGCGCTCGAACTCGGTTCCCTCGAGGCCGGGATAGACCTCCCACAGCACCTTGCCCGATAGGTCGCCAAGTTCTCGGTCGAGTATGCGTTGCGCTTCGCGGTTCACGTAGTCGAAGCGCCATTGCCGGTCGAGAGTGAAGAAGCCTTCGGTGATGCTTTCGAGGATGTCGACGGCGTTGCGGTTGGCCTTGGCGGTGGCTTCGTCGACACGATGGACGATGTACTCGACCGTCCCGTCGTCGGCGAGTACCGGCGCGTTGACTGGCGTCCAGTAGCGCTCTTCGAAACCGCCACCCGCCGCAGCCGGCAGCTGCACGTCGTAGCGCTGCGTGGCCATGGCGTGCGTGTCGCCGGTGGCCAGCACGCGTTGCAGCGAGGCGCGCAGATTCTGCACGCCGTCGGCATCCGGCTGCACGGCGTTTTGCGGGAAGACTTCGAACAGCGCGCGGCCGTAGATCGACTCGTCCGTGTAGGTGGCGCGCAGGTAGTCGGCGCTGGCGCCGACGATGGTGAACCCGGCATCCGGCTTGAGTACGAGGAAAGACCCTGGCACCGACCGAAAAACGCGCTGGATTTCTGTCTCGTTCAACATGGCTTGTGCAATGAAGGTGTCGGGTAAAAACCGCTGGAGCGTCAGTTTTCGCATTCTGCCTTCGCCTTAGTTCCTTCCCCGGCCAAACGGCCAATGGGACTTGTCAGCGAACTCGGACAGAATGCCGCTGCGACGCAATGCGCGAACCGACAACAACCAGGAGTTCCGAAAGTGATTCTGAGAACCCGTTTTTTCAATTTCGCCGCGGCGGCCGCGATCGCCGCAATTGCCATAGCGATCACCGGCTGCTCGACGCAGCTGCGCTCGCCTTTCAAGAGTGCAGACCCGACGCCTGCGCCCGCACCGGTCGCGGCCGCAGCACCGGCTGCACCGGCCGTTGCGCCTGCTCCCCGGGCACCCGAAGGCATGGGCTATGCAGAGCTGAACGGACTGATCGGCACCGGCACCGACAGGCGCATCAAGCAGGAGCTGGTCGGCAAGACGGTGACGCTGAACCTCGCCAGGGCGCAAGGCCGCAATGCGCCCGCCGGCCTGTACGCCGTGGCGGATTCCGACCTGACGTACTTCCGCTGCAGGTCGGCAGCCGGCGGCTTCGCAGGCGGCGAGGTCACGACCCAGGTCAGCGACTACCGCTTCGTCGCCAACGGCAAGCAGAAGATCGTCGACCTCGACCGCTGCGCCACTGCGGTGGCTGCCGAACCGGCCAGGCCTGTCGCGGCGGCCACGCCTGCGCCCCAGCCGGCGGCACCCGCCGCCTCGGGCGGCAGCGCGAAGGCCGGCATGGATGCACGGGGCAACGTCGTCGATTCGTCCAAGGTCGAGGCCGGCAGCGGCCGCACGGTGAAGGGACTCAACGACTACGAGGGCGAGATCACCGGCAATCCCGCCGCGAACAGCAAGTTCGCGAAGCTGCAGATCGGCATGCCGGTGCGGCAGGTGACCGACATCGCGGGCCCGCCCACCGACCAGGGCGCCTACATCACCGGCAAGGCCTGGATTCCGTTCTATTTCGGCGCCGACCGGCATCGCTTCGAGATGACCTACAAGGGCCAGGGCCGCCTTATCTTCGCCGGCGGCGGCATGGGCGACTTCGGCAGCGGCTACCTGATCTGGATCATTCACAACCCGAACGAGGCGGGCTACCGCTGAGCCTGGGCTCCAGCGGCGATCGACCGGCAAGCTGCGCCAGGGCGCGCAGCAGGTGCGCGCCGGCTTCGGCCAGCGTGCCGTCGTTGTCGATGCGGATCGCATCCGTGGGCGGCTGGAAAGCGACCGCGCGCTGCACGCGGGCCTCGACGTCTTGCGCCGTCTCGCGCCCGCGTGCCAGCAAGCGCCGACGCAGGGTATCGACGCTCGCGGTCACATGCACTGGCGTGAGCCGCGGAAACCTGGCGAGCGCCTGCGCAAGATAGGCGCGCGAGCCGTTCACGACGACCCATGCGCCGGCTTCGACCGGCGCCAGCTCGGCATGCGCAACGCCGTAGCGCAGGCCGTTCGCCTGCCAGTCGAGCGCAAACCGGTCGGCCGCGCGCAGCCGCTCGAACGCAGCCGCGTCGACGCCGCAGTGCTGCTCGCCACCTGCCGTCGAAGGCCGGGTGATGGTGCGGCGCGCCAGGCGCATCGGAAGCTCCGGCGGCAGATGGTTCATCAGCCAGTCGAGCAGGCTGTCCTTGCCCGCACCCGAGGGGCCCATCAGGTAGATCACCCGGCCTTCTTGCTTCTTCATGCGCGCAGGTCCACCTGCTCGACCTGCATGAAGTCGGCGCCGGGCTGCGGCTCGGCAAAGAGCGACAGCGCATCGAAGCGCATGGCGGGCAACGCGCCGAACCGGGTTTCGGCGGCCTGCCTGAGCGCATCGACCGTCTCGGCCGGCGCATCGTCGAGCGCACCGGTGAGCGACATGTGGAAGCGAAAGCGCTCCAGCACGAACGGATAGCCCCAGCGCAGCAGCAGCGCGTCTTCTTCCTGCGTGAGCCCGGCCTTGCGCCGCCGTTCGAGTTCGGCTTCGGAAAGCGCCGCCGCCAGCGGCTGCAGGCGCTTGACGCAGGCGGCGGCGAGCGCGTCGATGGCGCTGCTGTCGCCGTCGGGCACCAGGGCCAGGAAGTTGTCGACCGGGGCCACCTTGAGCCGCGGCAACTCGAAGGCCGCATGCGTGCTGCAGATGTCGCGCAGCGCGGCGTGCAGCGACCGCATGCTGGCCGAAGGTGCCAGCGCGAAGGGCGCCTTGAGCGTGGCGTGAAAGCCGTAGCGCCGGGGCGCGCTTGTCAGTCGCTCCTGCACCGGCGCAGGCACGCCGGCGATCGGCGGCTGCGGCAGCGCACGGCCGTGCGCGGCACAGCGCCCGAGCCATTCGCTGCCGGCCTGCAACCACGGGCTGTCGACACGGGGCGCGAAATAGATCGCATGCCGGTGGGCTGCATCACTCATCGTGCGCCACCGTGAGCGTGACGCGATCGCCCGCGAACCAGGTTCGCGCGTACTCGATCGGCACCGCGGCGGTGTCGATGTTGACGCTCTCGACGAACAGCACCGGCCGGCTTGCCGCCTGCCGCAGATGCGCGGCGACCGCCGGCTCGGGCATCTGCGCCGTGATGCGGCTCTCGTGCCGGGTGTAGTCGGCCACGCCATGCGCCGCGAAGGCGGCGGTGATCGAGCCGGTCTCGCGCACCACGGCATCGAGCCCGGCCATGCGCGGCAGCGGAAAGAAGCGCTCGCTGAAATGCAGCGGCTGCGCCTCCGCCTCGCCGAGCACATGCAGGCGAAGCAGCATGCTGCGTGCCGGCACTTGCAGTGCGCGCGCCTGGTCGGCAGTGGCACGCACGTTCGCCGCATCGACCACCCGCAAGGCGCCGCGCAGGCCGGCCGATGCCATGTTCTGGCGGTGGCGCGTGCGCCGGGCCAGTACCAGGTCGACGGCGAATTCCTCGACGTAGGTGCCGCTGCCCTGCGTCGCGCGCAACAGTCCCTGGCTGCAGAGGCTCGCGAGCGAGCGGCGGATGGTGTGGCGGTTGACGCCGAACTGCGCCGCCAGCGCATGTTCGGACGGCAGGCGCTCGCCGGGCGGATAGATGCCGCGGGCGATCGACTCGGCCAGTTCGGCGGCGATGCGGGTCCAGAAGCTGTCGCGCGGGGCGCGCGGAGAAAGCTGATCGAGCGGAGAAGCGATGGTTGTCATGAAAGCTACATGCGTCGGCCGTAAGCTCGCGCCAGTTGTTCAAATTGTCTATACAACTTTCAGGATATCAGCTTCATGTTTCATGCCTTTGACAGCCATCCCGCGAACCGGCCGCCGGCCCGCGCGCAATGGATGGCGCTGCTGGCGCGAGCACCGGTGGCCCTGCTGGAGCCGGCGCTCGGCGCCCATGCCGAAAGCGCGCCGCAGTGGCTGCGCGCGCCCGAGACCGGGCTCGTGATGGTTCAGGGCCGCGCGGGCGGCACCGGCGAGCGCTTCAACCTGGGCGAGGTCACGGTCACCCGCTGCGCGCTGCGCCTTGGGGGCGTGGCGCACGAGGGCGCGGCGGTCGGCGTCGCCTATGTGCTGGGCCGCTCGCACCGGCAGGCGCAACTGGCGGCCGTGGCCGATGCGTTGCTGCAGGACCCGGCGCAGCAGGACGCGCTCCACGAGCGCCTGCTGGCGCCGGTGCGCCGCCATCTCGAACGCGAAAGTTCGGAGCGCCATGCGCGTGCGCAGGGCAGCAAGGTGGAGTTCTTCACCGTCGCGCGCGAGTCCGGCAGTGCCGGCAGCGACGAGGACGACGGCGAATGAACACTGGCGATCTGTCCACGGTCGGTGCCGGCTTCTCCGACCTGGCGCGCGGCAGCCAGGCGGTGTTTCGTGCCGCGCTGCAGGCCCTGTCGCATCCCGGGCGCATCGTCGATGTGTCGCACGATGCCGAGGTGCCATCGCACGGCCATGCGGCATCGGCCGCGCTGCTGCTGGCGCTGCTCGATGCCGACTGCAGGCTCTGGCTGTCGCCCTCGCTGGCGGCCAGCGATGCGGCGGCCTGGCTGCGCTTCCACACCGGCTGTGTGCTGGTCGACGAACCGGCCGAGGCGCAGTTCGCATGGATTGCGATGGGCGACGAACTGCCGGCGCTGCAGCACTTTCCGCAAGGCACCGACAACGACCCGGACCGCGCGGCCACCTGCGTGCTCGACGTGCCCGGCTTCGTCGACAGCGGGGACGCCGGCGCCTGGACCCTGCGCGGCCCCGGCATCCAGACCCGCACCCGGCTGCGCGTCGACGGCCTCGCACCGCACATGGTCGACAGCCTGCTCGCGCAGCGCGCCGCCAACCATGCGGCGTTTCCGCGCGGCATCGACCTGTTCCTGGCCGCGCCGCGCCGCATCGTCGGCCTGCCGCGAACAACCTCGATCGAAACCGGGCTTGTCGACGGTTTCTGTGCGGGAGCGGCCGCGGAACCGGCTTCGCCGGACCGCAGGCAGGGCCCCTGGCAGGGGGAAGGAGGCTACGCGAAGCGAGCAAGCCTGGGGGGGAGCGACTGATGTACGTTGCCGTCAAGGGCGGGGAAGCCGCCATCCTCCACAGCCACCGGCTGCTCGCGCAGCAGCGCCGCGGCGACGCTGCGACGCCGGAACTGTCGGTCGACCAGATCCGCGAGCAGCTCAAGCTGGCGGTCGACCGCGTCATGACCGAAGGCTCGGTATACGACGCCGAACTCGCGGCGCTGGCCATCAAGCAGGCCGCGGGCGACCTGGTCGAAGCCATCTTCCTGTTGCGCGCCTACCGGGCCACGCTGCCGCGCCTGGGCGCGAGCCTGCCGCTGGACACCGCGCGCATGGCGCTCGACCGGCGCATCTCGGCCACCTTCAAGGACCTGCCCGGCGGACAGGTGCTCGGCCCGACCTACGACTACACGCAGCGCCTGCTCGACTTCGCACTGCTGGCCGAATCGCAGCCGGACGCGCCGGCGCCCAAGACTGCCGGCGCGCAACCGGATGCGCCCGCCGCGACGCCGCGCGTGGTGGACCTGCTCAACCACGAGCGGCTCATCGAGACGCATCCGGTGCCGCCCGGCGACCCCGCACCGCGCGACCTCACGCGCGAGCCGTTGCGCTTTCCGGCCGACCGCGCCACCCGGCTGCAGAACCTGGCGCGCGGCGACGAAGGCTTCCTGCTTGCGATGGCGTACTCGACCCAGCGCGGCTACTCGCACAGCCATCCGTTCGTCGGCGAAATCCGCTTCGGCAGCGTCGCGCTCGAGCTGGAGCCCGAAGAGCTGGGCTTCGCCATCTCGATCGGCGACATGGAGATCACCGAATGCGAGATGGTCAACCAGTTCGCCGGCAGCAAGACCGAGCCGCCGCAGTTCACGCGCGGCTATGGCCTCGCCTTCGGCCACAGCGAACGCAAGGCGATGGCGATGAGCCTGGTCGACCGCGCGCTGCGCGCGACCGAACTGGGCGAGCCGGTGGAGTCGCCGGCGCAGATGCAGGAGTTCGTGCTCTCGCACAGCGACAGCCTCGAGGCATCGGGCTTCGTGTCGCGCCTGAAGCTGCCGCACTACGTGGACTTCCAGTCCGAACTGGAACTGGTGCGCAGGATGCGCTGCGCAACCCCGAAAGACGACGAATGAACGACCGGAACTTCAACTTCGCCTATCTCGACGAGCGCACCAAGCGCATGATCCGCCGCGCCATCCTGAAGGCGGTGGCGATACCCGGCTACCAGGTGCCGTTCGGCTCGCGCGAGATGCCGCTGCCCTACGGCTGGGGCACCGGCGGCATCCAGGTGACCGCATCGGTGATCGGCCCGGACGATGTGCTCAAGGTCATCGACCAGGGCTCGGACGACACGGTCAACGCGGTCAACATCCGGCGCTTCTTCGAGCGCACCACCGGCGTCGCGACCACCACCCGCACGCAGGTGCCACGCTGATCCAGACGCGCCACCGCATTCCCGAGGCGCCGCTCGCCGAAGGCCAGGTGCTGGTCTACCAGGTGCCCGTGCCCGAACCGATGCAGCGCCTCGAGCCGCGCGAAGCCGCCACCCGCACCCTGCACGGCCTGGCCGAGTACGGGCTCATGCACGTCAAGCTGTACGAGGACATCGCGCGCTACGGCCACATCGCCACCACCTACGACTACCCGGTGCTGGTGAACGACCGCTACGTGATGTCGCCGTCGCCGATACCGAAGTTCGACAACCCCAAGATGCACATGAATCCCGCCCTGCAGCTCTTCGGCGCCGGCCGCGAGAAGCGCATCTATGCCGTGCCGCCGTACACGCCGGTCGAAAGCCTCGGCTTCGAGGACCATCCCTTCGAGGTGCAGCGCTGGGACGCGGCCTGCGCGCTGTGCGGCGCGCGAGACAGCTTTCTCGACGAGGTCATCACCGACGACCGCGGCGCGCGCATGCATGTGTGCTCCGACTCGGACTACTGCCAGTCGCGGCAGGCCCGGCAGGTGATGCCGGCGGCGGTGCTGGAGGAGGCTGCATGAACACCGCACCATTGCTGCGCGTGCGCGGCATCGCCAAGCGCTACGGCAGCCAGGTGGCGCTGCACGATGCATCCTTCGACCTCTGGCCCGGCGAGGTGCTCGCGATCGTCGGCGAATCGGGTTCCGGCAAGTCCACCCTGCTCGATGCGGTGGCCGCGCGCAACCGGCCCGATGCCGGCAGCGTGCAGTTCCTCGATCGCGCGGGCGAACTCAAGGACGTGTTCGGCATGAGCGAGGCCGAGCAGCGCCTGCTCGCCCGCACCGACTGGGGCTTCGTGCACCAGAACGCCAGCGACGGCCTGCGCATGGACGTGTCGGCCGGGGCCAATGTCGGCGAGCGGCTCATGGGCCTGGGCGACCGGCACTACGGCCGGCTGCGCGCCACCGCATGCGAGTGGCTGCAGCGGGTCGAGATCGATCCGGCGCGCATCGACGATGCGCCGCGCACCTTCTCGGGCGGCATGCGCCAGCGGCTGCAGATCGCGCGCAACCTGGTAACCCGGCCGCGCCTCATGTTCATGGACGAGCCGACCTCGGGCCTCGACGTGTCGGTGCAGGCGCGCCTGCTCGACCTGCTGCGCCAGCTCACCCGTCAGATGCAGCTGGCCGCCATCGTGGTCACGCACGACCTGGCCGTGGCCCGCCTGCTCGCGCACCGAATGATCGTGATGCAGAAGGGCCGGGTGGTGGAGTCCGGCCTCACCGACCAGGTGCTCGACGACCCGCAGCATCCCTACACCCAGCTCCTCGTTTCTTCGGTACTGCAGCCATGACGAACAACCCGCCTCTTTTGCAACTCGACGGCGTGGCCAAGCGCTTCGTCCTGCATCACCAGAACCGGCTCGCGCTGTCGGTGTTCGACAGCGTCGACCTCAGCGTCTCGGCCGGCGAATGCGTGGTGCTCGACGGTGCCTCCGGCCTCGGCAAGAGCACGCTGCTCAAGCTGATCTACGCCAACTACCGCGCTAGCGCAGGCAGCATCAGGGTGCGGCCCGCCGAGGGGCCGGCGGTCGAGGTGACCGAAGCCGATCCGCGTGCGCTGGTGCGGCTGCGCCGCGACACCATCGGCTACGTGAGCCAGTTCCTGCGTGCCATACCGCGCGTGCCGGCGCTCGACGTGGTGGCCGAGCCGCTGGCCGAAGATGCCGGCGGCGATGCGGCGGGCATCGAGGCGGCGCGCGAACAGGCACGGGCCTGGCTTGCGCGGCTGCGCATTCCCGAGCGCCTGTGGCACCTGCCGCCGGCCACCTTCTCGGGCGGCGAGCAGCAGCGCATCAACATCGCGCGCAACATGATCAAGCCCAAGCCGCTGCTGCTGCTCGACGAGCCGACCGCGTCGCTCGATGCGGCCAACAGCACTATCGTGGTCGAGCTGATCCGCGAGGCCACCGCGCGCGGCGCGGCGATCGTCGGCATCTTCCACGACGCCGAAGTGGGTGCGGCGGTTGCCACGCGCCGCGTCAATGTGGCCGACTTCAGGAGCCTTGCATGAACGCCGCTGTTTTCCACAACGCCCGCATCGTGCTGTCCGGGGAGATGGTGCACGGCAGCGTGTCCATCGCGGCGGGCCGCATCAAGTCGATGAACGGCGGCGCCACCGCCGCCGGCACCGTCGACCTCGAAGGCGACTACCTGCTGCCGGGCCTGGTCGAAGTGCACACCGACAACTTCGAGCGCCACCTGATGCCGCGGCCCAAGGTGCAGTGGGGCGAACTGCCCGCCCTGCTGGCGCACGATGCCGAGGTGGCGGCGGCCGGCATCACCACCGTCTTCGATGCGCTGGGCGTCGGCGAGGCCGACACCGACAGCCTGCGCGGAAGCACCTGGGACAAGACCCTGGCCACGCTCGACGCCTGCACCGCGCAGGACCTGCTGCGGGCCGACCACCACCTGCATGTGCGCTGCGAACTGCCTGCCCCCAACACCATCGAGCTGTTCGAGCCGTTCAAGGGCCATCCGCGCCTGTCGCTCATCTCGCTGATGGACCACACGCCCGGCCAGCGCCAGTGGGAAGACATCGCTATCGCCCGCACCTACTACACCGGCAAGAAGGGCTGGAGCGCCGAGAAGTTCGAGCGCCAGGTCGCGCATGCGGCGCTGCTGCAGGCCGAATATGCCGAGCCGCACCGGCGCCATTTCGTGGACTACGCGGCCACGCACGGCATCGCGCTGGCGAGTCACGACGACACCACCGTCGCGCATGTGGCGCAGGCCCATGCGGAGGGCGCGAGCATGTCGGAATTCCCGACCACGCTGGCGGCCGCACGCGCTGCGCATGCCTGCGGGCTGGCGACCGTGATGGGCGGTCCGAACGTGATGCGCGGCGGCTCCCATTCGGGCAATGTGGCGGCGGCCGAACTGGCGCGCCACGGCCTGCTGGACATCCTCTCGTCCGACTACGTGCCGAGCAGCCTGCTCGGTGCGGCGATGCGGCTGGTGGACGACGGCATCCTCACGCTGCCGAATGCGGTGGCCACCGTCACCCGCACGCCCGCGCACGCAGCCGGCCTGCGCGACCGCGGTGCGATCGAGCCGGGACTGCGGGCCGATCTGATTCAGGTGCGGATGGTCGAGTTGCCCTGCGGGACGCGGCACGCAGTGGTTCGCGGGGTGTGGCGCGAAGGGCGGCGGGTTATCTAGCGACTCTGATACCGCTCCAGGGCTGCGGCGTAAAGCTCGCGCGCCCATGCCGGCGAGGGATCACTCCAAGACGAGAGCCGACTCACTGGCTTTTTTTGACGGAGGCGTAAACCAACTTGTCGTTTTCGTCCAAGCCGACGCCCAGGCCGCGCTGCTCGCGATCGGCCCAGAACGCGTTTTCAGCGGCGGTCGGAACGTCCGTCGACGCGCCGAGCGCGTCGAAGAAAGCCTCTTGTTCGGTTTCGGTCAGCGCATCGAGCGCGAGCGGTTCCAGGCCCTTGAGCGCGCGCTCGATCTTCGAGTAACCGAACTCCGGGCTGCGCTCGAACGCGCGGCCGATCCGCATCCAGTGTTCCGCCTGGCCGGAAATCGACCGGCTGTTCATCGCGGCTGCCTCGCGCAGCGCCTTCATTTCGGTGTCGGAAATCTTGACGGCTTGGCTCATCGCGCCTCCTTAGAAAAACCGGGTTCCTCGACACAACCCGAGCGGTTTCATTATGCAAGCGGTGACCTGCTCCGCGCCCCTGGTTGCGGGGATGGCAACATCCGAGTCACCGACCCACGAAGGACACTCATGAGCCCATCACCCGACGACGCACAGAACTCGAGCGACATCATGCCGACGCAAGAATCCCGGAAGGCTGCTACCGACAAGCCAATGGAGACGCTCCCCGCGATCCCGTTCGATCAGTGGCTTATCCGAGCGTTGGAAGTCGCCAACGAGATGGCGACGAACGAGGCTGTGCGCAAGGAAGTCGCGAAGCGCCTCACCTGATAAGCAGACCGGCGCGAGCTACGGCCTCCGGTTCGCAACGGTACAGCGCCGCGCGCCGCAGCCTTCCTGTGCAGCGCTGCTCCAGTGCCGGCGCAGATCGCTGCGGCTGACACGCCCACGTCGCCAAACCGTCAAAGCGATGTCACAGCCGCTCTGCACACTCATGGTTGTCTAGACGACTTGGAGTCGACCACCATGCAGACCGCATTGCGCATCCACCAGCTCAACAAGCATTTCGGCAACGGCCGCCATGCCTTGCGCGACATCAACCTCACCGTGCAGCGCGGCGAAATGGTGGCGCTGATCGGCGCTTCGGGCTCCGGCAAGTCGACGCTGTTGCGCCATGTGGCGGGGCTGGTGGCGGCGGACGGCGCGAGCGACTCGCTGATCGAGATCGACGGCCGCTGCGTGCAGCGCGGCGGACGCATTCATGGCGACATCCGCAAGGTGCGCGCACAGGTCGGCTTC
>JANOCL010000112.1:0-13826 GCA_031412135.1 Variovorax sp. | reverse complement strand
ACGATGCTGGTCAACGTTCAACTGCCGCCCGGGGCGACGCAGGAACGCACGCTGTCGGTGATGCAGCAGGTGGAAGCGTTCATCCTGAAGCAGCCCGAAGTGCAGAGCATGGTGGGGGTGATGGGCTTCAGCTTCTCCGGCCAGGGCCAGAACGCGGGCCTCGCCTTCGTGACGCTCAAGGACTGGGACGAGCGCGGCGAGCCGGGGCAGTCTGCCGAAGCGCTCGCCGGCCGCGCGTTCGGTGCGCTCGGCAGCATCCGCGATGCCTTCATCTATCCGCTCAGCCCGCCGCCGATTCCCGAGCTGGGCAATGCGAGCGGCTTCAGCTTCCGGCTGCAGGACCGCGCCGGCCTGGGACACGACGCGCTCGTCAATGCGCGCAACCAGCTGCTCGGCATGGCCTCGAAGAGTGCCGTGCTCACGCAGGTGCGGCCCGACGGCCTGGAAGACGCGCCCCAGTTGCAGATCGACATCGACCGCGACAAGGCGAATGCGCTGGGCGTCGGCTTCGACGCGATCAACACCACGTTGTCGACCGCGCTCGGCTCGAGCTACATCAACGACTTTCCGAACCAGGGACGGCTGCAACGGGTGGTGGTGCAGGCCGACGCGCCGGCGCGGATGCAGCCCGACGACCTGCTGCGGCTCAACGCCAGCAACGCGCGCGGCGAGCCGGTGCCGCTGTCGGCCTTTGCGACCACGCGCTGGGTCACGGGCGCGATGCAGACGGTGCGCTACAACGGCTACCCCGCGATCCGCATCAGCGGCAGCGCGGCGCCGGGCTACAGCACCGGTGCGGCGATGAGCGAGATGGAAAAGCTCGCCTCGCAGCTGCCGCAAGGCTTCGGCTACGAATGGACCGGCCAGTCGCGCGAAGAAAAGCTCGCCGGCTCGCAGGCCATCATCCTCTACGGCTTCGCGATCCTGGCGGTGTTTCTTTGCCTGGCCGCGCTGTACGAGAGCTGGACCATTCCGCTGGCGGTGATCCTGGTGGTGCCGCTGGGCGTGCTGGGCGTGCTGCTGGCGACGCTGCTGCGCGCCTATTCAAACGACGTGTACTTCCAGGTCGGCCTGATCACCATCATCGGCCTGTCGGCGAAGAACGCGATCCTGATCATCGAGTTCGCCAAGGATCTGCAGGCGCAGGGCAAGGGCGTCGTCGAGTCTGCGCTGGCGGCCGCCCACCTGCGGTTCCGCCCGATCGTGATGACCTCGCTGGCCTTCGGCCTCGGTGTGCTGCCGCTGGTGCTGGCCTCGGGTGCTGGCTCGGCCAGCCAGCGCGCCATTGGCACCGGCGTGCTGGGCGGCATGGTGACCGGCACCGCGCTCGCCGTGTTCTTCGTGCCCGTGTTCTTCGTTGTCGTGCGCAGCTTCTTCAAGGGCAGCGCACGCCAGCGCGCTGCAGACAAGCGCCACGCAGAGGCAGCCGGAATTGAGGAAACACATGAATAACAAGAAGTTCGTATCCACCGCGATGGCAGGCGTCGTCGCACTGATGCTGGCCGGCTGCTCGATGATCCCGACCTATGAGCGCCCGGCTGCGCCGGTGCCGGCCGTCTACCCCGGCGCCCAGCCGGCGAGCAGCGCGCCGGCGCCGGCCTCCACCCTCGCCTGGCAGGATTTCTTCACCGACGCGCGGTTGGCGAAGCTGATCGACACCGCCATCGCGAACAACCGCGACCTGCGCGTGGCGGTGCTCAACATCGAGCAGGCCCGCGCCCAGTTCCAGATCGAGCGTTCGGCGCAGTTCCCGGTGCTCGGCGTGAGCGCCGGCGGCACGCGGCAACGGCCGTCACTGCTCGGCACGGGCGTGAGCGAAAGCTACAGCGTCGGCCTCGGTGTGACGGCATGGGAGATCGATTTCTTCGGCCGCGTCGCGAGCCTGAAGGAATCGGCGCTGGCGCAGTTTCTCGCCACCGAAGAGTCGCGCAAGGCCGCGCAGATCAGCCTGATGGCCGCCGTCGCGAACGGCTGGCTCACGCTCCTGGCCGACGACGAGCTGCTCGAGATCACCCGCCAGACGCTGGTCACCCGCGATGAATCGCTCAAATTGACCCGCATGCGCTTCGAAGCAGGCGTGGCTTCGGAGATCGACTCGCGCCTGGCCGAGTCGCTGGCCGAAACCGCTCGTGCGTCCTACGCGCAGCAGCAGCGCCTGCGCATGCAGGACGAGAACGCGCTCGCGCTGCTGATCGGCGCACCGGTTCCGGCCGAGGCCACGGAAGGCGGCGCGCGCGGGCTGAACGCCATCGCGCCGATGCCCGACCTGCCTGCCGGCCTGCCGTCGGACCTGCTGGGCGAACGGCCCGACATCCGCGCCGCCGAGCAGCAGCTGATGGCGGCCAATGCCGACATCGGCGCAGCGCGCGCGGCTTTCTTTCCGCGCGTGTCGCTCACCTCCTCGATCGGCACCGCCAGCAACGAGTTCTCCGGGCTGTTCGCAAGCGGCTCCAAGGCCTGGTCCTTCGCGCCGCAGATCACGCTGCCGATCTTCGATGCCGGGCGCAACCAGGCCGGGCTGGACCTGGCCCGCGCAGGGCGCGGCGTAGCGGTGGCGCAGTACGAGAAGTCGATCCAGACGGCGTTCCGCGAGGTCGCCGACGCGCTGGCCGGCCGCGCCACCCTGGGCGAGCAACTGCGTGCGCTGCGCGCCCAGTCGGAAGCCGAAGCGGTCCGGTTCCGGCTGTCGGACCTGCGCTATCGCAACGGCATCGCGAGCGCGCTCGACCTGCTCGATGCGCAGCGCTCGCTCTACGGCACGCAGCAGGCAGCGGTGCAGGTCCGGCTGCTGGAGCTGCAGAACCAGGTATTGCTCTACAAGGCGCTCGGCGGCGGCTGGAGCACCCGCTGACGCGCGGGCCGGCGGCGCTGCCCGCGTCTCTATAATCGCCGGTTGATTTGAACCGCCCCCCGAAGAGCCCCCGATACTGAGGACGCCATGAGCGACGACCCGCACTACCAGGCCACACAAGACGCCCACACCGGCCCGATCAAGAACCCGAAACAGCTGCTCCTGGCGGTATTTTTCTCGTTCATCGTGCCGATCCTGATCATTGCAGGCCTCGTTGCGTACGTGGTGTCCGGCACCAAGCCTTCGGGCGAGGCCGAGGGCGCGGGCATGGCGCTCTACGGCGTGTCGCAGGAAGCGCGGGATCGCGAGCTCGCAGATCGCCTCGCGAAGGTCGGCAGCATCGAGATCCGCGATGCCAATCGCCCGCTCGCTGCCGGCGAGGCCGTGTTCAAGGCGCAGTGCGTGGCCTGCCACGGCGTGCCGGGCATTCCGGGTGCGCCGCACCTGAACGACGCCACAGCCTGGGCCCCGCGCATCGGCCAGGGCTATGCGACGCTGCTCGAGCATGCGCTCAAGGGCAAGGGTGCCATGCCGGCGCAGGGCGGTGGCGACTTCGAAGACGTCGAGATCGGCCGTGCGGTGGTCTACCTCGCCAACACCGGCGGCGCCAAGTTCCCGGTGCCCGAACGGCCCGCGGCGGCTGGGGCTGCGGCTGAAGGTGCCGCGCCTGCCGATGCCGCAGCACCGGCAGCGACCGCCGCAGCAGCACCTGCAGCTGCAACAGCGGCACCCGCCGCGGCCGCCGCACCCGCAGCCGCAGCCGAGCCGGCCAAGTAAGCGCGGCCACTCAAGAAGAAGAGCCCCCTGCGGGCTCTTTTTTTTGGCCGCCTGGGGCTTCAGGCGTCCGGCGCCTGGACTGGCTGGCCCGCGGCCGGGCTCATGACATGGCCGAAGCGCGCCGGCAGGTCGGCCGCGCGCACATCTTCCGGCGTCCAGCGGCCCTGTTCCACCGCCTCGGCAGCAAGCCCGACATCCTGCGTGTGGACCAGGCCGAGCCCGATCGGCGCCGCAAGGTAAAGCTTGCCTTCCTCGTCGAGCAGACAGGCCGATGGCTCGACCGCCTGGCCGGTGTGCGAGCGGACCGACAAATCCTCGCCGATGCGCCAGACCCAGGGCGCCGCCTCGAGCTCGACGTACACGCGCTGCGGCCCATTCTGAAAGAACCACTGGCCTTGTTCGTCATGCTCGTAGTTGCGCTGGATGAAGTCGACCAGCTTCTCGTGCCGCAGCAGCGAGCCCTTGGCAGCCGTGAACGGGCCCATGGCCTGGGTCCGGTCGTCGCGCATGTACCAGTTGCCTCGCGCATCGAGGCCGAGCCAGCCGTAGCAGTGCGGCACGTTGGGCCACTTGGCAAGCGCTTGTCTGACGATGTCGTCCATCGCGCTATTTTGCTCGCGCTGCAAGGCAGCGCTAGAGATGTTGCGCCAGCCAGTCGCCGACCCGCTCGGGCATGCCGCGCAAATGGCCCGGCGGCAGCCCGAGCGGAAAGCCGACGTGCCCCCCGTGCGCCGGCTGCCAGAGGGTGACGTGGCTGCCGACGTCGCCCTGGCGCGGCAGGCTGGCGGCAGGCACGAACGGATCGTTGGTCGCGTTCACCACCAGCGCGGGGATGCGCACCGCATTCAGGTGCGGCTTGGCCGAGCCCCGCGTCCAGTAGTCGTCCGTGTCGCGAAAGCCGTGCAGCGGCGCGGTGAACACGTTGTCGAATGCGTACAGATCCTGCGCTGCCAGCAGGCGCTGGCGATCGAACAAGCCCGGATGCTGCGCCAGCTTGGCCAGCGCCTTGGGCTTCATGGTCGACAGGAACATGCGTGTGTAGACCAGGCGGTTGAAGCCGCGGCCCATGGCAGCACCGCCGGCCGCAAGGTCGAGCGGCGCGGAAATGGCGGCCACCGCGCGCACCAGTTTCGACGCTTCTGCGCCCGCCTCTTGCGCCCACCGCATGAGCGCATTGCCGCCGAGCGACACCCCCGCGACAAGCATGGGGCCGGCCTCTGCGCGCTGCGCATGCAGGCCGGCGAGTATCCAGCCGATTTCCTCGAAATCACCGGAGTGGTAGGCACGTGGCGCCAGGTTCAGCTCGCCGCTGCAGCCGCGGAAATGCGGCACCGCAAAGTCCCAGCCCCGCGCCGCGGCACAGGCGGCGAAGGCTTCGGCATAGTGGCTCTTCGACGAGCCCTCCAGGCCATGGAACAGCACCAGCAGCGGCTTCGGGCCTGCGCCCGGCGCATCGAGAAAATCGACGTCGATGAAGTCGCCATCGGGCGTCGACCAGCGTTCGCGGCGGTAGTCGGGCAGCAGGCTCTGCAGGCGCCGCGCATAGAGCGCAGCCCAGATCGTCTGCAGATTGCCGCCGGGCAGCCAACGCGGTGCGACGTACTGCATTAGCGCCTGGGCCTAGTGCAGCGTCTGCGGCGCGTCGTCGCTGTCGGCGGGCGCGCGCACGCTGCCGGGGCTGGCATGGTGCGCCACCATGCGCCAGCCCTGCGCGGTCTTGTGATAGACGTTGGTGGCCAGCACGAAGGCGTGTTGCGGTCCCTCGGCGGCGAGCACTTCGACGCGTTCCAGCACGTTATGGACCGCGCTCGCGAGCGACTCGATCTTGCGAACGCGCGCCGCCGTGGCACGGATCGCACCGTTCGCGAACATGTGCTCGAAGGCAGTGCGGATCGCCTCGGCGCCCACCAGCCGCGGGCCGCCGGGATGTACGCAGAACACCTCGTCTTCGTCGGCCCAGCAAGCCATCAGGGCGTCGATGTCGGCGCGCTGCAGCGCCTCGTAGAAAGCCGCCTCGACATCGTCAGCGGTGCCGCCGACGACTGCGGCGCGGAGTTTGGTCTTGGTGGACATGGCTGTTGGTACGGCGAAGTGGCGGATTTTGCATCCCCCGCGTGTCGGCGGTTGCGGTTCGCGCTAGCGCGGCACGGCGAGCCATCGTTCGATCACCGCATGCAACTCGCCCTGCGCCGCCTGCCACACCACTTCGGGCGCAGCCACATGCACGCCCGGTGGTGCGACGCGCAACGCGACATCGACGAGTTCGGCGACCTTGGCCGCGCGCACCGGCTGCTCGCTCGCCGGCACCATGAAATGAACGATCGACAGCATCCATGCGGCCAGCCGCTCGGCCGGGTTGGCGAAGCGTGCCGCCTTGGGCTTTTGCGCCGCGCGAACCAGGATCACGCGTTCGAAACCCAGCGCAACCACCGCCTGCTCGTCGAGGCTGGCGAGCCCGCGCTTCAGCGCCTCCGGCAGGCGGCCCTGGTCGTGCGGCTGCACGACGGCGAGGGTGCGCACGCCGCAGGCGCGCAGCCAGCGCGCCAGCTCGGGCAGTTGCGCCGGCTGCGGCGTCCAGAGCGCGCGCTCGCGGTCGTGATAGAGACGCGGCGGCTCGAAGAGAACGAGCGCGGTGTCGGCTGCCACCAGCGGCCACTGCGCAATCGCCGAGGCCGGCGCCAGCACAGTCTCGACGCCGCGCAGGCCATCGCGGATCGGTTCGCACGCGAGCACGCGGGTGTGGGCGAAGCGGTGGCGCCCGGCCAGGCGCCGCACCAGTTCCTGGCCCAGCGCGCCGGTCGCGCCTGCGATCAGCAGCGTGCCCTCGGCCGCAGCGCCACCGAGGGCAGGCGCCAGCGGGCGGTTCGCGGCCTGCAATGCCTGGAGTGGATCGAGCTTCATCGTATCTATGCTAACTTTGCCCACTTCGCAAACGAGAGGCATCCACATCATGTTGAAACGCTGGCTTTTGATCGTTCTCGCAGCGCTGTCGCTCGCGGGCTGCGGCTACAACGACTTCCAGCGCCTGGACGAGGCCAGCAAGTCGGCCTGGAGTGAGGTGCTCAACCAGTACCAGCGCCGTGCCGATCTGGTGCCCAACATCGTGGCTACCGTCAAGGGCGAGGCCAACTTCGAGCAGGAAACGCTGACCCGCGTGATCGAGGCACGCGCCAAGGCGACGTCGATCCAGGTCACGCCGGAGACGCTGAACGATCCGCAGGCCTTCAACCGGTTCCAGCAGGCGCAGGGCGAACTCTCGGGCGCGCTGTCGCGGCTGATGGTGGTGGCCGAGCAGTACCCCAACCTGAAAGCCAACCAGGGCTTTCGCGACCTGCGCGTGACGCTCGAAGGCACCGAGAACCGGGTCACCGTGGCACGCAACCGCTACATCCAGACGGTGCAGGAGTACAACGTGCTTGCGCGCAGCTTCCCGACCAACCTGACGGCCATGGTGTTCAGCTACGACCCCAAGCAGACCTTCAGCGTGCAGAACGAGGCGCAGATCTCCACCCCGCCCGCGGTCGATTTCGGCACGCCGAAGAAGTAGCTCACCCCCAGTCTTCGCGCACTTCGTGTCGCTTCGCCAACCCCCTCGCCGGGGGCAACACCAGCGGCCCGGCAAAGCCGGTTCCGCGGTGTTCCCCGAATGGGTCGTCGTCCTTTGGGGCGTTGCGACTGGCATTCGCGTGCTTCTCTTAATGGTGCTTGCGCTCGGTGCCGGCGCGCAGGCGCAGGCGCTGCTGCCGGTGCCTGCGCTCGACGCGCGCGTGATCGACCAGACCGGCACGCTCGATGCGTCGCAGCGCCAGGCGCTCGAATCGAAGCTGCAGGCTTTCGAGACGCAGAAGGGCTCGCAGATCGTGATGCTGATGGTGGCAACCACCACGCCCGAAGACATCGCGAGTTTTGCCAACCGCGTCGCCAACGAATGGAAGATCGGCCGCAAGGAGGTCGGCGACGGCATCCTCGTCGTGGTCGCCAAGGATGACCGCCGCATGCGCATCGAGGTCGCGAAGACGCTCGAAGGCGCGGTGCCCGACATTGCCGCCGCACGCATCATCGACAACGCGATGAAGCCGCGGTTTCGCGAGAACGATTTCGCCGGCGGGCTGGATGCGGCGGCCAGCCAGCTCATCGCGCGCGTCAATGGCGAGGCGCTGCCTGAAGTCGACAACCGCAGCGGCGACTTCGGCAACGGCCAGGGCGGCGATGGCGGATTCGACTGGCAGGACCTCGCCATCTTCCTGTTCTTCGGCGTGCTGGTGGGCGGCCCGATCGCACGAAAACTGCTCGGCAAGGTACTGGGGCCGGTGGCGCTGGGCGGCGCGGCCGGCGCGGTGGCGATGGTGGTGACCGCAAGCCTCGTGGTTGCGGTGCTGGCCGGCATGGCCGCCTTGCTCTTCACCCTGCTCTCCAGCGCCTTCGGCGCAGGTGCTGGCCGCCGTGCCGGCGCGGGCGGGCTCGGTGGGCTCGGTGGTGGCTTCGGCGGCGGCGGCTGGGGCGGCGGTTCGGGTGGTGGTGGTTTCGGCGGCGGTGGCGGTGGCGGCGGCTTCGGCTCCGGCGGCGGTGGCGATTTCGGCGGCGGCGGCGCTTCGGGAGACTGGTAGACATGGCCACGCTTCTTTCCCGACTTGCCCGCCTGTGGCGCCACCGCTGGATCGATGCGGCCGACGTTCGCCGCGCCCTGCCGCCGGAAGCGCTCGAACGGCTTGGCCAACGCGTCGCGGCCAGCGAGCGCCGCCACAGCGGCGAGGTGCGAATCTGCGTCGAGGCCGGCCTGCCCACGTCCTACCTGTGGCGCGATGCGCCGCCCCGCGAGCGCGCGATCATGATGTTCGGCAAGCTGCGCGTGTGGGACACCGCGGACAACAACGGCGTGCTGATCTACCTGCTGCTGGCCGAGCACGCGATCGAGATCGTGGCCGACCGCGGCATCGATGCGCAGGTCAGCCCGGCCGAATGGACGGCCATGACCCAGCGCATGGCGGCTGCATTCCGCGCGGGCCGCTTCGAAGACGGCCTGACGCATGCACTCGAAGAAGTATCGGCATTGCTGGTGCAGCACTTCCCGCTGGCCGAGGGCGCGGTCGACCGGAACGAGTTGCCGGATGCGCCGGTCGTGATTTAGGGTTTGTTCAGAGGTTGCGCGTTTGCAGCAGCCTCAGGTTGACCGCATGCGCCGCATCCAGTTCGGCACGCAGCGCACGGCTCACCTGCGACAGCGTGCGAAGGCGCCGGTTGCTTTCGCGCAGCCGCTCCGACAGTGCCCGCGACACGCCCAGCAGGAGACGCGCCGCCACGCCCGGATGGACGTCGAGCAGCGACATCAGCGATTCGCGCGACAGCACGCCGAGCTTGACGTCGGTCACCGCCGTGCAGCTGGCGGCGCGCGGCGCGCGGTCGAGCACGCCCATCTCGCCGACCAGGCTGCCCGGGCCCATCAGCGAGATCACCATCTCTTCGCCCGCGATGCCGGTGCTGCTTTGCGCGCAGACCTGGCCTTCGAGCACCAGCACCATGTAGTCGCAGTCGACCGCATCGCCTTGCTCGAACAGCAGGGTATCGGCCAGCAGGTGGACGGGGCGCATCGCATCGACCACGATGCGGGCCTCGGCCGCATCGAGACCGGCGTTCGGCGGCACCGCGGTCAGCAGCTCGACGGCACGCTCGCGCAAATCGAGGCCGCCGGAAAAGAATTCGGACTCGTTCATGGTGCGCTCACGCCGGCAGCGCCCAGACCGCGTCGCCGCCGACGCCGTAGAAGCGGCGGCCCGGTGCGGCCTCCACCTGCCAGCCGCCGGTGAACTCGCCGAAGGCCGGCAGGATGGCCTGCTCGCCCTCGCGCACGAAGCAGGGCATGCGCACGCGGTCCCGCCCACGGCCGTGCAGCGTGCAGGCCGGATGCAGATGGCCGGCCAGGACGAAGTGCGTCGCATGCGCCTGCGGATGGTGGCAGGCGGCGAAAGGGCCGATCAGATGCGGCTCGTCGACCACCGCGATGCCCAGCGATGCCGGCGGGTCGCCGGCACGGCTGTCGTGGTTGCCGCGCACCAGCGTCAAGGTTAGCTGCGGCTGACGCTCGCGCCAGGCTTCGAGCGCCGCGAGCACCTGCGGCGTGCGCGCCTGTGCCGCATGCAGGAAGTCGCCCAGAAAAACGAGCTGCAGCGGACGATGGGTTTCGATCAGGCGGTCGAGGCGCGCCAGGTTCTGCTGCGTGGTGCCGCCGGGCACGGGTTGCCCGAGCGCGCGGTAGGTCGCGGCCTTGCCGATGTGAAGATCGGCGATGAACAGCACCTGCTGCGCAGGCCACCAGAGCGCGCGATCGGCCAGCAGGTGAAGGGTTTCGCCGGCCCAGCGGACTTGGCAGGTAATGGCTTCTTCGAGGGACACGCGTCGGAGTTTGTCAGATATTCACGGCTCACCGGCGCCGCGCCGGCCTCGGCACACGCCGGGGCGCAGCCTCGCCGCCGAACGCCAGTCCGTCTTTTACCTGCTCGACATCGCCGATTGCCACGTCGCCGCCGGCGGCCTCTTCCAGCTGCGCCACCATCCGCGCGATGCGGTCGGCCACCTTCTCGTTCGACAGCTTCTCGCGGAACAGCTCGACCATCAGCGGAAAAGAAAACGGCGTCGGCCGTTCGAGCGTCTGCACCACCAGCCGCTGCGCCGCCATGCGTGACAGACTGGCACGCAGGCGGCCGATCTCCAGCTCCTGCGCGAGCAGCTCTTCCTCGGCCTGAAGCAGCAGCCGGTTGGCCGGGTCGTACTTGCGAAACACTTCGTAGAACAGCGAAGACGAAGCCTGCAGCTGCTTGTTGCTGCGCTTTTCGCCGGGGTAGCCCTGGAAGATGAGGCCCGACACGCGCGCGATCTCGCGAAAGCGCCGCTGCGCCAGCTCGCTCGCATTGAGCGACGCGAGCACCTCGTGCAGCAACTGCGGCGCCTCGCCCGGCACCAGCACCTGAGGCAGCAGCGCAGGCCAGTCGACCTCTTGCGCGCACAGCAGCTCGAAGCCGTAGTCGTTGACCGCGATCGAGAAGGTGCGCGGCTGATGCTGCGCCACGCGCCACGCCAGAAGGTTCGCCAGCCCGAGGTGCACATGCCGCCCGGCGAAGGGATAGACGAAAAGGTGCCAGCCCTCGCGGGTCTTCAGCAACTCGGCCAGCAGCGTCTCGGGTGTCGGCAGCGCCGACCATTTCTGCTGGATCTCGAGCAGCGGCCGCACACACTGCAGCTCGGGCGTGTCGTAGCGGCCGGCGTCCGCGAGCGCGAGCTGCCGCACCACCGCATCGGCCAGCGTGGTCGACAGCGGCATGCGTCCGCCGTTCCAGCGCGGCACCGCCGCGCGCTTGCCACTGGCGCGCCGCACCCAGGCCGTCATGTCGTGGATGCGCACCAGCTCCAGCAGGCGGCCGCCGAAGAGAAAGCAGTCGCCCGGCTTCATCCGCGCGACGAAACTTTCTTCGACGCTGCCGATCCTTGCGCCGCCGAGGTACTGCACCGCCATGCTGGCGTCGCTCACGATGGTGCCGATGTTCATGCGGTGCCTGCGAGCCAGCCGCGCATCGGGCACACGCCAGACGCCCTCTGCGTCCGGCACCACGCGCCGGTAGTCGGGATAGGCAGCGAGCGACGGGCCGCCCTGCGCGACGAAGTCGAGGCACCACTGCCAGCTCTCGCGCGACAGGCCGGCATAGGCGGTGGTGCTGAGCACCTCGTCGTACAGCGGATCGGGCACGAAGCCGCCGCCCAGGGCCACCGTCACCAGGTGCTGCACCAGCACGTCGAGCGGCTGCAGCGGCGAGCTGCGCGCCTCGATGTGGCCGGCGGCAATGGCCGCGCGGGCTGCGGCGCCCTCGACCATCTCGATGCTGTGCGTGGGCACGAGCGTGATGCGCGACGGCCGCCCCGGCGCATGGCCCGACCGGCCGGCGCGCTGCAGCAGCCGGGCCACGCCCTTCGGCGAGCCGATCTGCAGCACGCGCTCGACCGGCAGGAAGTCGACGCCCAGGTCGAGGCTCGATGTGCAGACCACCGCCTTGAGCTCGCCGCTTTTCAGGCCGAGCTCGACCCACTCGCGCACCGCGCGGTCGAGCGAGCCGTGGTGCAGCGCGATCTGCCCGGCCCAATCGGGCCGCGCCTCGAGCATCGCCTGATACCAGATCTCGGATTGCGAGCGCGTGTTGGTGAAGACCAGCGTGGTGCTGCTGGCGGCGATTTCCTCGATCACCTGCGGCAGCATGGTGAGGCCCAGGTGGCCGCCCCACGGGAAGCGCTCGGCGCGACCCGGCAGCAGCGAATCGACGACCAGTTTCTTGGGCACCTCGCCCTGCACCAGCACGCCTTCATCGCCGCCCAGCAGCGTGTGCATCGCATCCTGCAGATTGCCGAGCGTGGCCGACATGCCCCAGACGCAGAGGCCCGCATTCCAGCGCCTGAGCCGGGCCAGCGCCAGCTGCACCTGCACCCCGCGCTTGTTGCCGAGCAGCTCGTGCCATTCGTCCACCACGACCATGCGCAGGCCGCCCAGCACGTCCTTCGCATCGGCGCGCGCGAGCAGCAGCGACAGGCTCTCGGGCGTGGTCACCAGCACGGTCGGCAGGCGCTGGTTCTGCGCACTGCGCTCGGCCGAGCCGGTGTCGCCGCTGCGGGCGCCGGCGCTCCAGTCCGACTGCAGCGCCTCCATCGGTTGCTGGAGCGCACGCAACGTGTCGGCCGCGAGCGCGCGCATCGGTGTGAGCCAGAGCACGGTGAGCGGCGGCGGTTTCTTCGACGGGGCCTGCGGTGCAAAAGCCTGCAGCGCGCCGAGCCAGACCGCATAGGTCTTGCCGGCACCGGTGGTCGCATGCAGCAGGCCCGAGCGGCCCTCGCCGATCGCCTTCCACACCTCGCGCTGGAACTTGAACGGCTTCCAGCTTCGAGCCGCGAACCAGTCGCCGAACGCGCGCTTCACGACGGCAGCAGCGCGGCCAGCGTCTGCAGGGTATCGGCCTCTTCGACCGGCTTGTCCTCGCGCCAGCGCAGCATGCGCGGAAAGCGCACGGCGATGCCGCTCTTGTGGCGCGGGCTGCGGGCGATGCCTTCGAAGCCGAGCTCGAACACCAGCGTGGGCCGCACGCTGCGGACCGGGCCGAAGCTCTCGACGGTGGTCTTGCGAACGACGGCATCGACGCGCGCCATCTCGGCATCGGTAAGGCCCGAGTAGGCTTTCGCAAACGGCACCAGCTTGCGGTCTTCGGCCTGCGCCGGCGCGTCCCAGACCGCGAAGGTGTAGTCGCTGTAGAGGCTGGCGCGACGGCCGTGGCCGCGCTGCGCGTAGATGAGGACGGCATCGATGGACAGCGGATCGATCTTCCACTTCCACCACACGCCCACGTCCTTGGTGCGGCCGACGCCGTAGTGCGCCGTGCGCTGCTTGAGCATCATGCCTTCGACACCCATGGAACGCGCCGCTTCGCGTTGCCGTGCGAGGTCTTCCCAGCTGTCGCCATGGAGCATCGGGCTGGCGATGAGCAACGGATGCTGCACGTCGGCGAGCAGTGCGTCGAGCAGCGGCCGGCGTTCGGATTGCGGCAGCATGCGCAGGTCGCGGCCCTGCAGTTCGAGCAGGTCGTAGGCCAGCAGCACCGCCGGTATGTCGCGCAGCAGCTTGGGCCCGAGCGTCTTTCGGCCGATGCGCTTCTGCAGCTCGGCGAAAGGCTGAACGCGGTCGTCGCGCCACACCACGATCTCGCCGTCGAGCACCGTGCCGTCCGGCAGTGCCTCGCCCATCTGCGCGAGTTCGGGAAAGCGGTCGGTCACCAGCTCTTCGCCGCGCGACCACAGCCACACCTTGCCGGCGCGCTTGACCAGCTGGGCGCGGATGCCGTCCCACTTCCATTCGATGAGCCACTGCGACGGCGCACCCAGCGCTTCGTCGAACTGGGCGAGCGGCAGGTTGAACGGATGCGCAAGAAAAAAGGGGTACGGCTGCCCGCCGGTCTGGGGGTCGAGTTCGCCCGCGCTTTCGGCGGCAATCAGCGCGGCGTAGTCGGCCGCCGACGGTTGCCCCGTGATGTGCGTGTAGCCCATCAACCGCTGCGCCACGCGCTTGGGATCGAGCGCGCCGACTGCCGCAAGCGCCTGCGTCACCTGCAGCCGCGAGACGCCGACACGAAAGCCGCCGGTGATCAGCTTGAAGTAGACCAGGCGCTCGTCG
>JANOCL010000111.1:0-28145 GCA_031412135.1 Variovorax sp. | reverse complement strand
GACGCGATATTCATCCTCGGCGACCTGTTCGAAGTCTGGGTCGGCGACGATGCGGCCACCGAGCCCGGCTTCGAGGCGCAGTGCGCCGAGGTGCTGCGCCGCGCCTGCGAGCGCCGGCCTGTTTTCTTCATGCATGGGAATCGCGATTTCCTGCTGGGCGCCAGGTTCGCAGCGCAGTGCGGCCTGACGCTCGTCGACGACCCGACGGTGTTGGTGCTGCACGGCCAACGCTGGCTCCTGAGCCATGGCGATGCGCTGTGCCTCGACGATACCGAGTACCTTCAGTTCCGCGCTGAAGTGCGCACGCCTGCGTGGCAAGACGCTTTCCTTGCCCGGCCATTGGATGAGCGGCGCGCTCTCGCGCAATCGATGCGCACGCAGAGCGAAGACCGCAAACGCAGTCCGGCGATGGTCTGGGCCGATGTCGACGGCGATGCAGCGCGCGCCTGGCTGACCGCGGCTGGCGCCCGGACCCTGATCCATGGCCATACGCACAGGCCGGCAACGCATGCTCTCGGCGACGGGCTCGAGCGCATCGTGCTGAGCGACTGGGACCTGACGGCCCATCCGGCGCGCGCCCAGTTGCTGTGCCTTTCGAGCGCCGGCGCGCAACGCGTCGATCTGCGCTGATGTTCGGCTGGCTGCGCGGCCTGCGCTCCCCGCCCGCGATTCCCGATCCTGCGTGGCGGGCAACGCTGGCGCGCTATCCGTTTCTTGCAGATCGGCCGGTTGTCGACCTGGAACGCCTGCGCCGCCTGGCGGCGGAGTTCCTGCGCGACAAGGAGTTTCACGGCGTGCGCGGTTTCGTCATCACAGACGAGGTGGCACTGGCCATCGCAGCACAAGCCGTGCTGCCGGTTCTGAACCTGAAGGGCGGACTGGGCTGGTACGACGACTTCGTCGGCATCGTTGTTCATCCTGCCGAAGCGGTGGCGCAGCGTAAAACCGTCGACGAGGCCGGCGTGGTGCACGAGTACGAAGAAGTCATCGCCGGTGAAGCCATGGACCGCGGCCCAGTGATGCTCAGCTGGCAGGACGTGCTCGCCGGCGGCGTCGCGCGCGACGAGGGCTACAACGTCGTCGTACACGAGTTTGCGCACAAGCTCGACATGCGCGGCGGCGCAGCCGACGGTTGCCCCCCGCTGCCGGCCGGCTTTGCGGGCACATCCTCGGCCCGAGAAGCCCGCGCGGCATGGTTCGCAGTGCTGCAGCCGGCGTTCGATGCCCTGCGCGAGAAGACCATCGTCGCCGAACGCTTCGGCGGCGAGGCGCCATGGCTCGATGCCTACGGCGCGGAGTCGCCGAGCGAGTTTTTTGCCGTGGCCTGCGAGGCCTACTTCGTAAACCGCGCGAAGCTGGCGATTGATTTCGCCAAACTCGTTGCGCTGTTCGACGAGTTCTTCACCCCGCCCCTCTCACGCTGAAGGCCCAGCCCTCATTTGCGCAGCAAGGCCTTGAGAGCGTTCTGCAGGCGGCGCGCCGTGCCGGGCTCGTGCGCAGCAGCGAGCACCTTGCCGGCATCCTGGCCCCAGGTCTGTGCAGGCGCCGGATCGCCGCGCCGGGTGAGCAGCTTCAGCTGCAGCGAGCGGCGCGCTTCGAGCTGCTCGGCAGGCGTCGGCACTTCGGCCGCCATTTCAAGGCGCAGCAATGCCTCTGCCGCATCCTCGGCCTTGGCCGATGGCGCGGCTGCCAGGGCCTGCGACCACTGGCCTCGCACAGCCGGCGTGACGGCACGACCTAATTCCTGAACGCTGGGGAGCCTGGACGCGTCGCGCTGTTCCCAGGCACCGAGCACATGGGTGAGCGCCTCGCCATGCGCCTGCGCCGCGAGCTTGCGCAGCGCGAAGTCGGCGCGTTCGAGCGCTTCGCGCTGCGCGCGGAAGGCGGCATCGCCAAGCCGTGGTCCGCGGTCTTCGAAGCGCGGCGGCCGGTCGCCGAAACGATCTGCGCCTGCAGGGCCGCCCCGGTCGTTGCGCTCGCCCGGACGGCCGCCAGGACTGCCGCGGCTGTCGCGGCTGTCCCGACGATCGCCGAATTTGCCCCCGCGCGCGGAGGGTGCAGCTTCGCCCTTCCTGTTGCCTGGACGGTCGTCACCGCGCACTGCGATCACCGGCTTGGGCGCAGGTTTCGGCGCCGGCGGCTCGGACGAAGGCTGCGCCGGCGATGCCTCGGCATCGCTCGGGGCGGGCGCCTGCTCGGCGCTCTCGGCGAATTCGGCTGCGGCCTGGCCCGGCGCAATCACTTCAGTGGCGCCCACTGCCGGTCCGTCGGTCGGCACCGGTTCTGCGGGCGCGGGCGCGGCGCTGGGCGCAGGCGCCGGCGGCGGGGCCTCGCCACGCAGAGAGCCTTCCAGCAATGCGACAGCGGCGCGGATTTTCTGCACGTCGCCGGAGGCATTGGCGGCATCCAGCGCCTTCGATGCATCGAGCACGTTGCGGTCGTGCTCGCTCATCGCCGCCGACACCTTTTCTCGCTCGGCCGTCTTTCGGTTGAAGGCTTCATCGATCGGCGCGCGGAACGCATCCCACAACTTCTGTTCATGCCGGCGGTCGAGCGGCACGGTCTGGGCCTCGGCCTGCCAGCGCTGCTGGAGGGCCTTCACGGCGTCGATACGCAGCATCGGCTGGGCGCCCAGCTCGGTTGCCTCGGCGATCATGGCCTGGCGCCGTTCGACGCTGGTCTTCTGCTGCGCCTCGAACGGCTCGCGCGCGGCACCGAAAGCTTCGTTCCAAAGAGGCTGGAGTTCGGCAAAAGCCTTCTCGCCCACATGACCGCCATCGCGCCAGCGGTCGGCGAACTGATGCAGCGCGCGGTTGTGCGCCTTAAGGTCGGACGCATCCGCATGCGCGTCAGCCCAGGCCTTCACCTCTTCGATCAATGCGATGCGCTGAGCGCGGTGCTCGGCTGCATCGGCACGTACCTTGTCGAGCCAGGCCTCGACCACCTTGTGCGCTTCGTTGCAGGCTTCGTCGAAGCGTTTCCAGAGCGCGTGGTTCGGCACGCCGCCCTGGTCTGCCTGCTTCCACTGCTCGCGCAGCGTGCGCAGCGTCTCCTGCATCTTGCGTCCGCCCAGGGCCTGGCCGTCCGGGCGCTTCAGCAGGGCTTCGGCCTTGGTGACCAGTTCTTCGCGCACCTTGTCGGCACTCCAGCGCTGCCAGCCCTCGAGTTCGCCCGCGGCGACCAGCGCTGCATGCACCCGGGCTTCGAGCGATGGCTCGACCAGCTTGCCATGCTCCTTGAGCACTGCCCGCAACGCGGCGGCAGCACCGGCGCTGGCTTTTCCGTGTCCTTCGGCAGTTTCCTGCTCGAGCTTCGCAAGCGCGGCGTGCACGGCGGCTTGCGCGCCGGCCCGCTTTTCGGGATCGACCTTGGGCGCGGTGGGGCGCTGCTGCGCAGGTGCAACCTCGGCCGAGCCGCCGCGAGCCACGCGCAGTTCGTCGGCCCACACCGGCACGGGCGGCAGCGGTGAAGCGGCATCTGCCGCTGCGGCCGCGGTCTGTGCCAATGCCTGATGGAACGCGTCGGACACGACCAGCAACTGAGCCCGGGACGATTCGAGCTGCGGCGCAAACTTGGCGTCGAGGCTGTTCCAGTTGGCGTCATCGGCAATGTCGTCAGCCTGCTGCTGCCAATGGGCGACATCTGCACGCAGCGCTTCTTCGGCAGCCTGCGCGTCGCGCCAACTCTTGGTCGACAGCACTTCGAAGCGCTGCGCCAGCAGCACGGCAGCCTCGCGATGAACCTGCGCGCGGTGCTGCAGGTCCTCGATGCCCTTGACCCTTTCGGCCAGCCGCGCCTTGAAGGCAGTCAGCGGCTCCCGAGAGAGCGGCGCACCTGCCTTGGCCGCGTCCCGCTGCCAGGCGAGTGCATCGGCAATGTTGAGCTTGGGCTGCGCCAGCAGCGACTCTGCCTTGTGCGCCCATTCGGCGGCGATCGCTTCCTGGCCCTTGGCGCGCTTTATCTCATCGAGCTTCTCGCGCAGGAGGCGTGCGGCGCCTTTGTCGCGACCGCTGAGTTCCTTGAACACGTCCTGCATCTGCTCCGGTGCCGGGTTGCCCGCGAGCCATTCGCGGATGCGCTGCGCGCGCTCGCCGGAGGTCGGCGCATTGAAGGCGCCACCTGTCATCGTGTCGAGGGCCTGGAGGTCGTTGGGCTTTGTGGAAGTTGAAGTCACTGCGCGAAGATCGTTATCTGAAGAGGAAAAGCGAAGGCGCCGGCATCTGCCGGCGCAAGCCGCTATTTTCACCGAGTTGCGGCGGACGAGTTCAGCGGGTTGCCAGATTCAGTTCGGCACCGGGTTTCCAGTCTGCGCCGGTGGCCCGCGTTCGCACCGCTCCAAGAAAAAGGCGCTCGCTCGGCAGCTTCTGGGCCAGCAGGTAGTCGCGCACCGCCGCGCCGCGCTCGACAGCGAGCTGACGCATCGATTCTTCGTCGACGGCAATGCCGGCCAAGAGCAGGTCTTCCATTTCGTTGGTGGGCAAGTCCTTGGCCAAGCCGACCATGTTGCGCGGCTTGGTGATCTCGGTGCGCTTGTAGACCGCCTCGAGCAAGGCCGGGTACTCGGCGTCGGTCACGGGTGTGACGTCTGCGGCATCCTGGTTGCTGCGAACCGCCGCGCGACGCTTCTCCGACTGTGTGAGCGCGCGCAGACGCTGCCGCTGGTAGGCATCGCGTTCGCGCTCGAGACTCGACGTGCCGGCTACGGTGATCTGCAGGCCGGGCCGCTCCATCAGCGCCTTTGCGACCTTGTCGAGGCTCTCGCGGGCGGCGGGCGACAGAACCGCGCTTCCCGGCGCGAAGGAGATGGCGCTCGATTCGCCGCTGCCGCCGCCGAGCCCACCCGTCAGCAGGGCGAACGGCGCCGCGGCCGCCTTGACGATCAGGTTCACTATCGCCTTGAAGATCAACGGGCCGATGCTGAACTGAGGGTCGTTGAGCGAACCGCTGACGGGAAAATCGACGTCGATGACGCCATTGCGATCGGCCAGCAGGGCCACGGCCAGCCGAACCGGCAGGCTGTTGGGAGCACCCTCCACCGGATCGCCGAACTTCAGCTGGTTGAGCACCAACTTGTTGGTGGCGGTGAGCTGACCGTTCGGCGTGATCTTGTAGGTGACGTCCATGCTGAGCTTGCCGCGCTCGATGCCGTGCCCCGCATAGCGCACCGAGTACGGCGACAACGGCGGCAGATCGAGTTCGCGCATCTTCGCGGTGATGTCGAGTTCGAGCGGCTTGGCGAGCGGGTTCAGCTTGCCGGTAATCTCGAGCGGCGCAGTCTGCTGCGCCTTGCCGCTCAGTTCCAGGTCCGCCAGGGCTGGCTTGTTGCCTTGAGGGCTCGAAGAAAATGCGCTGAGCTTGCCGGTCAATTCGCTGAGGTCGGCGGAGTAGTTGGGCTTGACGAACAGATCGGTGAAGTCGATGCGGCCGTTGACCAGGCTCATAGGACCGAAATTGATGATGGGTGCAGGGCCGGCGCGCTCGGGCGGCGGTGCCTTCGCGACTGTCGCCGCCGCGGGCGCGGGCACGGATGCGGCTGCATCCGCTGCTGGCGGCGCTCCCGGCTTTTTTGCAAGATCCTGAAGATTGACGCGGCCGGTCGGATCGACGATCACCCGGGCGAAGAAGTCGGTGAGCGTGGTCTCGCGCACGTCGACGGCAAGCGGCGCGCCTGGCAGCATGTTCACTTGCAGCCCGCGAAGGCTCAAGGTCTTCCATCTCAGGATCTGGTTGCTGCGATCCAGCCCTGGCGACTGCGTCAGCGCAACGCTGTTGGCACGAAAATCGTCCAGCGCCGTGTCGCCTGCCAGCTTGAGGCTCATGCCCGCGGGCGCTGCGGCGTAGCTGACGCTGCCGCTGTAGTTCAAGAACGCGCGGCGGATGTCGATGTTCAGTGCCTCGGCGTAGTAGGCCTTGAGCGCGTGCGCGGGAATGGACGCCATTTCGAGCCGGCCCTGCGTCGATATCGGCTTGAGCGCGAGCGAACCCTTGTAGTCGAAGCGGCCTGCTTCGGCACGACCGGCGCCGAGGCGGCCCGACAGCTGTATAGGCGACGTCGCGCCGGTGCCGGGAGCGATCTTCTGCGCGACGAGTTTGAGAGCGCTGATCTCGAACTCGACCGGCGTCGGTCCGGCCTTGTCCGAATACGACACGGCCCCGTTGTCGATCGCAACCGTTCCCAGCGAGAGCTGCCAGGGCTTGGCGGCCGCGGCGCTCGCCGACGCAGCGGCCGCATTGCCCTGGCCGCCGCTCTCCGGCGCCTTCATCCAGCGTTCGAACATCCAGCGCTTTCCGTCGTCCCGCTCGACCCGAAGCTTGGGGTTGGTGGCAGTGAACGCGGCGATGTTGAGCGTGTGCTTCGTCATGTCCGCCTCGGCGTCGACAAGTTCGAAACGCCCGACGCTCGCCAGCGCCGTCTTCGCCTGCGTCAGCGCGAGCCCCTCGGCCACGATGCGCCGCGCCTTGAACCTGAGATCGGGCTGGGCCCATACGACGTCGATCTGGCCGCTGAGCTTGCCGTCGAGCGTCGGCTCCAGGCTCTGGGCAAGGTACGGCGCTGCCAGCGACAACGGAAGCGATTCGACCTCGGTGCGAACATTCGCCATCTTGTCGGTCGCCTCGCCGCTGAACCGGAGCACCGCGCCGTCGATCACGCTCGATCCGCTGAAGGGCGAGGGCTTTTCGATCGGCCAGGCCAAGGCGCTGGCCTGGATGTTGAATTGCTTCACATCCACCGCCGCTGCCGGCTGGGTGGTCTGGTCGCGCCAGCCGATCTCGCCGCCGGTGATCGCGAGTTTGTCGACCTGCACGCGCCATCCGGGCTGCGTGGCTGCCCTTTGCGCGCTGCTTGCGGATGCCGTGGGCGGCGTGGCTTTTTGGTCGGCACCCGTCGTACGGTTGGTCGCAAGAAGATTGAGCCGGCCTGCAGCATCGCGCGCCACCACTCCTTTGGGCGCAGCCAGCGTCACTTGCGTCAGGTGCACCACACGCTCGAGCGGCCGGACGTCCGCCAGCGCAACTTCGAGCGAGTTGAAGCCGAGGAGATCGGCCCCCCTCGCATCCGCGAGCTTGATGCCGTGGGCTGCGATCCGGCCGGTGATTTTGAGACCTGCCGTTGCCGCGCGCTCGAAGTCGATCTTGAGGTCGGCGTCCAGTTTTCCGGCGCGCAACGCGACCGGCAAGCCGCCCGGGATGTAGCCGAGGTACGGCACCAGGTCGAGGTCCTTGAAGCTCACCTGGGCGTCGGTTTTGCGGCTTTGCGCAAACGGCGTCGAAAGTGCCGCCGAATCGAAGGCGCTGCCATTCAGAACGAAAGCCAGCTTGGGCTCGGTCGTGATCTCGCGCTGCGAAGGCAGATTGCTGAGGAGCGGCACCTTGAGCACGAAGTCGCGCACCACGTGTTTGCGCTTGACGGCCTTGTCGTCGAAGTCGAACGAACCGCCGGTGATCGCGATGTTGTGGATTGCAAAGCCGGGTGGCTCGCCCTGGGGCTTGTCGGGGGCGACAGCCAGCTTGGCCAGCACGTCGTCGATGTCGTACTTGCCGTCGGCCTCGTGGGTGAGCACGATGGCGGGCGATTCGATGGTGACGGCGTCTATCACCGGTGCGAGCCGCAAAATCGACTGCAACTCGGCATCTGCATAGATGCGGGCCACTGCCACCTGCGGCTGGCTCCCGTCCGCCTTGGCGATGCGCAGGTCGCTCAGGGTGAGTTCGAGCGTCCAAGGCTTGAAGTCGATCTTGCCGACGGTGACCTGTCGGCCCAGCTTCTCGCTGGCGATCTTCTGGATCTGGCTCTTGGCAATCGGCGGCACCGCCAGCCAGGCGAGAACCCAGAGCCCGAGCACTGCCAACAAAGCGAGCACTCCCCGCCGCACCCATTTGTTTCGTTTCAGCGAAGCAGCATTCATCCGGGGCGAGTGTGCCCCAAAGTACGGCGTCATCCCATAAGCGAGAAAGAACCAGAAAGCCCGGTGGCGCAACCGAAAGCCGGCCACCGGACTCGATGGCGGGCGCAACGCCCATGCCATCTGTTCGCCTGACCGGAAGTTCAATCGTTCCGGCCATGCTGGCAGCAAAGGATTGCCACCATGGGACCTCGACCGCGGAACCGTTCGATTGCTCTTGCGGCTGCTGGGCGTCGGTAAACGCCTGAAAGCTCAGGCGTCTTCAGACTAGGCGCACCGCCACAGAATTGCAAACAAGGATTTTCAATAAGCCCACCCGCTTCAATTTGCAGCTTTTTGAGGTTTCCCTTCAATCAAAATTAGTATTAAAACTCTAGGTGTTATTCTTGACCGTGTATTTAGCGACTTCTAGAATCCGCGTGGACCGTGGCGTGTACCTCAGCCCGGAGCTTTTCAAAATCCGCCGCCGAATGCTTTCGGCTCAATCTGACGACCTCGCCCTCACTATTCTGCGAGGTGCCAGGTACGTACCAATCAAGCGCGCTGCCTTCAGTGTCCTGCCCGTGGCGGGACACCCAAGTTGCCGCATAGAAAGGAAGAGCGATGAAACAGGCGTTTGCAGCCACCGCGCAAGGGCTACGGACCTTTATGTCCGATGTGGCCGATGGTTTCTTCGAGATATCGCACAACGGATTCGCACTGGTCGGACTGGCGATCGTGTTCGCCGCACTCGCGCTCGTCGCGCGTCCTGACTTGCGCCAGTCGGGCGAAGAGCAACTGATGGGTTGGCTCGAGTCTCGCAAGGCGCCCCCTGAAGCGACCGACCTCGAACCGACGGCCATCGACCGCACCACGGCGGCCAGCCCCGACGAGTTGCCCAAGCAACAGGCTGCAGTCGCGTACTGGCTGAGCAAGAAGTACCGCGTGGCGGTCGAGCCGTTGAGCGTTCTCGTGGCCGAAGCCTTCGAACTCGGCAAGAGCACCAAGCTCGATCCGACGCTGATCCTGGCCATCATGGCGGTCGAATCCAGCTTCAACCCGTTTGCGCAGAGTCATGTCGGCGCCCAGGGGCTGATGCAGGTCATGACGCGCGTCCACGGCGAAAAATACGAGCGCGCCGGTGGCACACTGACCGCATTCGACCCGGTCACGAACATGCGCGTCGGCGTCAAGGTGCTGCAGGAATGCATCGCTCGCGCTGGCTCGCTCGAAGGCGGTCTTCGCTACTACGTGGGCGCCGCGAACCTGCCGCACGACGGCGGCTATGCAAGCAAGGTACTCGCGGAACGCAGCCGCCTGCTGCAGGTGTCCGGCGGCCGGGCGCCATCGATCGCGCCGCCCACCCTTCCCGGCCTGCGCACACAGCCGATCCCGGTCGTTGCGCCGCCCAAGCCGGACGCCGACACGCAGCGGGTAGCGCTGCTCTCCGGGTTGTAGCTTTCCGGCGCCGGCGGCACTGCGTCGGCTACACTCGCCCAGGCACGCGACTGGCGATACGCGCAACCCTCTTCAGGTGCATTGCGCCGACGTGGAATACCACTGGGAAGCGTGCCGCCCGCGGTCTCCTGGGGGCGTTCCGCCGTTCGCCTGGGCAGCCCTTGTTTGGTTGAAGAACAAGGACCATCGTCTCAAAGGACTGCCATGTACCAACGCAACATTCTGGTCGAACAAGCCGACCCCGAAATCTGGGCCGCCATCGAGGCCGAAAACGCCAGGCAAGAACATCACATCGAGCTCATCGCGAGCGAGAACTACGCTTCACCCGCCGTCATGGCGGCCCAAGGCTCGCAGCTCACCAACAAGTACGCAGAGGGCTACCCAGGCAAGCGCTACTACGGCGGCTGTGAGCACGTCGACGTGGCCGAGCAACTGGCCATCGACCGGGTAAAGCAGTTGTTCGGCGCCGATGCGGCCAACGTGCAACCGCACTGCGGCGCTTCGGCCAACGAGGCCGTGATGCTGGCTTTCCTGAAGCCGGGCGACACCATCATGGGCATGAGCCTCGCCGAAGGCGGCCATCTGACCCACGGCATGCCGCTCAACATGAGCGGCAAGTGGTTCAACGTGGTGAGCTACGGCCTGAACGAAAAGGAAGAGATCGACTACGACGCGATGGAGCGCAAGGCGCGGGAGCACAGTCCGAAGCTGATCATCGCCGGCGCCTCGGCCTATTCGCTGCGCATCGATTTCGAGCGCTTCGCCAGGGTGGCAAAGGATGTCGGCGCAATTTTCATGGTCGACATCGCGCACTACGCGGGCCTGGTCGCAGCGGGCGTGTACCCCAATCCGGTGCCGCATGCCGACGTGGTGACGTCCACCACCCACAAGAGCCTTCGCGGCCCGCGCGGCGGCATCATCCTGATGAAGTCGCAGCATGAGAAGGCGATCAACAGCGCGATCTTTCCCGGCCTGCAGGGCGGGCCGCTGATGCATGTGATCGCGGCCAAGGCAGTGGCTTTCAGGGAGGCGCTTACGCCCGAGTTCAAGAGCTACCAGCAGCAGGTGGTGAAGAACGCGCAGATCGTGGCCGACACGCTGACCGAACGAGGCTTGCGCATCGTGAGCGGGCGCACCGAGAGCCACGTCATGCTGGTCGACTTGCGGGCCAAGGGCATCACCGGCAAAGAGGCCGAAACCGTGCTCGGCAGTGCCCACATGACGATCAACAAGAACGCGATTCCGAACGACCCCGAGAAGCCGATGGTGACCAGCGGCGTGCGTATCGGCACGCCTGCCCTCACCACGCGCGGCTTCAAGGACGAGGAGGCGCGCGCGACAGCGAACCTGATTGCCGACGTGCTGGAAAACCCGCGCGACGCAGCCCACATCGATGCAGTGCGGACCAAGGTGCACGCGCTGACGAGCCGGTTTCCTGTTTATCGCTGAACGCGAACACGGCCGATGAAATGTCCTTTTTGCGGCCACCTTGAGACGCAAGTCGTCGAAACCCGCGTTTCCGAAGACGCTGACTTCGTCCGCCGGCGGCGCCAGTGCGCCGACTGCGAAAAGCGCTTCACCACTTACGAGCGGCCTGACGTCAACTTTCCGGTCGTGGTCAAGAAGGACGGCAGCCGTGCCGACTTCGACACCGGCAAGGTCCGCGCATCGATGATGCTGGCGTTGCGCAAGCGGCCGGTGAGCATCGAGCAGATCGACCATGCGCTGCTTCGGATCGAGCAAAAGCTGTTGTCGAGCGGCCTGCGCGAGATCGAATCCACGAAGGTCGGCGAACTGGTGATGCGCGAACTCAAGCGCATGGACAAGGTGGCCTACGTGCGCTTCGCTTCGGTATACCGCAGCTTCGAGGACGTGGACGAGTTCAGGCAGTTGCTGCGGGACATCTGATCAGCGCCAGCAGTCATGCGGGCTCATCCCGGTTTTCCCACCAGTGATGGTGCGACGCCCCACGTTGTCGATTCCCAGCGTTCCGCAGCGGTCATCGCTCATCGAGCCTTCAGGAACTGCCTCGAGCGCGAACGCGCTGCGCGTCGGAAAGCCCGCTGCGAACTTGACGCCGTAGGATCTTGCGCCCTGTTTGGGCACTTGGGCCAGCGACGTCGGCAGGGTCGTCGTGACGCCTGCAAGGTCCTGGTCGAATCGATCGTTCTGCGAATAAAAGCGTTGCATGTACTGCGAGGCCTCCAGCAAATGTCCCCGCGCTTCCGCGCGTCGGCTTTTGCGAACGGACTCGATATAGCTCGGATAGGCAATTGCCGCCAGGATCGCGACGATCGCGACCACGATCATCACTTCGACAAGCGTGAAACCGCAAGTCCGGCGCATGGGTGATTTGCGAAAGTGCATGGTATCGATCAATAGGAAGGTGGCATGACGATCTGGCGCCACTGGCGCCTGATCGGGGCCTTGCCAAGATTGACGGGTTCGCCGTCGACCGTCCTGCCGTTTGTGCTCGCTTCCCCCGAACCTCGGACGCTTACCTTGTCATCCGACAACCGGACGATCGCCCGCTGTCCGAGTGTCGAATATCGCGTGGCTGCTGCTGTCGCGTTGTCTGCGGACGTGAAACTTTCATCGCCGTTCGTATCGAAGGTCGGCCCGCCGCGCCCCGGCGCACCAGTGAACGGGTCCAGAACGAAGCTCAGGACATAGGGCTTTCGGGTCGCGCATTCGTCCGCCGACGCACCCGGCACGAAGGTGTCGAAAAACACGCGACCGCCTTCGACCTGCGGGTCGTAAATGAGCCGCTGCCCGGCCTCGACGGTCAGGCGGATTTTCCACCCACGCTTCTGCGCCCCTTCATTGGTTCCGTAGTCGACGGCGTTGTCGCTGACCGCGTAGTACTTGCCCGATGCGCCGCCGATCTCCAGGCTGGTGATTGTCTGGGTCACGAGCGAGTCGTTGTCAGTGAGGCGGTCGTCGGCGTTACCGGAGTGCGTGCCGATCGCGACCTTGTCCCAGACGCCATAGAGCGTGCGCTGCGCCTGAACGTCCGTATCGCCGGTTTCGAAAAGCTTGCCAGAACCCGCAAACACCATCACGCCGCCAACGGGATGGCGTACATGCAGGGGCGCGGCGGTGATGGGCTCTGCTGCACCGCTGCTGTTCGACGCCTTGAACAACGGCTTGCCGCCAAATGCCACGCCCCATTGCGCCGGCGTGGCCGACGACAGGTCGAACTTCCACAGGTTGCCATGCAGATCGCCTGCGTAGGCAGCCACGATGCGCTTCGCGCCGTCGAGCACCAGTTCGACACCGCCCAGACCGTTGGGCTCCGCGGTCGACCCGGTAACCGTGTCGAACACCGCGATCCGCGCGCCGCTCACGGCATCGATCAGGTACAGCTGCGCTCGACCGCCTGCACTTTCGTAGCCGTTGCCGACCACGATCGCCCATCGGCCGTCGCGCAGAATGCCCGACTTGGGCGTCTGCAAGACAAAACCCAGTTCGGCAAAATCGGGGTGATCGGAAGCACGCTCCCACAGAATGTCCGTCGCTCCTGGCGCCGATTGTTCGTCAGTCAGCAGCTTCGGATTCTTGCCGTCGAGCAAGGAAGACACTGGAACGTTGATTGCAAACAGGTTCTTCGCGCCCGCCCCTCCGCCCCCCAACACGAGATTGCGCCACTTCGTCGATCCGGTGTCATACACATCCACTTCCACCAGCGGACCGTCGACAAAGTACCGGTGCGTGTATGCCGGATCGGCAAGCGCCTTGACGCTGCCCAAAACCGTCCTGGGCATGAAGGCAAAGGTTTCGGCGCCCATGGTCTTCTGATCGTCGCCGGCGTTGAAGGCATGCAACATGCCGTCGTTTGCGCCGACGAAGAGCTGGGCCGTCCGATACTTCTTCGCGTTCAGGAAGCTCAGATAAGTTGACCGGCCGGGAGTCGACCCCGAAAGGAAGTCGTAACGAGAGTCGACCAGGTCCTTCACCAGCACGGGAGACGAGTTCACGATGTCGCCCAACGGTGTAGACCGTTTGCGGTAAGTCGATCCTTCGCCGCTGCGATCGCCGCGTAGATACTGCAGCAGGCCAGGAGCATCCGAGACCCCGAGCAACGAAGTCATGCCGGCCAGGTTCAGAGCGTCGAGCTTCAACGGCAGGCCCTTGGAAGTCGTGTCGTCGAAGGTGTGGATGTTGCGTTTGTCGGGCTCTGGCAGTTCTTCGGATGCGCGCCAGACCTTTGCGCCGTTGCTCAAGAGCACGGCTTCGACATCGCCGCTCCACTCACCCGTCTGGTAGCTCGGCACATACGCGTGTGCGGACGCCGAATAGCTCCTGCCCGACACCGCAATGCCTGTTTCGCTGCGAGTGGTCGCCTGGATGTCCTGGACGACGGACTTCAGCGCGTCGGCATATCCAGTGATGTCACTGGCACTTTTTGCCTTGCCGCGGCTGTTGATGGCGGCGTGCCAAAGATCGTCGATACGGGCATTCGCATCCGTTGCCGGGCTTCCCCAGTCCAGTAGGCCTGCGCTCAAAGCTGCGAGGTCTTCGGAGTTGCGCCTGTTGCCATTCACGCCGAAGCCGATGGTGTAGTTGACCATGTGCTGCCAGAACGCATCCTCGGAGGCGCTGTCGGCAACGTTGTTCGGCAGGTCCTCCCGCAAGTCCCTGTTCCAGTAGTACATGGCCACGTCCGCCAAAGTGTTGCCGCCTGTGCCGGCATAGGGCGCAACCGGTTTGTACTGAAAGGTCTTCTTTTTGTCGGCATGCTCGATCAGCGGGCCATCGACGCCATCGACATCTGCGGTCGCCGCCACCGTCGATGGCCCATCGCCTCTCCACGCACCATCGGTCATCAAGATATGAACCGCGCGCCGGCAACTCAGATGAGAAGCCGGCGCTTGACCGGAGACAGGGTCGGTGGCCCAGGGCGAGTTCTTGTCATGGCGCGAGAAGTACCGGCCGACGTCGTCCATGGCACGGAGAAGCGGCGTCGCGCCCTTGTAGCTTGCGCCTTGCAGCATCTCGTAGAAGTTGCGCTTGGCGTCGCCCGCGAACGGCCTCACGCCACTGCGGACAGTGTTGGTGAGCTCTTCGTCGACCACCGTGGCGGAACTGTTGATCGTTCCGTAACCAACCCGAAAGCTCGCAGGCACGGTGCCGAACGCTTCGCTGGTTCCCGCGATCGCAACCTTGAAGCGATTGCGCGCGTAGGTGAACCAGTTGGAAAAATTCTGCAATTCTTCAGGCGACGTTATGAAGACATGCGTGAAGTCGCTCAGCGCTTTTCCTTCTTTACCTGGAGTGAGTACGTAGTATTGAGCAGCCTGAAACGTCTGGCTTGTTGGCGCCCCGCCGGCATCGCACTTCTCGGCTGTTTGGCACCACCTTGCGCTGACGCTGTTGGACTGTTCGAGATCGACTGTCTTGCCGGGATCGTGCGGATTGGGTGGCGCCGCACGCGCCGGGTACTCGGGGAATCGGCTGCCATTGGCATTGAGCCACGGCCGGTAGCGGACGTTCGGGTTGTAGTACAGCGCGTTCATGCCGGAGCGCATCTTGCGTGCGAACAACTTTTCGCTGTCGTACGTCGCCACAGTGTTTTTGAAGGTGAGCGGCTCCCAAGGCACAGTGCCTACATAGTTTTCACCTTTCTTGCCGTCCGACGCGACACACAAGGGGTCCGGGACGCACTCGAATTCCATCGAGCCGGAATCGTCGAGCGTGAACATCACGTTCGGGGCGACTTGCGTGGCGGTTCCGGTCAGTGGTACCTGAGAGACGCCGGCGCCGACGTCGAGGGGTGCCGAGAGGCCGGCAAGGACACTCAGAGCGGCCAGCACGATCGGCAGTCTGGAGTTTTTCATTTTTGACTTCCCTTTGTCGTTGCTTGGCACTACGGCGTTACCGTGGACTGCAACCAAACCTCGCCGCCCGTATCCGGCTTGCCGGAAACCAGGCGGTAGTCGCGGCTGAAGCCGACTGCCGTGATGAGGAAGGTTTGACGGGCCGCACCTTCGTCGCTGTTCAGGCGCAGTTGTTCAACCATGCAGCGCGGCAACTTCGGCAGCGTCCTCGCAGCGGGGTCCAGAGAATTGATCACGCCGGCATCGATCTCGACCGCCTTGCCCCCGGAAGGCTCCCAGTTCGCCCTGCTGCTCCACAGCGCGGGCGCCGTGCCGTCCAGGGGATAGGGATGCGGCTCATGCGTCACGCCGCCGCTCGTGACCTTTCCGGTCCTGAGCACTTGGTCTTCGCAATAGCGCAGTGCCGTCTCTGCCGCCTGGAAAGCCACCGCCTGGGTACTGAAGGCCTTCGAAACCTGCTCTCCCGAAATCGAACGACCGACTGCCAGCGCCGCGACGAACGAGATGGCGATCAGCAGCACGAGCGCGACGATCAGCACCACGCCGCGCTGCCGGCGTGCTGTGCCATATGTGTTTGAAGTTTTCATCACGATCCGTCGGCAATGCCGCCCCGGTTGCGCAGCGTGAAGACGCTGCTGTAGGCGCGCCGGATCAGCCTGTCGGTGGAGGCCTGCGTGGTGCCTTCGCAATCGACATAGGCGCTCGCGCCGTCGAGTACCGGGTCGGCACTGCGCATGAGGATGCAGATCCTCACGGACACGACGCGCGACCAGCGCTGGTCGGGCGTGCTGGTGCCGGGCAACGCGTCGACGTCTTCCGCTTTGACGTAATTTTCGACATCCCGACTTGCGCCATCGGCGGCGATGCCATAGCGAACGGCGATGTGCTCCAGGTACTGCATGAGCGCTTGGGCCGTGAAGTTGTTTTTCTTTCCGCTGCAAAACAGTTCGGGCACATTGACGGATGCGTTGACCTTGATGAGGAACCTGGACTCGATGAGCCGAAACGGCAAGCCGATCGCACCATCGGTGGGAACGTCGACGGATTGATTCAGGCAATCTGCATTCGGCGGAAGCAGGGCTTCTACGCTGGGAATGTCGTCTCCTGCGCCTTCGAACCGGATGGCGAAGGCTGCTGCGCCGCTCGGACCGGGGGCGCATGCAAGATCGTCGAACGCCGTGACGGCAGCGTCTTTGAACCCGTGGTCGCAACCGCGCACGCCGGCGCCGATGAAATTCCGGTCAGGCACCGGGACGTCAACGCCGTTGACCAGAGCCGTCCCTGGCGCGACATGGATTCGCGGCACGCTGAAGCCGGCAATGCGCAGCGGTGCACCGATCAGGTGAAGCGCGATCGACGCGTCTTCGTTCAACCGAGCAACGGCGGCGACCTGTCGACTCGTCGCCTGGGTGGACAGGTAGATCACGATCAGTGCGCCGAGCACCACGAGGCCGATCGCCATGCCGATCAGCAACTCGAGCAGTGTTCTTCCGCGCTGGCGCGCGTGCAATGGACGACGTGAAGGTTTCACAGGCTGATCCGGTAGTACATGCAGCGCGGCGGCGGGGCGCTGTTCGGGACTCCGGAGAGCGCCGCCGCAGGGCAGTCGCCGGCGCCCGCCACCGATTCGATGGCGGGGTCGATCCAGAGAATCCAGATGTCCGTGACCAGCTTGTTGGCGGCGTCTCGCTGCACGAAGGCGTCGCCGCCAGGCAGGCGCAGGCGGAGTTCCTGGAGCCATTGCGCGAGTTCGATCGCCGCGCGGTCGGACGCGGTGCAGCCGCTCGCAGGACACTCGGGTACTTCAACGGCGCCGTCCGAATAAGCCGTCGTCTTGGTGTAGCTGCCGTTCTGAAAACCACTCACGTTGCCGCGCATGCGCTCGCCCAACTCCGACGCGGACTGCATGGCGATAGCCTGGAATTGCGCCGTCTTCACGTACTGCTGCGACGCCGCGGTCAGGCCGGCGAAGGCCAGCAAGCCGAAGGACATGATGAGAATGGCCACCAGCACTTCCAGCAACGACGCGCCGCCTTGCCGTGCGGGGGTCGTGACAGGGTGGACGGGGCGGCGGCTCATTCGCAATCCTTCGTTGGATCGGAAATAGTCCGCGCGCGCCCGATCAAGCTGACACAGACACGCCGTCGCGTGGAAGGAGAGTTCGAGAGCGCAGCGACGTCCGAGGGCGCGATGAAGGTGAAAGTGGAAGCGCCTTGCCGCAGCAGGCCGGTGGCGGTGAAGCGCAGACTGGGAAAGGTCCTTGTCTGGTCACCGCCTTGCCGAATCGATCCGCTCGCGGCAAGCGACCCCTGCACTCTCAGAAGGATGTCGGACGCATCAAATTTGCCGTCCGCATTGAAATCGGCGAAAACGAGCCATCCCGATTCCCACTGAGCGCCGGAACTGCACGCCGGTGTGGTCGTGGTGGCATCCGCATCGACCCCGCGGCACATCGTCACGGTTACGCCGCGTTTGAGCGCCTCCGCACGTGCAAAGCTGATGGCACTCATCAAACTGTTGACGCTGCTGGCAACGCCGTTGCTCTCGACAAGGCTGCGCATCGACGGCGCCGCGATGGCGACGAGAATGGCCGAGATGGCAATGACCACCATCGCTTCTATCAACGTGAAGCCGCGACACGAGTCCGAGCAAAATGGTCGTTTCATGCATTGCGATCCGTCCGCAACATCTGCTGTCGACGGGGCGTGCGGATCGCTCCCCCTGATTAATTTGCGCCAAGTCTATGCATTGATTTCTATAAAGAACGGGAGCAATGGACGAACGGTTGTATTTGATGGATCAATGGAAATCTCGCAAATACTCAAGTCAACTCAATTCAGTAATTGAATTATTTGTGCTCATTTTGTTAATTAGCCATGCAGACGAATAGAAGCCACGAAATGGCGAAGGCGCTGGCGCTCGCTCGCCAGGCGAGCATCGAGGCCGAGCCGAATCCCCGCGTCGGCTGCATGCTGGTCGACGGTGCAGGCACAGTGATCGGCCAGGGCTGCACGCAACTTGCCGGCGGTCCGCACGCAGAAATCATGGCGCTGCGAGACGCTGCCGCGAGAAATCATCCGGTCGCGGGCGCCACGGCTTATGTCACGCTGGAGCCGTGCTCCCATCACGGCCGCACCGGCCCGTGTTGCGACGCCTTTATCGCTGCAGGTATTGCAAAGGTCGTGGCTTCCATCGCCGATCCCAACCCGCTCGTCTCGGGCCAGGGCTTCGAGCGGCTACGCGCGGCTGGGGTCGAGGTGCAGGTGGGCCCCGGCGCCGATGAATCGCGCGAACTCAACATCGGGTTCTTCAGCCGCATGATCCGCAAAACGCCGTGGGTAAGGCTTAAGGTCGCAGCTTCGCTCGACGGCAAGACGGCGCTGACCGATGGCACCAGCCAATGGATCACTTCGGAGGCGGCGCGCGCCGACGGCCACGCCTGGCGGGCGCGCGCCAGCGCCGTGCTCACCGGCGTCGGCACCGTGCTCGAAGACGATCCGCGTCTCGACGTGAGGCTGGTCGAGACGCAGCGGCAACCGCATCTGGTGGTGGTCGACAGCCATTTGCAGACACCGGCGGATGCTCGACTATTCGAATCGCGACGCCCGGTGTGGATCTACGCCGCAGCGCGAAACGAGCAAAGGCAGACCGCGCTGGAGGCTGTGGGCGCCACGGTCAGCTACCTTCCCAACGCGCAGGGCAAGGTCGACCTGGCCGCCATGCTGCATGACCTGGCCGTGCGCGAGGTCAACGAGGTCCACGCCGAAGCCGGACACAAGCTGAACGGATCGCTGATACGCGAAGGCCTTGTCGATGAGTTGCTGCTCTACATGGCCCCCAAGTTCATCGGCGACGGACTCGGTATTGCCAGCCAGCCGCATGCAGCCGGCGCCCTGACGTCGCTCGCCGACGCTTTGAACCTCGAATTCAAGTCCTTCGAGCCGGTCGGGCCGGACCTGCGGATCATCGCCCGCGTCGTCGGCCGCGACCGGTTTTAGCGTCGGCCGCGAGCGGCCTTCTCATCTCTGCGAAAATGCGCCGATGTTCACCGGAATCATCACCGGCGTGGGGCGCATCGCCGCCGTCCACGACCTCGGCAGCTCTTCATCCCACGGCAAGCGGCTCGGCATCGCAACGCCCGAAGGCTATCTCGACGACGTCGGCCTGGGGGACAGCATTGCCCTCAACGGCGCCTGCATGACCGTCACCACGCTCGACGCCGCCAGGCACCTGTTCACCATCGACATCTCCGTCGAATCGCTCGACAAGACCGCGGGGCTCGCAGAACCGGGCGGCACCGTCAACCTCGAAAAAGCGCTGCGAGCCAACGATCGCCTGGGCGGCCACATCGTGGCGGGCCATGTGGATGGCATCGGCGCGGTCAGCCACTTCGCACCGGTCGGCGAAAGCTGGATGCTGCGCGTGCTCGCACCGCCGGCGCTGGCCCGCTTCCTGGCGTACAAGGGCTCGATCACGGTGAACGGCGTGAGCCTCACCGTCAACAGCGTGAGCGATGGCGTCGAGGGCAGCGAGATCAGCATCAACCTGATTCCGCACACGGTCGAGAACACCGCGCTCGGCAGCCTGAAGGCAGGCAGTCGGGTGAACCTGGAGATCGACACCGTCGCGCGCTACGTCGAGCGCATGCTCCAGGCGGGCGCCCTGCCTGCCGCACCGAAGGACCCTACGCCATGAACGCATCCGTCACGCCCATCACTGCAACGCGCAACGGCCCGAAGCCTGCAGCGATCTCGCCGGTCGAGGAGATCGTGGCCGAGCTGAAGGCCGGCCGCATGGTGATCCTGGTCGATGAGGAAGACCGCGAGAACGAAGGCGACATCGTGCTCGCCGCCGACCATGTCACGCCCGACGCGATCAATTTCATGGCGCGCCATGCCCGCGGGCTGATCTGCCTCACGCTGTCGCGCGAAATGTGCGAGCGCCTGCAACTGCCGCCGATGGTCGCGCGCAACGGCGCGAAGCACTCGACCGCCTTCACCGTGTCGATCGAGGCTGCCGAAGGCGTGACCACCGGCATCTCGGCCGCCGATCGCGCGCGCACGGTGCAGGCCGCGGTCGCACCCCACGCGATCGCAGCCGACCTGGTCCAGCCCGGCCACATCTTTCCGCTGCAGGCAGTCGATGGCGGCGTGCTGATGCGCGCCGGCCATACCGAAGCCGGCTGCGACCTTGCCGACATGGCCGGTTGCTCGCCGGCCGCGGTGATCTGCGAGGTCATGAACGAAGACGGCACCATGGCGCGGCTGCCCGACCTGCAGCTGTTCGCGGCCGAGCACGGCCTCAAGATCGGCACCATCGCAGCCCTGATAGAGCACCGCAGCCGCACCGAATCGCTGGTCGAAAAAGTCGGCTGCCGCGAGATCCGCACCGCCTGGGGCTGGTTCACGGCCCATGCGTTCAGGGACAAGCCGAGCGGCGGCGTGCACCTGGCACTGGTTCGGGGCAGCCTGGGCGCCGACGACACAGTCGCGGTGCGGGTGCACGAGCCGCTCTCGGTGCTTGACGCGCTCGAGGTCGACCGGTCGCTGCATTCGTGGAGCCTCGATGCCAGCCTGGCCCACATCGCGGCCGAAGGCAAGGGCGTTGCAGTGCTGCTGAACTGCGGCGAAACCGGCAGCGAGCTGCTCGCGCAGTTCGACGGCACGGCGCGGCCGGCGCAGGCGCCCGAGCGCGGACGCATGGACCTTCGCAGTTACGGCATCGGCGCACAGATCCTGCGCGAATGCGGCGTGCACAAGATGAAACTGCTGGGCACGCCGAGGCGCATGCCGAGCATGGCGGCCGGCTATGGGCTCGAGATCGCCGGCTACATCACCAAGGAAGAACAATGAACCGAAGGCCGCATCCCACGCGGAAGTTCTGATGCAGCACGCAGACAAAGGCGACATCGCGCTCGACGGCAAGGGCCTGCGCATCGGCATCGTTCAGGCGCGATTCAACGAGACCATCACCGACGCGCTCGCGCTGGCCTGCCGCGGCGAACTCGCAGCGCTCGGCGTGGCCGATGAAGACATCGACCACCTGCGCGTTCCCGGCGCGCTCGAAGTGCCGCTGGCGCTGCAGGCACTGGCCGAGCGCAATCGCTACGACGCACTGGTGGCGCTGGGCTGCATCATTCGCGGCGAGACCTATCACTTCGAACTGGTTGCCAACGAATCCGGCGCCAGCGTGGGCCGCGTCGCGCTCGACTACCGCATCCCCATCGCCAACGCGATCCTCACCACCGAAAACCTCGAGCAGGCCATCGCACGCCAGACCGACAAGGGCCGTGATGCGGCACGCGTCGCGGTCGAAATGGCGCGCCTGCTCGCCACACTCACATGACCGAAGACACAAAGACAGCCGGCGCCAAGCCGCGGCCGGCACGACCGGGGCTCACCAGCACCGGTGCACGCAAGGCTTCCGCCAAGTCCAGCCGCAGCCGCGCGCGCGAATTCGCGCTGCAGGCGCTTTACCAGCACCTGGTCGGGCACAACGACGCCGGGGCGATCGACGAATTTACCCGCGACCTTGCGGGCTTTCACAAGGCGGACGCGGTGCACTACGACGCCCTGCTGCACGGATCGATCGGGGCGGCGGAGCAGCTCGATGCGCTGATCGTGCCGCTGCTGGACCGCAAGCTGCAGGAAATTTCGCCGGTCGAGCATGCGGTGATGTGGATCGGCGCCTACGAGTTTCAGCACTGCCTCGACGTGCCGTGGCGCGTGGTGCTCAACGAGTGCATCGAGCTCGCCAAGGAATTCGGTGGCACCGACGGCCACAAGTACGTGAACGCCGTGCTCAACGGTCTTGCGCCGCAATTGCGCGCGCTCGAGGTCGAGGCCGATCGGGCCAGCGGCAAAGCGCGCCCATGAGAGTTTCGAGCCGGGCCGAGCGGATCGAACCGTTCTACGTGATGGAGGTGGCCAAGGCCGCCTCCAAACTGGCGCGCGAAGCCGCCCTCACCGACCGGCCGATGATCTTTCTCAACATCGGCGAACCCGACTTCACCGCGCCGCCGCTGGTGCAGGAGGCCGCGCTGCGTGCGGTGCGTGCCGGCGCGACGCAATACACGCAGGCCACCGGCCTCGACCCCCTGCGCGAGCGCATCAGCGGCTGGTATGCCCAGCGCTTCGGCATCGACGTGCCGGCACGGCGCATCGTGGTCACTGCCGGCGCGTCGGCGGCGCTGCAGCTCGCCTGCCTCGCATTGATCGACGCCGGCGACGAGATGCTGCTGCCGGACCCGAGCTATCCGTGCAACCGCCACTTCGTGAGCGCAGCCGACGGCCGCGCGGTGCTGGTGCCGACCACCGCCGCCGAGCGCTTCCAGCTCAGCGCCGCGAAGGTCGAGGCAGCCTGGACCGACCGCACCCGGGGCGTGCTGCTGGCATCGCCTTCGAATCCGACCGGCACCTCGATCGCGCCGGCCGAACTGCGCCGCATCCACGAGGTGGTCAGCCAGCGCGGCGGCATCACGCTCGTCGACGAGATCTACCTTGGCTTGTCCTACGACGATGCATTCGGCCAGAGCGCCTTGGCCATCGACGACCAGATCATCAGCATCAACAGCTTCAGCAAATACTTCAACATGACCGGCTGGCGCCTAGGCTGGCTGGTGGTGCCCGATGCGCTGGTGCCGGTGGTCGAACGGCTGGCACAGAACCTCTTCATCTGCGCGAGCACGGTGTCGCAGTACGCGGCGCTGGCCTGCTTCGAGCCCGACAGCATCGCCGAGTACGAGCGCCGCCGCGCCGAGTTCAAGGCCCGGCGCGACTGGTTCATTCCGCAGCTCGACGCGCTCGGGCTGAAGGTGCCGGTAATGCCCGACGGCGCCTTTTACGCCTGGGCGGATTGCTCGTCGTTCGGCGAGAAGCTCGGCATCTCCAACAGCTGGGATTTCGCCTTCGAGGCGATGAAGCAGGCGCATGTGGCCATCACGCCCGGCCGCGACTTCGGCAGCGCCGAAACCAGCCGCTTCGTACGCTTCTCGACCGCGAGCTCGATGGCCCATCTCGAAGAATCGGTGTCGCGGTTGCGCGCATGGTCCGATGCCACCGTCGCCGCATGAGCTTTGAACTTCCGATCCGCGTGTATTGGGAAGACACCGACGCCGGCGGCATCGTGTTCTATGCCAACTACCTCAAGTTCATGGAGCGGGCCCGCACCGAATGGCTGCGCTCGCTCGGCATCGGACAGCACAAGCTGCGCGAAGAAACCGGCGGCATCTTCGTGGTCAGCGAAACGCAGCTCAAGTACCACCGCCCCGCAAGGCTCGACGATGAACTGCTGGTTACAGCCGAACTGCGCCAGATCGGCGCGGCGTCACTGATAATCGGTCAGCGCGTGCTATCAAAATCAGAGCAAAACCTGCCTCATGGGCCGCTGCCCGATGAAGCGGTGCTTTGCGAAGGCACGATCCGCATCGGCTGGGTCGATGCCGCCACGCTGCGGCCCGCACGCCTCCCGCCACAAGTTTCGGGAACCCTTGGGCGCCCTGCCGGCTCCATGTCTCAACCTCTCAAGCCATGAATCAAGACCTGTCGATCCTTTCTCTTCTCCTGCACGCGAGTATTCCGGTGCAGCTCGTCGTGCTGTTGCTGATCGTGGTCTCCGTCGCCAGCTGGGCGGCCATCTTCCGCAAGTACTTTTCGCTCAAGCGCACGCGCGCCCTCAACGACGACTTCGAGCGCGAGTTCTGGTCCGGCACCAGCCTGAACGAGCTGTTCTCGTCGGCCGCACAGAACGCAAAGCTGGCCGGGCCGATGGAGCGCATCTTTGCCTCCGGCATGCGCGAGTACCAGAAGCTGCGCGAGCGTCATGTGTCCGACACGCCCACGTTGCTCGACGGCGCGCGCCGTGCGATGCGTGCGAGCTTCCAGCGCGAGCTCGATGCGGTCGAGCAGAACCTTTCGTTTCTCGCGACCGTCGGTTCGGTCTCGCCGTATGTCGGCCTGTTCGGCACCGTCTGGGGGATCATGCATGCCTTCACCGGGCTCGCAGCCCTGGCGCAGGTGACGCTTTCCACCGTCGCGCCCGGCATCGCCGAAGCACTGGTCGCCACGGCCATCGGTCTCTTCGCCGCGATCCCGGCCGTGGTGGCCTACAGCCGATTCGCGCGCGAGATCGACAAGATCTCGATCGCGCTCGAGACCTTCATCGAAGAGTTCTCCAACATTCTTCAGCGCAACCTGACGGCCCACGTCAATCCGGCATCGGCGACGCCGGCCGGCCGCTGAACCGAGGAGCAACCATGCCAGCCATGTCATCCCGCGGCCGCGGCCGCCGAACGATCAACGAGATCAACATGGTCCCGTTCATCGACGTGATGCTGGTGCTGCTGATCATCTTCATGGTCACCGCGCCGCTGATCACGCCGAGCGTGATCAACCTGCCGACCGTCGACCGCGCCAACAAGCAGCCCGACAAGCCGATCGAGATCGTGATCAAGAGCGACGACGAGGTGCAGATCAAGAAGGACGCGGCCACCGGCAGCGGCGGCACGTCGATCCCGATGGCGCAGATCGGTGCCGCCGCAAAGACCGCGCAAGGCGGAGACGCCGAGCGGCCGGTGGTCATCAGCGCTGACAAGTCGGTCAAGTACGAGACGGTGGTGAAGGCGATGAACCAGCTCAAGCGCAGCGGCATCGAGCGAGTCGGCCTTTCAGTCACGACCACCGGCGGTAAATAAAGCATGTCGCTTGCAGCCGACCGCACCGAATTCGCGCCGCCGCCACAACGGGGCACGCCGCGCGCGGTGGTTCTTGCGCTGATCGCGCATGCGCTGCTCATCGCCGCGCTGACGTGGGGCGTGAGCTGGAAGCGCGAGGCCGAAGACGATGCGGTCGAGGCCGAGCTGTGGTCGTCAACCATCCAGCAGGCTGCACCACGCGCTGCCGCAGTGGCGCCCGCACCGCCACCACCCCCCGCGCCTGCACCGACCCCTGCACCGCCGCCTCCACCCCCGCCGCCACCACCGCCTCGGGCCGTGCGGCCGCCCGATCCCACACCGGCACCGCGCGCGCCCGACATCGCACTCGAACGCGAGAAAAAGCAGAAGGAAGAGAAAGAGCGCGAACGCGAATTGCAGGCACAGGCGCAGCAGCAGAAAAAGCGCGAGGCCGAGAAGAAGGCGGCGCAGGACAAGAAGGAACTCGAAGCCAAGCAGCGCGCCGAGGACGAGGCCGAACGCCGCGAAGAGCAACAGAAGAAGCAGGCCGAAGCCAGGAAGAAGCAGGAGGCCGAAGCCAAGCAGGCCGAAGCCGCCAAGAAGAAGGAAGCCGAGGCCAAGCAGGCGGCGCAGGCCACGGCCGATCGTGCCGCCACGCTCAAGCGCATGCAGGCGATGGCTGGAACCGGTGGCGAGGGCAATGCGGCCCGGTCGTCGGGACCGTCCGGCGGCTATGGCGGAAAGGTCGCCGCTGCGGTACGGCCCAACGTCGTGTTTCCCGATGCGGAATTGGTCAGCGGCAATCCGGGCGCCGAGTTCGAGATTCGGCTGGCACCCGACGGAACCATCGTCGGCACGCCCAAGCTCACCAAATCGAGCGGACTGCCGCCCTGGGACGATGCCGCGCTGCGTGCGCTGCAAAAGACCGAGAAGCTGCCGCGCGACGTGGACGGCACGGTGCCGCCAGCCCTGATCGTGACGCTCAAGCCGAAGCGGTGACTTTCCGCACAGGGCCGCTTCAAAAAGTATCAAAAAGTGTTATATCCTTCGCCCCGCAGCCGAAAGGCGGCAACGAAGCCCGGAGATCATCAGCACCTCGGGTAGCCAGTGCCTTTACCGGGATCGGACCAATGAAGTGTTTTGAGAGTGGTGACCATTTCCAGCATCTGGACCGCGAAGCATTCAAGTTCGCACACAAGCTGGTGGGGCATCCCGCGCTGAGTATCGAAAATCTTGCAAAGGCATTGCCTGCGCTGCCGACTGAGCGGGTTTACTTCTCGGAACGGCTGCTGAAAAACGGCGACGACTTCGAATCCAAGCTCTGCGTGGAGGCACCCAACAGCCGTCCGATTGCAGAGATCATCGAAAACATCCGGGTGTCCGATTCGTACGTGATGGTGAACGGGCCGGAAGCCCACCCGTCGTTCGCACCGCTCTACCGCGAGCTCATCGCCGATGTAGAAAAGGCCATGCGCCAGCGCGGCGTGGGTCATCAGGCGATCGATCCTCGCCTCTACCTCTTCATTGCATCTCCGAACAGCATCACGCCGTTCCACATCGACCGGTACTCCAGCTTCCTCATGCAGTTTCGGGGCAGCAAGTCGGTGACGGTGTTCCCGCAATGGGACGAGCGCGTCGTGAGTGCCGAAAATCGCGAAGCCTATGTGGCCCGCTCGAAAACGCAGCTGCCCTGGAACCAGGAGAACGAGACGCTGGCGACGACATTTGCATTCAAGCCTGGCGAGGCGATCCACACGCCGTTCACGGCCGGGCACCATGTACGCAACGGCGCCGAGGACATTTCGATCTCGATGTCGATCTTCTTCAACACGCCGCAGAACCTGGCCTGGCGCAACGCGTTGAGCTTCAATCACATGGCCCGTCCGCTGCTGCGGCGCTTCGGCATGTCGCCGGCGCCCGTGGGCCGCAACGCGTGGCGCGACGCATCGAAGTCTCACGTCATCAACACCGCCAAGCGCGTCAGGAACCTCGTGCGCTAGCAAGGCCAGCGGCGGTTCGGCGGCAATCAGTCGTAAATCACCGCCGCCTTGCCCGCATCGGCCTGGGCGGTCCAGCTTGCCAGTGCCGCATCGCTCGGAAAGAACTTTGCGCGCTCGCCCAGTTGCAGTTCGACCTGCGCCCCGCCGCGCGCCATCGAGAGGCGCACGCCAAGCCCCTGCGACAACTCGCCGTGCTCGCTCTGCTCGGTGCGCGGCGGAAAGTCTTTCACCAGCCGCGCGATGTCGGGCGCCTTGCCGTTCACCGCCACGCGCAGGAACTTGCCGAAGCGGCAGCGCGCCGCGGCCAGGTCCCAGACCTGCTGGACCTGGAAGCGCGCCTCGAAGCCGCCGCGCCCCGGCTGCAGCCGGCCGCTGACGATCACCAATTCGTCGTCTTTCAGCACATTGCGGTTGGCATTGAAGAGCGCCTCATCAGCGGTCGCGTCGATCGAGTCCGACTTGTCGTCCAGCTTGAAGATCGCGAGCCGGCCGCGCTGGCCGTTGATGACGCGGAAATCGCTCACGATGCCCGCGATCACCTGCGGGTCGCGGGTGTCCATCAGGTCGCCGACCTCGCGCTTGCAGAAGCGGCGCACCTCGTGCGCGACCTCGTCGAACAGGTGGCCCGACAGGTAGAAGCCGACCGCCGTCTTCTCGTAGGTCAGGCGCTCCTTCACGCCCCAGGGCGTGGCGTCGACCATTTCGGGCTCCTGCGCGGCCGAGCCGTGCTCGCAATCTCCGAAGATGTCGACCTGCGCAGCGTTGGCCTCGGTGGCGCTGGCGAACTCGAAGGCCCGGTCGAGCGATGCGATCAGCGAGGCGCGGTTCTGCTGCAGCGAATCGAATGCGCCGGCCTTGATCAGCGCTTCCACGGTGCGCTTGTTGATGCGCTGGCGGTCGACCCGAACGCAGAAGTCGAACAGGCTCCTGAAAGGCCCACCCTCCTCACGCGCCTTGACGATCGCTTCGACCGCCAGTTGCCCCGTGCCCTTGACGGCGCCGAGCCCGTACCGGATCGTCTTGTCGTCGACCGGCTCGAAACGGTAGTTGCCGCGGTTCACGTCCGGCGGCTCGAAGCTCGTGCCGAAGTTTTTCTGCGCATCCTCGAACAGCACCTTGAGCTTGTCGGTGTCGTCCATTTCCACCGTCATGTTGGCGCAGAAGAACTCGGCCGTGTAGTGCACCTTGAGCCAGCCGGTGTGATAGGCCAGCAGCGAGTACGCCGCCGCATGCGACTTGTTGAAGCCGTAGCCCGCGAACTTCTCCATCAGGTCGAAGATCTCGTCGGCCTTCTTCT
>JANOCL010000110.1:0-2283 GCA_031412135.1 Variovorax sp. | reverse complement strand
GAGGGCTACTTCGTCACGCTGGGAGGGCAGTTCCAGGCGCAAGAGGAGGCGTCCCGGCTGGTGGGGCTGCTTTCGCTGGTGTCGCTGACGCTGATGTTCGTCGTGCTCTACAGCCGCTACCAGTCCACGACGCTTTCGCTGCTCATCATGGCGAACATACCGCTCGCGCTCGTCGGCGCGGTGGTGGGCCTGTGGCTCGCCGGGCAGCCGCTGTCGATCGCGGCACTCGTCGGATTCATCACGCTCGCAGGCATTTCGGTGCGCAACGGCATCCTGAAGGTCAGCCACTACATCAACCTGATGCGGTTCGAGGGCGAGAACTTCGACCACCGAATGATCGTTCGCGGCTCGCTCGAGCGACTGGCGCCGGTGCTGATGACTGCACTGGTGACGGCGTTTGCCCTGGCACCGCTGCTCTTCGAAGCCGAGCAGCCCGGCACCGAGGTGCTGCACCCGGTGGCCGTCGTGATATTCGCGGGCCTCATCAGCTCGACGCTGCTCGACACCTTCCTCACGCCCGCGATGTTCTGGCTCTTCGGACGCAAGGCTGCGGAGCGGCTCGCGACCGCCAAGAGCCAGGAAGCCCTCTGAAGTTTTTTGTACAACCAACCGAGAACGGAACCTTCTCATGAAAAAGCACGCACTCCTGGCCGCCCTTGCCATTGCCCTGGGCGGCAGCGCGTTCGCCGCCGGCGACCACAAGCACGACGACCATGCGCCTCGGCATGGTGGCCTGGTCGCGCCCGGCAAGGCAGCGGATTTCGAGCTCGTCGCCAGGCCGGACACCCTGCAGCTCTATCTGAGCGATCACGGCAAGCCGATGGACCCGTCGAAAGCGGCGGCGAAGGTCACCTTGTTGGCGGGCGCCGAAAAGACCGAGATCGAACTCAAGCCCGCCGGAGACAAGCTCGAGGCGAAGGGCAGCTTCAAGATATTCGCCGGAACCAAGGTGGTGGCTGTGGTGACGAACTCCGGCAAGACGCTGGGGACGGCGCGGTTCACCGTGAAGTAGCTGGCCCTGCGCGACTCAGGGTCGCGTGTCCGCAGGCGCCGGCGTCTTCGGCTTGTAGTCGCACCAGGGCGCCACCGCGCATTGCCAGCACAGCGGCTTGCGCGCCACGCAGACATAGCGACCGTGCAGGATCAGCCAGTGGTGCGCATGCAGCCGGTACGCCGGGGGCACGCGCTTCTCGAGCTTGAGTTCGACTTCGAGCGGCGTCTTGCCCGGCGCCAGGCCGGTGCGGTTGCCGACCCGGAAGATGTGCGTGTCGACCGCCATCGTCGGTTCGCCGAAGGCCACGTTGAGCACCACGTTGGCTGTCTTGCGGCCGACGCCGGGCAGCGCCTCCAGCTCGGCGCGCGTCTTCGGCACCTCGCCACCGTGCAGCTCGACCAGCATGCGGCAGGCCTCCATCAGGTGCTTCGCCTTGCTTCTGTAGAGGCCGATGGTCTTGATATAGCCCTCCAGGCCTTCCACGCCGAGATCGAGGATCGCCTGCGGCGTATTGGCGACCGGGAACAGCCGGCGAGTCGCCTTGTTCACGCCCACGTCCGTCGCCTGTGCCGACAGCAGCACGGCAGCCAGCAGTTCGAACGGCGTGGTGTATTCGAGCTCGGTTTCGGGTGTGGGATTGGCGGCTCGCAAGACAGCGAAGAACGGTTCGATCTCTGCTTTTTTCATCGCGCGCAGTGTAGAGGGCGGCAGTGCCCCGTCTCGAAAAGCAATGACTGGCAAACTCCATTTTTGCTTTGCCGGGTCGGCTCGTTTTATGCGCTTGAAACTCTGCTTCTCGATCATTGCGCTGGCTCTTGCGCCCGTCGTCGCGGCCCAGCCCGCAAACCCGGCCGACATCGCCGCCTGCAAGGCAGAAGAAGCGACGTTGCAGCGCGATATCGACCTCGCTCGCTCCAAGGGTCAGTTGCTGAGGCAGCGGCAGCTCGCGCAGACGTTGGCCGCGCTGCAGACCCGTTGCGGGACGCTGGGGCCCGAGGAAGACCGAGCCGCCCGCATCGAGAGCCTGAGAGAGGAGATCCGGCAGCTGCGGCTCGAATTGGACCGTGCCCAGGAGCAGCTGCGCAGGGCGCGCGCCGAGGGGTCCTAGGGCTTCTCCGGGCACTTGGCGACAATCGCAACTATTCCTCTTTTGCAGAAGCCGCCATGCAATTCGCCACCCGCCTCGACAACGTCGAAACCTCCGCCATCCGCGAACTCTTCAAGCTGCTCGGCACGCCCGGCATCATCAGCTTTGCGGGCGGCTTTCCGGACAGCGCGATGTTCGATGT
>JANOCL010000109.1:0-45592 GCA_031412135.1 Variovorax sp. | reverse complement strand
CGCCTCGCGGAACACGTCCATCACGCGGTCCGGGTCCATGGTGAAGTCGCCGGTCTTGGGCGCGTCGGCGCGGCGGATCAGCGGCCTGGTCAGCCGGTGCGGATGGTGCGCGTAGTCGAAGCCATAGCGGCCCTTGACGCACAGGCGTTCCTGGTTGGCCGGGCCGTCGCGACCTTCGACATGGAGGATCTTGTTGTCCTTGACGTTGTAGGTGATCTGGCAGCCGACACCGCAATACGGGCAGACCGAAGCGACTTGCTTGTCGGGCACGGAGAGCGCCACGTCGCGCGCCGGCATCACGGCGCCGGTCGGGCAGGCCTGCACGCACTCGCCGCAGGCCACGCAGGTCGACGCGCCCATCGGGTCGTCCATGTCGAACACGATCTTCGCGTGCTCGCCGCGGAAGGCGAGGCCGATGACGTCGTTGACCTGCTCGTCGCGGCAGGCGCGCAGGCAGCGCGTGCACTGGATGCAGGCGTCGAGGTTGACCGCGATGGCCGGATGCGAAAGGTCGTGCGCTACATGTGCACGCGCCTCGAAGCGCGGCTTGCCGACGCCGAGCCTGGCTGCCCACTCGTCCACTTCGTTGTGCCGGGTGTAGTCCTTCTCGGGCATGTCCGCGAGCAGTAGTTCGAGCACCATCTTCTGCGACTTGAGCACGCGCTCGCTGTCGGTGGTGACCTTCATGCCCGCAGCAGGCGCGCGACAGCAGGAGGGCGCCAGCACCCGCTCGCCGCCGATCTCGACCATGCAGGAGCGGCAATTGCCGACGGCTTCAAAGCCCTGCTTGTAGCAAAGGTGCGGAATTTCCACGCCTTCGCGCCTGGCTATTTCGAGCAGGCTGTCGGTCACGGGCGCCGACACGTCGCGGCCGTTCAGCTGGAAGCTGACGATCGGTGCGTCGAGCGACGCCGCTTCGTTGCGGGTGAAGGCGTTCATGAAGGCATCCTGGCAATCAAACCAATTCTTGGGGAAAGTACTTCACCACGCAGTCGACCGGGTTGGGCGCCGCCTGGCCGAGGCCGCAGATGGAAGCGTCGCGCATCACGATCGACAGGTCGGCAAGCAGGTCCAGGTCCCAGCTCGGCTTTTCGATCAGCGCAGATGCCTTGGCGGTGCCGTTGCGGCAGGGTGTGCACTGGCCGCAGGACTCGTGCTGAAAGAAACGCATCATGTTGCGCGCCGCGCCGACGGCGGTGTCGCGGTCGGACAACACGATCACCGCGGCCGAGCCGATGAAGCAGCCGTAGGGTTGCAGCGTGTCGAAGTCGAGCGGTATGTCGTTCATCGCCGCCGGCAAAATGCCGCCCGAGGCGCCGCCCGGAAGGTACGCATAGAACGCGTGTCCGTCCAGCATGCCGCCGCAGTATTCGTCGATCAGCTGCTGGATAGTGATGCCGGCCGGCGCGAGCTTTACGCCCGGCTCTTTCACGCGGCCCGACACCGAAAACGAACGCAGGCCCTTGCGGCCATTGCGGCCGTGCCCGGCAAACCAGGCACCGCCTTTTTCGAGCAGTTCGCGCACCCAGAACAGCGTCTCGAAGTTGTGCTCCAGCGTCGGCCGGCCGAACAGGCCGACCTGCGCGACATAGGGCGGGCGCAGGCGCGGCATGCCGCGCTTGCCTTCGATGGATTCGATCATCGCGGACTCTTCGCCGCAGATGTAGGCGCCGGCACCGCGGCGCAGGACGATCTCGGGCATGGCCTCGACCGGTGGATGCGCCTTGAGCTTCTCGAGTTCGGTTTCCAGCATCACGCGGCAGCCGTGGTATTCGTCGCGCAGGTAGATGTAGATGCGGCTGATGCCCACGGCCCAGGCCGCGATCAGCATGCCTTCGATGAACCGATGCGGATCGCGTTCGAGCAGCACCCGGTCCTTGAAGGTGCCGGGTTCGCCTTCGTCGATGTTGATCGCCATCAGGCGCGGCGCCGGCTCGGCACGCACGATGCGCCACTTGCGTCCGGCGGGAAAGCCGGCGCCGCCGAGTCCGCGCAGGCCGGAGTCCTCGAGCGTCGCGATTACCGATTCGACGTCGCGGTCGCCCGAGGTGCAGGCCTTCAGTAGCGCGTAGCCGCCCTCGGCCTGGTAGGCCGCGTAGTCGACATGGTCATCGGGTAGCGGTCGGACCGCGTTCGCCGCGACGCTGGCAACGATTGCATCGCAAGTCGCGTTCGGCACGGCGTTCTGGCCCACCGCGACGGCGGGCGCCTGCTCGCAGCGGCCGATGCACGGCGCCGCGATGACGCGCACTTCGCGCCCGAGCAGAGCGGGCAGCCGCTGCAGCAGGTCGCGCGCGCCGGCCATCTCGCAGGACAGGCCGTCGCACACGCGCACGGTCAATGCGGGCGGCGCCTTTTCGCCTTCCTTCACGATGTCGAAGTGGTGATAGAAGCTCGCGACCTCGTACACCTCGGTCTGTGCCAGGCGCATTTCCTGCGCCAGGGCCGCGAGGTGTGCGGACGACAGATGGCCGAAGCTGTCCTGGATCTTGTGCAGGTGCTCGATCAGCAGATCCCGCTGGCGGGATTCGTGGCCCAGCAGCCGCTGGACATCTTCGAGCGCGCCCGCATCGACGCGGCGCCCCTTCGGTGCCTGGCGTTTGCGTTCTCTCGAGACTTCGACGTTCAGCACCGCGATCGGTATGACCTCTCGGTTCACATTTTTTCCTTGTTCGCGGGTGGCTTCGGAATGCACACGCGTCAGATCACGCGCTCGGCGCGCAGCATGGCCATGTCGTCGGCGCTGTAGCCCAGTTGGCCCAGCACCTCGTCGGTGTGTTCGCCCAGCAGCGGCGAACGGGTCACCTCGGTCGGGCTGTCGGACATCTTGATGGGGTTGCCCACGGTCAGGTACTTGCCCCGCGTCGGGTGGTCCACCTCGACGATGGTGCCGGTTTCCCGAAGCGACTTGTCCTCGGCGATTTCCTTCATCGAAAGAATCGGCCCGCAGGGAATGTCGTATTGGTTGAGGATGTCCATGGCCTCGAACTTGTCCTTGGTCATGGTCCACTTCTCGATGCGCGCGAAGATCGGCGTCAGGTGCAGCAGGCGTGCGGCCGGCGTGGCGTAAGCCTCATCGGTGATCCAGCCTTCCTCGCCGATCACCTTGCAGACCGCCGGCCACACTGCGCCCTGCGTGATGAAGTAGATGTAGGCGTTGGGATCGGTCTCCCAGCCCTTGCACTTCAGGATCGAGCCCGGCTGGCCGCCGCCGGACGCGTTGCCGGCGCGCGGCACCGCTTCGCCGAATTCGCCGTCGGGGTACTGCGGATACTCATGCATCGTGCCGGTGCGCTCCAGGCGCTGCTGGTCCCGCATCTTCACGCGGCACAGGTTGAGCACCGCGTCCTGCATCGGCGCCAGCACCTTCTGCCCGCGCCCGGTGTTGTTGCGCTGGTAGAGCGCGGCCACGATGCCGAGCGCCAGGTGCAGGCCGGTTCCGCTGTCGCCGATCTGCGCACCGGTCACGACCGGCGGGCCGTCGGGGAAGCCCGTGGTCGAGGCGGCGCCGCCGGCGCACTGCGCCACGTTTTCATAGACCTTGCAGTCCTGGTACTTGCCGGGACCGAAGCCCTTGACCGACGCGACGATCATGCGGGGGTTGAGTTCCTGGATGTGCTCCCAGGTGATGCCCATGCGGTCGAGCGCGCCCGGGGCGAAGTTCTCGACCAGCACGTCGCAGGTCTTGATCAGCCGGTCGAGGACCTGCTTGCCTTTGGGCTTCTTGGTGTCCAGCGTGATGGAGCGCTTGTTGTGGTTCAGCATCGTGAAGTAGAGGCTGTCGACACCGGGGATGTCGCGCAGCTGGCCGCGCGTCGCATCGCCTTCGCCGGCGCGCTCCACCTTGATCACGTCGGCGCCGAACCAGGCGAGCAGCTGCGTGCAAGTGGGTCCGGACTGCACATGGGTGAAATCCAGAATCCGTACGCCATCAAGCGCTTTGTCCATGGTCGGACCCCTTTTTTTCCTTGGCTTCGAGTTCCGCCAGCCGGGCGCGCTGCTTGCGCTCCTCGGCAAAGCGGGCGGTATCGTCGCGCACGATGGCGACGATTCCCGACACTTTACGATCCTCGGAAAAAAGCATGGAAACCGTGAAGGCGATCGACAGCGTGTGGCCGCTCTTGTGCAGCGCGGGAACGCGCAGCACGTCGGCACCGTACTTGGTGACCGCCGTTTCCATGGTCTTGGTGTAGCCGTCCCAGTGGCGGTCGCGCTGGCGCTCGGGGATGATCAGGTCCAGCGACTGGCCGAGTGCGTCGGCCTCGGTGAAGCCGAAGATGCGCTCGGCCGCCGTGTTCCAGAGCGAGATGGCGCCCTTCGCGTCGGCGACGATGATCGCATCGCCGGCACCGGCGACGAGCTGCTTGAGATCCACATCGGCTTGCAAAGGGCGGCTCCTGCTCTCGGGCTTCAGACGGCGTTGGCCGCGTGCAGGGTCGCGATCTGGTCCTTGCTGTACCCCAGCTCGGCCAGCACCTCGTCGGTGTGCTCGCCCAGGAGCGGCGAGCCGGTGATCTCGGGCTTCAGGTCGGAGAACTTGATCGGGCTGCCCACGGTGAAGTAGCTGCCGCGCTCCTTGTGCGGCACTTCGACGATCGAGCCGCTAGCGCGCAGCGACGGGTCGTGCAGCAGTTCCTTCATGGTCTGCACCGGCGCGCACGGAATGTCGAACTTGCGCAGGATGTCGACCGCCTCGAACTTGGTCTTGTCGGCCAGCCACTCCTCGATGGTCCCGAAGATCGCCATGATGTGCGGCTGGCGCGCCTTGGCGGTCATGTAGTCAGGGTCGGTCTTCCATTCGGGCTTGCCGATGGCGTCGCAGATCGGCGCCCAGGCATGGCCCTGCACGGTGAAGTAGATGTACGCGTTGGGGTCGGTTTCCCAGCCCTTGCACTTGAGCACCCAGCCCGGCTGGCCGCCGCCGCCGGCATTGCCGCCGCGCGGCACGACGTCGCTGAAGGTGCCGTGCGGATATTGCGGGTACTCCTCGAGGTAGCCGAGCTTGTCCAGGCGCAGCTGGTCGCGCATCTTCACGCGGCAGAGGTTGAGCACCGCGTCCTGCATCGCGCAGGCGACGCGCTGGCCCTTGCCGGTCTGCTGGCGGCCGATGATGGCCGTCAGGATGCCGATGGCCAGGTGCATGCCGGTGTTGCTGTCGCCCAGGGCGGCCGCGCTGATCGTCGGCGGGCCGTCCCAGAAGCCGGTGGTCGACGCGGCGCCGCCGGCGCACTGCGCGACGTTCTCGTAAACCTTCAGGTCGTCGTAGTGGTGGCCGTCGCTGAAGCCCTTGACCGAGGCGACGATCATCTTGGGGTTCAGTTCCTGGATGCGCGCCCAGGTGAAGCCCATGCGGTCGAGCGCGCCGGGGCCGAAGTTCTCGACCAGCACGTCGGATTCGCGGATCAGCTTCTCCAGCACGATCTTGCCTTCGGCCTGCTTGGTGTCCAGCGTCAGCGAACGCTTGTTGCTGTTGAGCATGGTGAAGTACAGCGCGTCGACGTCCGGGATGTCGCGCAACTGCGTGCGGGTGACGTCGCCCGAACCGGGGCGCTCGACCTTGATCACGTCCGCGCCGAACCAGGCCAGCATCTGGGTGCAGGCGGGACCGGCTTGCACGTGCGTGAAGTCGATGATCTTGATGCCGCTGAGGGGTTTGTTGCTCATTTGGGATAGCTCCTGTGTTGATCTTGAATTACTTCTTCTTCGCCATGGCCGGATTGAGGCTGGTGATGCGCCCGCTCTCCGTGCCGGCGGTTTCGTCGATGACGGCGTTGATCAGCGTGGGCTTGCCCGAAGCGACAGCCTCGGTCAACGCCTTTTGCAGCTCGTCCGCGGTGGTGGCATGGACGCCGACGCCGCCGAAGGCTTCCATCAGCTTGTCGTAGCGCGCGTTCTTGACGAACACGGTTGGCGCGACGTCGGGGCCGCCGCTCGCATTCACGTCGGTGCCGCGGTAGACGCCATTGTTGTTGAAGACGATGACGCAGATCGGAAGGTTGTAGCGGCAGATGGTCTCGACTTCCATGCCGCTGAAACCGAATGCGCTGTCGCCCTCGATCGCGATCACCGGCTTGCCGGTGACCACCGCAGCGGCGACGGCAAAGCCCATGCCGATGCCCATGATGCCCCAGGTGCCCACGTCGAGGCGCTTGCGCGGCTCGTACATGTCGACGATGCTGCGCGCAAAGTCGAGCGTGTTGGCGCCTTCGTTGACGACGATGGCATCGGGGCGCGCCTTGACCTGGTCGCGGATCACGCTGAGCGCGCTCTGGAAGCTCATCGGCGAAGGGCGCGCCGTGAGCGTCGCAGCCATCTTCGACAGGTTCTTGTCCTTGCGCTCGGCGATGGCGCCAGTCCACTCGGCCGGCGGCTTGGCCCACTTGGCGTCGATGCCGCCCAGAAGCGCAGCCACGCAGGACCCGATGTCACCGATAAGCGGCGCGGCGATCGCCACGTTGCTGTCGATCTCGGTCGGTGCAATGTCGATCTGGATGAACTGCTTGTCGCCCTTTTCCTGGCCCCAGGTCTTGCCCTTGCCGTGCGACAGCAGCCAGTTGAGGCGCGCGCCGACCAGCATCACGACGTCGGCTTCCTGCAGTACGTACGAACGCGCGGCCGCTGCCGACTGCGCATGGGTGTCGGGCAGCAGGCCCTTGGCCATCGACATCGGCAGGTACGGAATGCCGGTCTTCTCGACCAGCGCGCGAATGTCGGCGTCGGCCTGCGCATAGGCAGCGCCCTTGCCCAGCAGGATCAGCGGCTTCTTGGCGCTCTTGAGCAGGTCGAGTGCGCGTTTGACCGAATCGGGTGCCGGAATCTGGCGCGGCGCCGGGTCGACCACCTTGATGAGCGACTTCCGGCCGGCCGCTGCATCCATGGTCTGCGAGAACAGCTTGGCCGGCAGGTCGAGGTAGACGCCGCCGGGACGGCCGGAGAGGGCAGAGCGGATCGCACGTGCGATGCCGACGCCGATGTCCTGGGCATGCAGCACCCGGAAGGCCGCCTTGCACAGCGGCTTGGCGATCGCGAGCTGGTCCATCTCTTCGTAGTCGCCCTGCTGCAGGTCGACGATCTCGCGCTCGCTGGAGCCGCTGATCAGGATCATCGGGAAGCAGTTGGTCGTGGCGTTCGCCAGTGCGGTCAGGCCGTTCAGGAAGCCGGGCGCCGAGACTGTCAGGCAGATGCCGGGCTTCTGCGTCAGGAAGCCGGCGGCCGCGGCCGCGTTGCCGGCGTGCTGCTCGTGGCGGAACGAGATCACCCGCAGGCCTTCGGCCTGCAACATGCGCGTGAGGTCGGTGATCGGAATGCCGGGCAGACCGAAGATGGTGTCGATGTCGTTGAGCTTCAGCGCATCGATGACCAGGTGGAATCCATCGATCGTCTCGGAAGCCGGGGCATCGTCCGTCATGTTCTTGAGAGTGCGCGAGAGCGTATCGCCGTCGGCTGCCCGGGCGGCCTGTTTATCTGTGCTGACTGAAGACATGTCTCTCCTTGTGCTGGGTAGGGGCCGACCTTCGGGCCGAGGTGCAAGCCGAGACTATGATCCGGGCCTGAGTTTGAGCCGTTGACCTTGGTCAACTTTCCGGAAAACGACGTCGGCCCGATGAACCGGCAGTCGTTGAAATCGAGCAAGACGGGAACCATGACGTTGTTGGAAAACCATCCGGAGAAAAACATCATCCGCGCGCAGCTCCGGCAAAACATCCTCCTGAAGGATCTGAGCGAAAACGACCGCGCCGAACTCGAAACCCACCTCGTCGTAGTGGACGCGCACAAGGGCGACTTTCTTCTGCACCAGGGCGTGCGCGAGATGGAGCAGTACTTCGTCCTCGACGGAATTCTCAAGCGGGTGGTGAGCAACCCGGAGGGCAAGGAGATGATCCTGCGCTTCGCTGACGAGCACGACATGGAAACCAGCTATGCCGCTCTGCGGCTGGACACGCCCACGCCGTATGGCATCGTGTGCGTCACCAAGGCCCGGGTCGCCAGCCTGCCGCTGAAGGAATGGATTGCGTTCGTCAATCGCCATCCCGAAACCAAGGAATTGTTCGAATACCTCGTCATGCGCGGCATGAGCGAGATCATGGCGCACACCATCACGCTGCACCTGCTGGACGCGCCGGGCCGCGTGCACCGCTTCATGCGCAAGCATCCGGAACTGGTGGATCGAATTCCGCGCAAGGAACTGGCTTCGTATCTCAATCTGTCGGCAGAAACTCTCAGTCGCCTTCGCAAGCGCGGGAAAATCTGACTCGCCCCCAGGCTTCGCGCACTTCGTGTCGCTTCTCCCACCCCCTGCCGGGGGCAACACCAGCAGACCGGCCGAGCCGGATCTGCGGTGTTCCTGGAACAAGACAGTGGCCCCCTCGAGGGGGAGGCGCCGCAGGCGCTTCGGGGGTGTTCATCCTATGTTTGTTTGGATGACGTGAACAGCCGCGTCGAGGCTGTCATCAAACGCAACTGGTTGTCCACGCCCGTCACACCGTTCACGCCGGCGGCAACGCTTTCGGTCTGCGTGCGTTCCTCGGTGTTGAGGACGATCCCGCGCAATGTGACCAGCCCCTGGTCGGCACTGATCGTGACGCGGATGTCGGCCGTCGCCGGATGCTCCTTCAATGCGGCACGCACACGTGCCTGGAGCGCCATGTTGGTGAGCAGGGCGCGCGATTCGGGTGTCTCGGCGAACTCCGGCCGATGTACCAGAAGGCGGATCTGCTCGACGCAACTCTCGACCGAAACCCGGTCGGTGTTGAGCACCAGGTCGTAGAGCACCGGGTCGCCCCAGGTCACGCCGAACTGCGCATTCATGCGCGACGCATGCGCGTGGTCGCTGCGCCGGATCTCGGCCTCGGCGAACTCCGCATCGTCGGTTTTCAGGTCGGCCATCAGCCATTCGACCCGGTTTTTGAGCGACCTCGTGATCCGCACGCACACCACATGCGGCACCGGCCGCAACAGGCAGGTCGCGCCCCAGCCCCGGAGCATCGCATTGCCGCGGTCGGCAAATGCGAACAGCTCTTCGGCCGTATAGATCGCGACGCTGCGGCGGTCGGTGGTGAAGCGCTCCACCAGCCCGGCCTTGCCGCCGCGCAGGCGCCCGATCAGGCTCTTGGGAACCTGCATCTTCTCGGCCACGTGCTCGACGATCTCGTGGCGCATGACCGCCAGTCCCAGCGCCTGGGCGGTCTGAAGCGAGACATCCTTGGCGAGTGAACCCATCTCCTGGGTCATTGCGACAACTGGCATGTTGACTCTCCTTTTGGACCTGGATCAATCCACCGGCCGCTCGGCGGCGAATTCGTCAGGCTTCTTCGGCCTGACGAGGGCCAGCGCCTTCGAGATCAGCGGCCAGAACAACAGAAGCAGAGCCAGGGCGGTGATGCCGCCAACCAGCGGATTCGAGAACATGATCATCACGTCGCCCTGCGAGACCAGCATGGCCTGGCGGAACGAGTCTTCGGCCTTGTCGCCGAGCACCAGGGCAAGGACCAGCGGCGCGAGCGGGAAGTCGAGCTTCTTGAACAGGTAGCCCACGACGCCGAAGCCGAGCATGAACCAGATGTCGAGCATCGCGTTGTGCACGGTGTAGGCACCGATCGCGCAGATCACGATGATGACCGGGGCAATGATCGAAAACGGAATGCGCAGGATCGATGCGAACAGCGGCACGGTGCTCAATACGACGATCAGGCCGACGATGTTGCCGAGGTACATGCTGGCGATCAGGCCCCACACGAAATCCTTTTGCTCGACAAAGAGCAGCGGACCGGGTTGCAGGCCCCATATCAACAGGCCGCCGAGCAGCACGGCCGCCGTCGGCGAGCCGGGAATGCCCAGTGCCAGCATCGGCAGCAGCGCGCTGGTTCCGGCGGCGTGGGCCGCGGTTTCGGGCGCCACGACACCCTCCATGTGGCCGGTGCCGAACTTGGAGCCGTTGCGCGACATCTTCTTGGCGAGCCCGTAGCTCATGAACGATGCCGGCGTGGCGCCGCCGGGCGTGATGCCCATCCAGATGCCGATCAGCGAGCTGCGAAGCGACGTCATCCAGTACTGGGGCAACTGCTTCCAGGTCTGCAGGACGATCTTTGCATCGATCTTCGCGGTCTTGCCGGAGAACTTGAGGCCTTCTTCCATCGACAACAGGATTTCGCCGATGCCGAACAGGCCGATGACCGCGATCAGGAAGTCGAAGCCGCGCATCAGCTCCGTCTGCCCGAAGGTGAGGCGCAGCTGGCCGGTGACCGTGTCCATGCCGACGCTGGCCAGCGCGAAGCCGAGCGCCATCGACGCCAGGATCTTGAACGGCGAACCCTTGCCCATGCCGACGAAGCTGCAGAAGGTCAGCAGATAGACGGCAAAGAACTCAGGCGAGCCGAACTTGAGCGCGAACTTGGCCACCAGCGGCGCCATGAACGTGATCATCACCACCGCCAGGAAGGCGCCGATGAAAGACGAGGTGAACGCAGTGGTCAGGGCGGCGCCGGCGTGTCCCTGCTGGGCCATCGGATAGCCGTCGAAAGTGGTGGCAACCGACCAAGGCTCACCCGGAATGTTGAACAGGATGGACGTGATGGCGCCGCCGAACAATGCGCCCCAGTAGATGCACGACAGCATGATGATGGCCGACGTGGGCGACATCGTGAACGTGAGGGGCAGCAGGATGGCCACGCCGTTCGCGCCGCCAAGCCCGGGCAGGACGCCGATGAGCACGCCCAGGATGATCCCGACGAACATCAGGCCGATGTTCATGGGGGTCAGGATCACCGCAAAGCCCTGCATCAGGGCGCTGATTTCTTCCATTTCGCGTTGCTCCGTGAGATTCAGTAGCCGAGGAATCGAAGCGGGTCGAGGGTGCCCTTGTAGAGCGGCACCTTGAACCAGACTTCGAACATGAAGAAGAAGAGCGTGTTGACGGCGAGGCCGATCACGACGCTCTTCACCCACGAAAACTTGCCCAGGATGATCATGAACAGGGCGATGTAGATCGCCGAAGCGACGTACAGCCCGATGAAGGTGACCGCCAGCACATACACCGTGGCAGGCAGCAGCACCGACATCACCCGCTTCAGCTGCACCGAATCGACGAAGACTTCGGTCTTCTTGTTCTTGCCGAGGAGCGATTCGTAGAGGATGCCGACGGCAGAGATGGTAATGATCAAGCCGATGAAGAAGGGGAAGTAGCCCGATCCGGGGCCGTCGCTCGTCCAGCCTGCGCCGAGGCGGCGGCTCTCGACGATCACCACGATGCCGATGACCAGCAGGACCGCTGCAACCACGGCCTCGACGATGTTGGTGGCGACGCCGGTGCGCGCGGGTTCGATCGGTTCTTCGTTGTGCTCCATGGAGTCCCCATCTCGTGTGTGTATGTGTCTTGAAAAACGGGCAGGACGCACCCGGCCGCCCACCGCGCAGGGAGGGGGCTGTGTCGAGCGCGCCGCCGGGAAGGACTGCTTACTTGGCGGCCATGAAGCCGGCTTCGGTCATCAGAGTCTTGTGGGTGGCTTCTGCGCTGGTGAGCCACTTGGTGAATGCATCGCCCGTGAGGAAGGTCGGATTGAATGCGCCTTTTTCCATGTACTCGGCCCACTCCGGCGTGGCGCGGACCTTGGTGAACAGGTCGACGTAGAACGCGCGCTGCTCGGGCGTCACGCCCGGGGGCATGAAGATGCCGCGCAGCATCGTGTAGTCGGTAGGAACGCCCGATTCCTTGCAGGTGGGGATGTCGTTCCACGACTGCGTCTCGGTGACCTTGGCCTTGAACGGCATGCGCTCGGCGTCGAACACGCACAGGGCGCGCAGCTTGCCTGCACGCCACTGGGCCACGGCTTCGATCGGGTTGTTGACGGTCGAATTCAGATGGCCGCCCACCAACTGCACCGCGACCTCGCCACCGCCCTTGAACGGCACGTAGATGAACTTGGTGCCGGTGGCCTTTTCAATCGCCACCGTGATGATCTGGTCTTCCTGCTTCGAGCCGGTGCCGCCCATCTTGAACTTGCTCGGGCCTGCCGCCTTCACCGCAGCGATGTACTCGCCGGCGTTCTTGTAAGGCTCGCTGGCATTGGTCCACAGCACGAACTGGTCTAGCGCGAGCATGGCGACCGGTGTCATTTCCTTCCAGTTGAAGGGCACGCCGGTGGCCATCGGCGTCGTGAACAGGTTCGACAGCGAAATGATGATCTTGTGCGGGTCCGCCTTGGCCTCCTTGACCGCGAGGAAGCCTTCGGCGCCGGCGCCGCCCGACTTGTTGACCACGATCAGCGGCTCTTTCATCAGCTTGTGCTTGATGATGATGCCCTGCACCAGTCGCGCCATCTGGTCGGCGCCGCCGCCGGTGCCGGCAGGAATCACGAATTCGACCGGCTTGGCCGGTTCCCATGCGAAGACCGGTGCAGCGACCGCCATCGCCAGCACGGCCGCCGCGACTGCGCTCGCCCGACGGGTCTTGGACCGCGAAATGAGGTTCTTGATCATGTTGTCTCCAGTGTGTAGGTGCACGCTTTTTGTTTCGGACCCCCAGTCGAGATCCCAACGAACCGATGTTGCGACCGGGCCGGCGGAGGCGGCTTGACCGTGGTCAACTTTCCGGAGATTGCGCATCGGGCTTACCCGCAGCGCGTTTCAGGACGCAAGCCTTTCGTTCATCAGGAAAGCGGTGAAACCGGCAGCAATGCACGGCCTTGCAGCAGCAACTCGCCTGGGGTTTACCCGCTTATCGGGTAAACCCTATAAACTCGACGCAGTTTTGCAACCTTCCGGAAGACCTCCATGCCCACCTATCAGGAAACATCCAGCTTCAGTGCACCGCGCGGACTGGCCGGCGCATTCAAGACCTTCGCCGACGAAGCCTCCGAACTTTTCAAGGCCTTGCTGAGCCCCCGGAAACTCATCGCCGAAGTCGAGCAGATGCGCGCTCTTCAAGTCGAGGCCCGGCGTCTTGAGACGACCGACCCCGAGCGCGCAGCCATGCTGATGCGCCGTGCTTCCCAGCTCTGCCGCCGTTGAGCCGGGGCGCGTGGCGCCTCTGCACGCTTCACAAAAAACCCCGCTGTCGAAAGACAGCGGGGTTTTTTTGGCGCCTGTCGAGAGCGCCGGCGTGTTGTCGATGTGACATCTCGACACCCCAGGACAAAACGCAAGGACAACAATAAAAATCCGCCGGTGTTCGTCTGCGGTCGGTTCATGCTGGCGGCGCCGGTCAACGTCCCGGAGGAAATCCATGTCAGGGGTATCCAATGCGATCAAACGGCGACTTCCCATCCCGGTCCTCAACGCCTTGCGCACCTATCGCGGCAAAGACAAGCTCAGAGCGTTCGCCAGCCTCTCCACGAAAGACGTCTTCGCCAAGATCTACGAAGAAGAGTTCTGGGGCAGGGCCCGTCGCCCCGAACAAAAATTCTTCTCCGGGAGCGGGTCGCGCGACGCTGCGGTTGAAACCTACATCGAGGCGGTGGAAAAGTTCGTTCGAACGCTCGGCCACAAGCCCGACGCCGTGGATCTGGGCTGTGGCGATTTCCATGTCGGCTCGAGGGTGCGTCCCCTGTGCAACCGCTATGTAGCCTGCGACATCGTGGACTCCCTGATCAGGTCGAACGCGGAGCTGTACGAGGCGATGGACGTCGACTTCAGGACGCTGGACATCGCGCGCGATGAGCTGCCTGCCGGTGAGGTGGTCTTTGTTCGACAGGTGCTGCAGCATTTGTCGAACGAGGAGATCGCATGCGCAGTACGCCGGATTCCGGCGCGTTATCGGTATCTCGTGTTGACCGAGCACGTGCCGCCCGAACCGTTCCCACCCAATCTCGACATGTCCTCCGGCCCCGACAACAGGGTGGCCATCAACAGCGGCGTCGTCTTGACGAGTGCCCCGTTCAGCATCGAAGCGGTTGAGGAAACCACCCTCTGCGAGGTGCGCGAATGGGGTGGGTTCATCAGAACCGTTCTCTATCGGTTCGGGTAGAACATGCAGATGTGAGGTGCCCGATCATGCAAACGGTGACTACTGAAGTGACCACGGAAACGCTGCAGGCATTTGCAAGCGCATGGAATCGCCACGACGTCGATGCCCTCATGTCGTTCATGACAGAGGATTGCGTCTTCGAATCCTCTGCCGGCGCAGATGTCTGCGGAGCCCGATACGTCGGCAGCGAGGCCGTTCGAGCTGGCTTCGCGGAGGTCTGGACGGTCTTTCCTGATGCCCACTGGGGTGGCGCGCGCCATTTGGTCCACGGGGACCGAGGGCTGTCCGAATGGACGTTTACGGGAACACGTGCCGACGGAACGCGCGTTGAAGTTCAAGGCTGCGATCTGTTCACTTTTCGAGCCGGCAAGATTTTCCTGAAGAACTCCTACCGCAAAAACCGTCAAGCCTCTGCGTAGTCAACGCGATGAACCGATCGATACCGGCCATGAATGAATAAAGCCCGCTATCTTTTCGATAGCGGGCTTTATTGCTGCAATTGGTGCCGGAGAGATGAATCGAACACCCGACCTTCTCATTACGAATGAGCTGCTCTACCGACTGAGCTACACCGGCTAAGCCCGCGATTATAGCGGGTCGTGATAGCGGGTCAGGCGCTCGACTTCGTTCTTCGAGCCCAGTACGACAGCCACGCGCTCATGCAGTTTGCTGGGCTCCATGTCGAGGATGCGCTGGCGCCCGTTCGTGGCGGCGCCGCCGGCCTGCTCGACCAGCCAGCTCATGGGGTTGGCCTCGTACATGAGGCGTAGCTTGCCGGCCTTCTCTGGCTCGCGCTTGTCCCACGGGTACAGGAAGACGCCTCCGCGCATCAGGATGCGGTGCACGTCGGCCACCATGCTGGCGACCCAGCGCATGTTGAAGTCCTTGCCGCGCGGGCCTTCCTTGCCGGCCAGGCATTCGTCGATGTAGCGCTTCACGGGTGCATCCCAATGGCGCATGTTGCTCATGTTGACCGCGAACTCCCTGGTATCGGCGGGTATCTGGATGTCCTCTTGCGTGAGCATGAACGAGCCCTGCTCGCGGTCGAGCGTGAACATCGCCACGCCGCTGCCGACGGTCAGCACCAGCGTGGTCTGCGGGCCGTAGACGCAGAAGCCGGCCGCCACCTGGCGTGCACCCGCCTGCAAAAAGTCGGCTTCCTGTACGCCGGGTGTGTCGTCGGGCTTCTTCAGCACGCTGAAGATGGTGCCGATGCTCACGTTGACGTCGATGTTGCTCGAGCCGTCGAGCGGATCGAACAAGAGCAGGTATTCGCCCTGCGGGTAGCGGTGGGGCACCACGTAGATGCTGTCCATCTCTTCGCTGGCCATTGCCGCGAGATGGCCGCCCCATTCGTTGGCCTCGATCAGCACCTCGTTGGCGATGATGTCCAGCTTCTTCTGGATCTCGCCCTGCACGTTCTCGCTCTCGGCGGTGCCGAGCGCGTTGCCGAGCGCGCCTTTGTTGACGGCCTGGCTGATGCTCTTGCAGGCGCGCGCGACCACTTCGAGCAGCAGCCGCAATTGCCCAGGGATCAGGCCGTCGGCGCGCTGTTGCTCGACCAGGTAGCGGGTGAGGGAAATCTTCTGTTGATGTGCCATGAGCTTTTTCGTCTTGGTAAGTTTCAGCCGGCAAGGGCGCGCGTGACCACCTCGTGCGTGTCCTTGCTGAGGTCGGGCTTGGCGGCGACGCGAACGATGGCCTCGCGCGCCGCACTGCGGTAGGGCTCGGCCAGCCGGCTCCAACGGTCGAGTGCACGGGCAAGGCGGGCAGCGACCTGCGGATTGATCGCATCGAGCTCGATCACGCGATCGCTCCAGAACACATAGCCCGCCGCATCGGGGCGATGCAGGGCGCCCGGGTTGCCGCTGCAGAAGCTGAAGATCACGCTGCGGGCGCGGTTCGGGTTCTTGAGCGAGAAGTCCGGATGCTTCATCAACTGCTTCACCAGCGGCAGGATGTCGCCGCCGCGGTCGGGCGCGCCAGCCTGCAGCGAGAACCACTTGTCGATCACCAGCGCCTCGTGCTTGAAGATCGCGTGGAACTGCGCCAGTGCCTGGGCCGCGAGCGCATGGCCCGAAGAGACCAGCGCGTTCAACGCGTTGAAGCGGTCGGTCATGTTGCCGGCGTCCTTGAAGCGCTGCAGCGTCTTGCCCGGCCAGACCTTATCGGTGGACGCGCGTGCGGCAAGGCACAGGTGCGTGAGCGCGATGCCGGCCAGCGCGCGCCGGCCCGACGACACCGGGTCGGGGCTGTAGGCGCCGGTGTCGCGGTTCTCTTCGTAGGCCTGTTCCCAGTCGGCGAGCAGGGCGGCGGCAATCTGCGCGCGCATGGCTTCGCGCACCGCATGCACGCGCTGCGGATCGACCACCTCCAGCTGCTCGGCGATGTAGGTTTCCGAGGGCAGGGTGAGCACGAGTTCCTTGAACGCAGCATCGAGCGCCGGGTTGCGCAGCACCCCGCGCATGGCGTCTAGGTACGCCGTGTCGAGCGGTCCCTCGATCGAGCCCATGGCGGGTGCGGCGATGGCGCGCATCGCGGCGCGCAGCCCCAGCCGTTGGCCGGCTTCCCAGCGGTTGAACGGGTCCGGGTCGTTGGCCAGCAGCGTGAGCAGTTGTGCGTCGCCGTAGTCATGCTCCAGCACGACCGGCGCGCTGAAGCCGCGCAGGATCGACGGCACGGGTTCGGCATCGACATTGACGAACGTGACCTGTTCGCCGGCACGGGTGAGAACCACGGTGCGGGTGCCTGACGTGGCGGCTTCCTCGCCCGCAAGCTGCAGCGGCAGCTCGCGCCCGTCGGCCGTGAGCAGCCCGAGGTTCACCGGAATCACGAACGGGTCCTTGACCGGCTGCCCCGGCGTCGGCGGGCAGCTCTGCACGAAGCTCAGCGTGTAGCTGCGCGATGCGGCGTCGTACACGCCATGGGCCGCGAGACGGGGCGTACCGGCCTGGCTGTACCAGCGCTTGAACTGCGGCAGCAGGCGCGCCAGGTCGGACTCGGGGTTGGCATCGGCGATCGCCTGCGCAAAGTCGTCGCAGGTCACGGCATGGCCGTCGTGCCGCTCGAAGTACAGCGTCATGCCGCGCTCGAAACCCTTGCGGCCGACGAGCGTCTGCATCATGCGCACCACCTCGGCACCCTTTTCGTAGATGGTGACGGTGTAGAAATTGCTGATCTCGATATAGCTGTCGGGCCGCACCGGATGCGCCATCGGGCCCGCGTCTTCGGGGAACTGGGCGGTGCGCAGGACCCGCACGTCCTCGATGCGCTTCACGGCGCGCGCCGAGGCGTCGGCGCACAGGTCCTGGCTGAACTCCTGGTCGCGAAAGACCGTGAGGCCTTCCTTCAGCGACAGCTGGAACCAGTCGCGGCAGGTCACGCGGTTGCCGCTCCAGTTGTGGAAGTACTCGTGGCCGACCACGCTTTCGATATTGCCGTAGTCGGCATCGGTGGCGGTTGCCTGGTTGGCCAGAACGTACTTCGTGTTGAAGATGTTCAGGCCCTTGTTTTCCATCGCGCCCATGTTGAAGTCGCTGGTGGCGACGATCATGAAGCGGTTGAGGTCGAGCGGCAGGCCGAACCGCGCTTCGTCCCACACGACGGAGTTCATGAGCGAGTTCATCGCATGCTCGGTCTTGTCGAGATCGCCCGCACGCACGTAGACCTGCAGCAGGTGCTCGCGGCCGTTGCGGGCCTTGATGCGCTGCTCGCGGGCCACCAGCTTGCCCGCCACCAGTGCGAACAGGTAGCTCGGCTTTCGGAACGGGTCGACCCACTTGGCGAAGTGGCGGCCCTCGGGCAGATCGCCGTGATCGACCAGGTTGCCGTTAGACAACAGCACCGGGCAGGCGGCCTTGGCGGCGCGCAGTGTCACGGTGTAGCTGGCCATCACGTCCGGCCGGTCGAGGAAGTAGGTGATGCGGCGAAAGCCCTCGGCCTCGCATTGCGTGAAGAAGGTTTCCTCGCTGACGTAGAGACCCATCAGCTTGGTGTTCTTGGCCGGCGCGCAGGTGGTGAAGATCTCGAGCTCGAACGATTCGGGCAGGTTGTCGATCACCAGCTGCTCCGCTTCCATGCGGAACGATGCGCCCTGGCCGTCGACCAGCACGCGCGCCAGGTTGAGTTCGTCGCCTTCCAGGCGCAGCGGCTCGGCCGCCACGTCGGGATTGCGGCGCAGGCGCATGCGGTTGAGCACGCGGGTCTTGGCGGGGTCGAGGTCGAAGGTCAGATCGACGGTGTCGATCCAGTAGGCGGGTGCGCGGTAGTCCTCGCGGCGGATCGCGACCGGTTGGCCTTGGGCATCACGCAGCAGCATCGAGAGTCTCCGGAAAGTTTGGTTTTACAGGCATCAGACGCCTTGTTTGAGTGAAGCTTCGATGAAGACATCGAGGTCGCCGTCCAGCACCTTCTGCGTGGCCGAGATCTCGACGTTGGTGCGCAGGTCCTTGATGCGGCTGTTGTCCAGCACGTAGCTGCGGATCTGGTGGCCCCAGCCGACGTCGGTCTTGGTGTCTTCAAGCTTCTGCTGCGCTTCCTGCTGCTTGCGCAGCTCGAAGTCGTAGAGCCGCGAGCGCAGGCGCTTCCAGGCGACGTCGCGGTTGCTGTGCTGGCTGCGGCCGTCCTGGCACTGCACCACGATGCCGGTCGGGATGTGCGTGAGCCGCACGGCAGAGTCGGTCTTGTTGATGTGCTGGCCGCCAGCGCCGCTGGCGCGGTAGGTGTCGGTGCGCACGTCGGAAGGGTTGATGTCGATCTCGATCGAGTCGTCGATCTCGGGGTAGACGAAGATGCTCGCAAAGCTCGTGTGCCGCCCGCCCGACGAATCGAAAGGGGACTTGCGCACCAGGCGGTGCACGCCGGTCTCGGTGCGCAGCAGGCCGAAGGCGTACTCGCCCTCGACCTTGATGGTCGCGCCCTTGATGCCGGCCGTGTCGCCGGGCGTTTCGTCCTCGATCTGCGTCTTGAAGCCCTTGCGCTCGGCGTACTTCAGGTACTGGCGCAGCAGCATGCTGGCCCAGTCGCAGGCTTCGGTGCCGCCGGCGCCGGCCTGGATGTCGACGAAGGCGTTGAGCGGATCGGCCGGATTGTTGAACATCCGCCGGAACTCGAGCAGCTTGATGTCGGCTTCGAGCCCGGCCGCGTCATCGGCGATGGACTGAAGGCCGTCCATGTCGCCGTCTTCCTTCGACATGTCGAACAATTCGGTGTTGTCCGACAGGCCGCTGGTCAGGCGGTCGAGCGTGACGACCACGTCGTCGAGAGACTTCTTCTCGCGGCCGAGTTCCTGGGCCTTCTTCGGATCGTTCCAGACGTTCGGATCTTCGAGCGATGCGTTGACCGTCCTCAGGCGTTCTGCTTTGGCATCGTAGTCAAAGATACCTCCGTAAATCGACCGTTCTTGCGCTCAGGTCTGCGAGGGTTGCGCCGATTTGGTTGATTTGCTCTGCATCCATGGGGTGTCCTGACGGTGTTCGGGGAAACCGTGGATTTTCTCACGCTCCGCCGTGGCCCTGCTTCATTCGAGGAATGCCTCGATCAGCGCCGCGACCCGCTCGGGCTGGTCGTGATGCAGCATGTGGCCGGCGTCTTCGACCCGGGCGATGCGCGCATCGGGCACGGCCTTCAGCCGCTCCTCGTATTCGGGCAGCGTGTAGCGGCCGCTCCACCACTTGCCGAGGCTGTCGTCGCTCGCCACCACCGCCAGCAGCGGCGCCGAGATGCCGGCATAGAGCGCGAGCGCCTCGTCGACGCGGAACAGGTTGGCGTTGATGATCTTGTGCGCCGGGTCGCCGAGGATCTCCCAGCGCTCGCTGCCGTCGGGTTGCCTGCGAACCGCCGACCAATGCCGGGCGAGCCAGTCGGCCTTGTCTTGCGAGAGGCGCGGGTTCGTCTTCATGAGCCGCCGCGCAACCCCGTCGACAGCCGGATAGGCGGCCAACGCCATCTCGCCGCGGTGCAGCCGCTTGAGTTCGTCGATCCATTTGCCGTAGCGCTTGGGCGCTTCGGCGGGCTGCAGCACCGGCATGCCGAAGCCTTCGAGATTGACCAGCCGGCGCACCCGCTGCGGTCGCACGCCGGCGTACTGCATCGCGACGTTGCCGCCCATGCTGTGGCCCACCAGATCGACCGCACGTTCGCCGGCGTAGTGGTCCAGCAGCCACTCGAGGTCGGCCAGGTAGTCGGGCATCCAGTAGTTGTCGACCGCGCCGCCTTCGGTGAGGCCGAAGCCGCGCCAGTCGGGTGCGATCACCCAGCGGTCGGCTGCCAGGGCATCGACCACGAACTGCCAGGACGCGCTGACATCCATCCAGCCATGAAGCAGCACCAGCGGCGGCCGGTCGGCAGACGGCTCGCCCCACAGGCGCACGTGGTAGCGGAGGTTGCGGACGGGAACGAACTCGGTTCGGGAATGAAGGCGCAGGGGATACATCGCCCGGATGATAGGCAAGGCGCATCGCGCTAGCATTTCGGCCATGCAAAAAATCCAGCTCGGTCAAAGCGACCTTCACGTCACGCCCGTCTGCCTTGGCACCATGACCTTCGGCGAGCAGGTGGACGAGGCCACTGCCCATGCCATCCTGAATCGGTCGCTCGAACGCGGGGTCGACTTCATGGACACCGCCGAGATGTATTCGGTGCCGGCGCGCCAGGAGACCTTCGGCGCCACCGAAACCATCATCGGCAACTGGTTTGCCAACAACCCTGCCGTGCGCGCAAGGATCGTGCTCGCCACCAAGGTCGCCGGACCTTCGCGCGGCATGCCCTGGGTGCGCGAAGGCGGCGGCATGACGGCAGCCAACATCGTCGCCTCGTGCGAGGGCAGCCTCCGGCGCCTCCAGACCGACGTGATCGACCTCTACCAGATCCACTGGCCCGAGCGGCATGTACCGGCCTTCGGCGGCATTTACTACGACCCGGTCAAGGAGAGCTCGCAGACTTCCATCCGCGAACAGCTCGAGGCGCTTTCGGGGCTGGTGAAGGCCGGCAAGGTGCGCGCCATCGGTGTCTCGAACGAAACGCCCTTCGGCGTCCACGAGTTCGTGCGACTGGCCGAAGCCCACGGCCTGCCGCGCCTGGCGTCGGTGCAGAACGTCTACAACCTGGTGAGCCGCGCGGCCGAAAACGGGCTGGACGAGACCATGCACCGGCTCGGCGTGTCGTTCCTGCCCTATTCGCCGCTCGCCTTCGGCCTCCTGACCGGCAAGTACGACCAGGGTGGCATCGTTGGACCCGACGCCCCGAAGAACGCACGCATCGCGCGCTACGAATCCATGCGCAAGCAGCGCTGGGGCCGGCCCGAGACCTTGCACGCTGCACGCCGCTACAACGCCTTGGCGCGCGAGGTCGGCATGACGCCGACGCAGTTCGCCCTGGCTTTCTGCAACAGCAAATGGCAGGTTGCAAGCACCATCATCGGCGTCACCTCGGTGGCCCAGCTCGATGAAAACCTCGACGGCTGGGGCAAGACCCTGTCGCCGGAAACGCTGGCAGAAATCGACAAGCTGCGCTGGGAAATGCGCGACCCGGCTATCTGATCGTTGCGCCATGAGCAGGAAGGCCCGTGTCGGCGAAACGCCCGCAACGCAGATGCTGCGGGCGCACGGCATTGCCTTCGCCGAGCACACGTACGAGTACCTCGACCACGGTGGCGCAAAGCACAGCGCCGAGGTGCTGGGCCTCGACCCGTTCACCGTGGTCAAGACACTCGTCATGCAGGACCAGGACGCCCGGCCGCTGATCGTGCTGATGCACGGCAATCGCACCGTGTCGACCAAGAACCTCGCGCGGCAGATCGGTTGCAAGTCGGTCGAGCCCTGCGCGCCCGAAGTGGCCAACCGGCACAGCGGCTACCTGGTCGGCGGTACGTCGCCCTTCGGCACGCGGCGGTCGATGCCGGTCTATGTCGAGTCGACCATCCTCGAACTGCCCCGCATAGCGATCAATGGCGGACGCCGCGGCTATCTGGTCGGCATCGATCCGCAGGCGTGCGTGCAACTGGTGCACGCCAAGCCGGTGCAGTGCGCGCTGGCAGAATAGCCGGCCGCATGGGTGGCGCACCGCCCGCCCGAGCCGCCTGGAGACACCGTGAGTTCCTACCTTCCCTCGTTCGTCGCGATCGTGCTCGCGTATCTGCTTGGCTCGTTGTCGTTTGCGGTCATCGTCAGCAGGGCGTTCGGCATGGCCGACCCCCGCAGCTACGGCAGCAAGAACCCGGGTGCGACCAATGTGCTGCGATCGGGCAACAAGAGTGCCGCGCTGGCAACCCTGCTGCTGGACGCGCTCAAGGGCTGGCTGCCGGTGTTCGTGGTCCACCAGGTCGGCGAGCGCTTCGGCCTTGGGCCTGGCACCGCCGCGCTGGCGGGACTCGCGGCTTTCCTGGGGCATCTCTATCCGGTGTTCTTCGGCTTCAAGGGCGGCAAGGGGGTTGCGACCGCCGCCGGCGCGCTGGTGGGCATCGACTGGCTGCTGGGCCTGGCGACCGGCACGACCTGGCTGATCATTGCCTTCTTCTTCCGCTATTCGTCGCTGGCGTCGCTCGTGGCTGCCTTCTTCGCGCCGGCCTACTATCTGCTGGGCGGCCAGATCGCCTGGCCGCTGCATCGCACGGTGCTGCTCGCGCTGGTGGCGATCAGCCTGCTGCTCGTCTGGCGGCATCGTGAAAACATCCGCCGACTGGCGGCCGGAACCGAGTCGCGACTCGGGGTCAAAACATAGGAACAGTCATGGCAGCGATCCAGCGCTTTCACGTCGGCCCTCGCCTGAGCGAGACCGCGGTTCACAACGGCACCGTCCATCTCGCGGGCCAGGTCCCAGACGACACCACGCTGGACATCCGCGGCCAGACCGCGCAAGTGCTTGCCATGGTCGAGCGCCTGCTGGCCGAGGCCGGCAGCGACAAATCGCGCATCCTCATGGCGCAGATCTTCCTGGCCGACATCACCGACATCACGGCGATGAACGAGGTCTGGGACGCATGGATTCCGGCCGGCCACACGCCGCCGCGCGCCACCGTGCAGGCGCTGATGGCCAAGCCGGCCTACAAGATAGAGATCGTGGTGACGGCTGCGGCAGCGTGAGCTGTCGGCCGCCGCCGGGCCGCCCCAAGGCGGGCCGCGCCTCCCCCTCGGCGAGTGGCGAATTACATGGAGCGAAGCGAAGTGAAAAGCCGGGGGGCCGAAGTCAGTAGCGCTTCTCGAGCACCATCTGATCCGAATCGCGACGCATCGAGAAACGGCTGATGAAGCTGTTGCCGAGCAGCACGTAGGGCATCGGCTGCGGCGATATGACCGCCTCGACGTCGTAGACCTCCACATCGCCGACCCGCACCGAAGCCAGGCGGACCCGGTGGCCGGCCGTCACGCCGTTGGCGGTGTTGATGCGGATCGGCTGTCCCTTGCTGAAGTCGAGGCCGATGCGCTGTGCGTCGGCAGCGGACATGGCCACGCTGGTCGCACCCGTGTCGAGCATGAAGTTGACCGATCGGCCATTGATGGCGCCCTGCGCCATGAAGTGCCCACCGCTGGAAACCGGCAGCACGATGCGATTGCCGCCGCCGCCTGCCGCACCGCCGCCGCCGATGCTCGCCGGCGTGTCCATGCGCAGCGCCACGCGCTTGCCGGCTGCCTCGATAGTGGCCTGCTCGGCCCCGAGCGACACCAGCTTCACGCCCTGAAAGGTTTCGCCCACTGCAACGGTCTTGGGCGCGCCGCCGTTCACGATGAGGATCGCGCGGCTGCCGATGGTGCCGGTCAGAACCACCGTCTGCGCCTGCACCAGCGCGCAAGCCGCAACCAGCAACGCGGCGGTGAACCCGGCGCGGCCGACTGCCAGGGATACCGCGGAACCGGCTCCGCCGGGCCGCTGGTATCGCCCCCTTGAGGGGGAGGCGCCGCAGGCGCTTCGGGGGTGTTTCATCAGTCGCGAAAATTGTCGAAGGACAGCGGCATGTCCGGCACGTCCTTCTTGATCAGCGCCATCGCCGCCTGCAGGTCGTCGCGCTTGGCGCCGGTCACGCGCACCGCGTCGCCCTGGATCGCGGCCTGCACCTTCAGCTTGCTGTCCTTCAGCAGGCGGGTGATCTTCTTGGCCTGCTCGCTCTCGATGCCGCTCTTGACCTTGATCACCTGCTTGACCTTGTCGCCGCCGATCTTCTGAACGTCGCCCTTGTCGAGAAAGCGCACGTCCACGCTGCGCTTGGTCAGCTTGCTGCGCAGGATGTCCTCCACCTGCACGAGCTGGAATTCGGCATCGCCTGTCATGGTGATTTCCTTGTCCTTCAACTCGACGGCAGCCGCGGTTCCCTTGAAGTCGAAGCGCGTGCCGATCTCCTTGGCCGTGTTCTCGACGGCATTCTTGACTTCCGGCAGGTTGGGCTCGCAGACGGTGTCGAAAGACGGCATGGACTCTCCTGTTTCGCGCGTGTGTGGATGCGACAATTCTCCCATGATCGTGGAGCACAACGTACCGCTGCAGCAGCACAACAGCTTCGGCATCGTCGCTCGCGCCCAGCATCTGGTGCGCATTGCAGACGAGGCCGATGTGCGTGCGCTCCTGGCCGAGCCTTCGTTGCGGGCAGCGCCCAAGTTCGTGCTTGGCGGCGGCAGCAACATCGTGCTCACCGGCGACGTGAAGCAGTTGGTGCTGAAGGTCGAGATCAAGGGCCGGCGGCTGGTCGAGGAGACGCCGCGAGCCTGGATCGTGGAAACCGGAGCTGGCGAGAACTGGCACGACGCGGTGCACTGGACGCTCGAACAGGGTTTCTCCGGCCTCGAGAACCTGGCGCTGATTCCCGGCACCGTCGGCGGCGCGCCGGTACAGAACATCGGCGCCTACGGTGTCGAGCTGCAGGATCGCTTCGAGTCGCTCGATGCCATCGACCTTGAAACCGGCCGCGCGTTCAGCCTCGATGCCGCGCAGTGCGCCTTCGGCTACCGCGATTCCGTGTTCAAGCACGCGGCCAGCGGCGGCAACGACTTCGGCCTTGCCGGGCGTGCGCTGATCACGCGGGTGCGTTTTCGACTTCCGAAGCCGTGGAAGCCGGTGCTCGGCTACCTCGACCTCGAACGAAAGCTGGCCGAAACCGGCAACTTCACGCCGAGCGCGATGGAAATCTTCGATTGGGTCTGCGCCATCCGCAAAGCCAAGCTGCCCGATTGGCGTGTGCTTGGCAACGCGGGCAGCTTCTTCAAGAACCCGACCGTCACTACCGAGCAGTGCGCCGACATCATCGCGCGCGATCCGAAGATCGTGCACTACCCGATGGCCGACGGAAGCATCAAGCTGGCCGCCGGCTGGCTTATCGATGCCTGCGGCTGGAGGGGCAAGTCGGTCGGCAATGCCGGCGTCTACGAGCGGCAGGCGCTGGTGCTGGTCAATCGCGGGGGCGCGGCCGATCCGGTGACCGGCGGCGAAGTCATGACGCTCGCCAAGGCCATCCAGACCAGCGTCTACGAGCGCTTCGGCATCCGGTTGGAGCCGGAGCCAGTCGTGGTTTAGCTGCTCAGGATGCGTGGACACCGCGGAACCGGCTTTGCCGGGCCGCTGGTGTTGCCCCCGGCAGGGGGTGGGCGGCTACACGAAGTGAGCCAACCTGGGGGCGAGCCTATTCCTTGAGTTGCGGCAGCGACGCGCCGTGCGTCGTCGATAGCAGCCCGGCCTGCGTATAGATCGCCAGCTTGTCGCGCGTGTCGACGATGTCGAGGTTGCGCATCGTGAGCTGGCCGATGCGGTCGGCCGGCGAAAAGCTCGACTCGCCCTTTTCCATCGTCAGCCGCTCCGGCTTGTAGGTGAGGTTGGGCGACACCGTGTTCAGGATCGAGTAATCGTTGCCTCGGCGCAGCTCGACCGTGACCTCGCCGGTGATCGCGCGAGCGACCCAGCGCTGCGCCGACTCGCGCAGCATGATGGCTTGAGGATCGAACCAGCGGCCCTGGTAGAGCAGGCGCCCGAGACGGCGGCCGTGGTCGCGGTACTGCTCGATCGTGTCTTCGTTGTGGATGCCGGTGATCAACCGCTCGTAGGCGATGAAGAGCAGCGCAAGGCCGGGCGCTTCGTAGATGCCACGGCTCTTGGCCTCGATGATGCGGTTTTCGATCTGGTCGCTCATGCCGAGCCCGTGGCGCCCGCCGACGCGGTTGGCTTCCAGCAGCAAGTCGACAAGGCTGGCGTATTCGACGCCGTTGATTGCGGTCGGCCGGCCTTCGACGAAGCGCACCGTCACTTCCTCGCGCTTGACGTCGACTTCGTCTTTCCAGAAGGCCACGCCCATGATCGGCTGCACGATCGTCATGCCGCTGTTCAGGTGCTCGAGGTCTTTGGCCTCGTGCGTGGCGCCGAGCATATTGGAGTCGGTCGAATAGGCCTTCTCGCTCGACATCTTGTAGGCGAAGCCGGCCTTCTGCATGAACTCCGACATCTCGGTGCGTCCGCCCAGCTCATCGATGAAGGTCTGATCGAGCCAGGGCTTGTAGATCTTCAGCGCCGGGTTGGTGAGCAGGCCGTAGCGATAGAAGCGCTCGATGTCGTTGCCCTTGTAGGTACTGCCGTCGCCCCAGATATTTACGTCGTCCTCCTTCATCGCCGACACCAGCATGGTGCCGGTGACCGCGCGCCCGAGCGGGGTGGTGTTGAAGTACGTCACGCCGGCGGTGGTCACATGGAAGGCGCCAGCCTGCAGTGCAGCCAGGCCCTCGGCGGCGAGTTGGGTGCGGCAGTCGATCAGGCGCGCCTTCTCGGCGCCGTACAGCATGGCTTTGCGCGGGATCTCGTCGTAGTCCGGCTCGTCCGGCTGGCCCAGATTCGCGGTATAGGCGTAGGGAATGGCGCCCTTGTTTCGCATCCAGTGCAGTGCTGCGCTGGTGTCGAGGCCGCCCGAGAAGGCGATGCCGACCTTCTGGCCGGCGGGAACGTTCTGAAGAATGGTCGACATGCTCGAATTCCGGTTCAGCCGAAGTGGCAGATGTAGCTGTAAGGCTCGCCGCTTACGCGGATCTGGAAGCTCGAGCTGCCGGGCACGCTGAACTTCTGCCCCGGGCCCGACGCCACCCATTCGCTGCTGCCCGCGAGCAGGTAGTCGCAGCTGCCGCCGGTGCCTTCCATGACCTCCGGCGCGCCGGTGTTGAAGCTGAGGGTGGACGGCAGGATCACGCCGACCGACTTCTTGCTGCCGTCGGCGAGCGTGAGGCTGTGGCTCACGCACTTGCCGTCGAAGTACACGTTGGCCCGGGTCGACACCTCGGCGCTGTGAAGGGATTCGGTTGTTGTCATCTGAGAGGAGAGCCCGGAGAAAGCCCACGATTTTAGGGCTATGCCACAGGCTCTCGGCCGGCGCTCAGCGCCAGCGGCGATGACCGTGGCCATGCCAGCTGCCGTGATGACCGCCGCCCCAGCCGCGCGAGTAGCCGATCCCGAGCGAAATGCCGACCGGTGGATAGATGTACGGCTGCGGATAGGCATAGCCCGGCTGCACGTACACCGGCGCCGGGTAGTAGAGGGGGGCCGGTTGCGTGTAGACCGGTACGGGCTGGCCGTACATCGGCGCCGGACCTCGGCCGGAAATGACCACGCCGGGTTCGGGCGTGACGTCGTTCCACTCCGGCCGGTCGTCGGGGTCGAGGGGACGCTGCGCAAACTGCGGCTGCGGTGCCACCGGCATGCTCTGGGCCACGCCGTAGGCGCCGACCTCGACGGGAATGCTGGCACCGGGACGCGTGTCGGTGCGGGTGGTGTACTGGCGGCCGGCGTATTCGTAGGTGACGTTGTAGCGGGTGCTTCCGGTCGTTTCCTGCACCGGCGTGACCGACACCACGCGCGCCCAGACCTGCTCTGCCTGGGCCAGCGTCGAAAGGCCGGTCAGCGCAGCCAGCAGCGAAAGCGCCGTGAAGTTGCGAATCGTGTTTCTTGTGTGCATGTGGGGCTCCTGATGTGGCTGCAGCAGCCGCTGAATTGTCGTTTGACGCCGCGTGGAGGCGCGGGTTCAACCGTTTACATGGCGCGAGTCTTCCATTGCAATGCGTCGAATCCGGTGGTAACGCCGTGGGTTGGGCCCCAGTTGACCACCGGCCGCTTGATCAGGCTCGGGTTGGCGACCAGCACGGGGCGAGCAGTTGGCGCGTCGACGACACCGGCGCGCGTGGTTTCGTCCAGGCGCCGCCAGGTGGTGCCACGGCGATTGACCAGCGCTTCCCAGCCGGGTGAGAGCAGCCACTGGTCGAGTTCCGCCGCCGGAACGCCGTCCTTCCTGAAGTCGTGAAACCGGTAGACCACGCCGTGCTCGCCCAGCCAGGCGCGAGCCTGCTTGACCGTGTCGCAGTTGGAGATTCCATAGAGCGTGACCATCCCGTGATGATGCCCGCGGCGCGCGTCGGCGACAATTCCGGCCTCCATGAAAACCCTTGCCCACTGGCTCGCGCATGCCGAGCGCCTGCATCCTAAGAGCATCGAGCTCGGGCTCGACCGCGTGCGCGCCGTGGCCGTCCGGCTGGGGCTCGTCTTCGATTGCCCGGTGATCACCGTTGCCGGCACCAACGGCAAGGGTTCGACCTGCGCGATGCTCGAATCGATCTTCGGACATGCCGGCTATCGCACGGCTGTTTTCACGTCGCCGCATCTGGTCCGCTTCGAGGAGCGCCTGCGGATCGCCGGCGAGGCGGTGGAAGGCGATGAACTGGTGGCGCATTTCCAGGCGGTCGAAGAGGCGCGCGGCGACGTCGCGTTGACGTACTTCGAATTCACCACGCTGGCCATCCTGCGGTGCGCCGCTGCCGGCAAGCCGGATGTTGCGATTCTCGAAGTCGGTCTGGGCGGGCGGCTCGACGCGGTCAACATCATCGATGCCGACTGTGCGGTGATCACCAGCATCGATCTCGACCACATGGAATTTCTGGGGCATGACCGCGAGAGCATCGGCTTCGAAAAAGCCGGCATCCTGCGCGCCGGCCGACCTGCGATCGTGAGCGATCCGGTGCCACCGCAGAGCGTGATCGACCATGCGCAGGCGATCGGCGCCGATCTGTGGCGAGCCGGGCGCGACTTCAACGTCGCGGGCGACAAGCAGCAGTGGGGTTGGAGCGGCCGCGGCCGGCGCTACAGCGGGCTCGCCTATCCGGCCTTGCGCGGCGCCAACCAGCTGCTCAATGCGGCCGGCGTGCTGGCGGCGCTCGAGGCACTGCGGCAGCGGCTGCCGGTGACGGCCCAGGCAGTACGCACTGGCCTGGCGATGGTCGAACTGCCGGGGCGCTTCCAGATCGTGCCGGGCGAACCCGCACTGGTGCTCGACGTCGCGCACAACCCGCACGCAGTGGCCGCACTGGCCGAGAACCTCGACGCGATGGGCTTCTATCCGACCACCCATGCCGTGTTCGGCGTGATGGCGGACAAGGACCTCGCGCCGATGTTCGCCCGCATCGGGCCGCTCATCGACCGCTGGTACTTCACCGATCTGCCGACCCCGCGCGCCGCGCAGGCGGCCGATCTGCTTGCGCGTTGGGAGGCGCAGAACACGCGCGCCGACGCTTCGGCGAGCGTGCATGCGCAACCCCTGCAGGCCCTGCAGGCGGCCATCGATCGCGCGGACCCCGCTGATAGAATCGTTGTCTTCGGATCGTTCTTCACGGTAGGTGGCGTGCTCATGCACGGGACACCCCGTCTCAGGGCCAGGCACCTGTCGCCGGACGCCTGACTGACCTGATTTCGGGCGCTTCTTTCCACCGCATGCTGCACTCCATCAGGGAAACGAATTTCATGGCGTTCTTCAAGTTCCGCACCCGCGGTGGGCAGACCAACGAAGGGCGCAACGCCAACATCCCGGCGGCGGCGCCGGCGGAAAGTGTCGAGGCGATGCGCCGGCGCGCGAGGCATCGGTTGCTGGGCGCAGCGGTGCTGGTGCTGGTGGGTGTGGTTGGGTTTCCGCTGCTGTTCGATACGCAGCCGCGTCCGATATCGGTCGACATCCCGATCGAGATTCCAGACCGTGCCAAGGTCAAGCCGCTGGCGCTGCCTTCAACGCCTGCGCCGGTTGCCGGTGGCGTGATCACGGAGACGCCGGACAACAAGGAGCTCGTCGCCGCAGCGCCGCCTGCAGCCGCGCCCGCCGCCGAAATCAAACCCGAGCCCAAGCCTGAAGCCAAACCCGAGCCCAAGCCGGAACCTGAAGCCAGGCCCCGGGCAGAGGCCAAGCCCGAGCCGGCCAAGCCTTCAACCGCAGAAGAGGGCAGCCGTGCGCGCGCGCTGCTCGAAGGCAAGACCGCGGCTGCGGCCAAGCCGGTGGCTGCAGCCGAAGAAAGCGGCCGCTTCGTGGTGCAGGTCGGCGCGTTTGCCGATGCGGCCAAGGCACGCGAAGTGCGGCAGAAGCTGGAAAAGGCCGGACTCAAGACTTACACGCAGGTTGCGAAGACGGCGGACGGCGAACGCACGCGCGTGCGTGTGGGCCCCTTCGCCACGCGCGGCGATGCCGACCGGGCGGCAGGGCGCATCAAGGGCTTGTCTTTGTCCGCCGCCGTCGTCAGCTTGTAGACCACCGCTGGCGCAAGTGGCTGTGCTCGACTGGATCGCCATTGCACTGCTGGTGATCTCGATGCTGTTCGGCCTGGTGCGCGGGCTGGTGTTCGAAGTGATATCGCTGGCGGGCTGGGTTGCGGCTTTCTTCTGCGCGCAGTGGCTGGCGGACGATGTGGGCCGCTGGCTCCCGTTCGGCGACCCGGCAGCGGCCTGGCGTTATGCCGCGGGCTTTGCGCTGGTGTTCGTGGCGGTGGCGTTCGGCGTGGGGCTGGTGGCAGCGCTCACGCGCAGGCTCGTCGCCGCGGTGGGGCTGCGGCCGGTCGATCGTGTGCTCGGCGCGGCGTTCGGCACGGCGCGCGCAGTGGTCGCCCTGCTGGCCCTGGCGGTCGTGGTGCATTTGCTGGCGTTGAGCGACAGCGCCTGGTGGCGCGAATCGCGCAGCGCCATTGTTCTGGATGCGGCATTGCAGGGCTTGAAGCCCGCACTGCCCGAAAAGTTGGCAAGCTACCTGCCCTGAGAGGATCGCTTCATGTGTGGAATCGTCGGCGTCGTCAGCAACGCTCCCGTCAACCAGCTGCTCTATGACGCGCTGTTGCTGCTGCAACATCGCGGCCAGGATGCGGCCGGCATCGTCACGCTGCTGGAACGCAAGTTCTTCATGCACAAGGCCAAGGGCATGGTGCGCGACGTGTTTCGCACGCGCAACATGCGCGCGTTGCCGGGCAATGTCGGGCTTGGGCAGGTGCGCTATCCCACGGCGGGCAACGCGTACAGCGAAGAAGAGGCGCAGCCCTTCTACGTGAATGCGCCGTTCGGCATCGTGCTGGTGCACAACGGCAACCTCACCAATGCGCATGCGCTGCGTGCCGAGCTGTTCTCCACCGACCACCGCCACACCAATACCGAGAGCGATTCCGAGGTGCTGCTGAACGTGCTCGCCCACGAACTCGAACGCTCGACCCGCGGCGGCGCGCTCAATGCCGAGACCGTGTTCGCCGCAGTGCGAAACGTGCACCGGCGGCTGCGTGGCTCGTACGCGGTGGTGGCGCTGATCTCCGGCTACGGCCTGCTCGCATTCCGCGACCCGTATGGCATTCGGCCGCTGGCGATGGGCCGCAACGCCGACGGCACTGTGATGGTGGCGAGCGAATCGGTCGCGCTCGAAGGCTCGGGTCATGTGCTCGAGCGCAACATCGCGCCGGGCGAGGCGGTGTTCATCGACCTCCAGGGCGCGGTGCATGCCGAGCAGTGCGCGGACGCGCCGACGCTCAACCCCTGCATGTTCGAGTTCGTCTACCTGGCGCGGCCCGATTCGGTGCTCGATGGCATTTCGGTCTACCAGGCCAGGCTGAACCTGGGCGAGACGCTGGCAAAGCGCGTGGTCTCGACGGTGCCGCCGAACGAGATCGACGTGATCATTCCGATCCCCGAATCGAGCCGCCCGAGCGCGACGCAACTCGCGCATCTGCTGGGCGTGCCTTACCGCGAAGGCTTCGTGAAGAACAGGTACGTCGGGCGCACCTTCATCATGCCGGGGCAGGGCGTGCGCAAGAAATCGGTGCGCCAGAAGCTCAACGCGATCGCGAGCGAATTCAAGGGCCGCAACGTGCTGCTGGTCGACGACTCGATCGTACGCGGCACGACCAGCCGCGAGATCGTGCAGATGGCGCGCGAAGCCGGTGCGCGCAAGGTGTACCTTGCCAGTGCCGCGCCGCCGGTGCGCTACCCCAACGTGTACGGCATCGACATGCCGACCAAGGACGAACTGGTCGCGCACGACCGCACCGTCGAGCAGATTCGCGAGCTCATCGGCTGCGATGCGCTGATCTACCAGGACGTCGAGGGCATGAAGCGAGCGGTCATGAAGGCCGCCGGCGCCACCGCGCCCAAGCTCGACGGCTTCGATGCATCGTGCTTCGACGGCGTGTACGTCACCGGCGACATCGACACAGAGGCCATCACGCGGATGAACGGCAACCGTCCCCGTATCGAAGAAACCGAGGAAGACTCCTCGCGCCTCGCACTGCCCAATTTCAGTGAATAGAAGAACCACGACGTGACCGATCGATCTCGTCCACCCGGCCTGCACCGCGACACGCTCGCGGTTCGCACGGCGCTCGATCCCAGCCAGTACGGCGAGAACTCCGAGGCCCTGTTCCTCACCAGCGGCTTCGTGCAGTCCGACGCGGCGACTTCGGCCCGGCGCTTTGCCGGTACGGAGGAGGGCTTCACCTATGCGCGCACCTCCAATCCGACGGTAACCAGCTTCGAGCGGCGCCTGGCCGCCCTGGAAGGCACCGAAGCCGCGATTGCCGCGGCCAGCGGCATGGGCGCGATCCTCATGATGTGCATGGGGCTGCTCAAGGCGGGCGACCATGTGCTCTGTTCGCGTTCGATGTTCGGCTCCACGCTGAACCTGTTCGGCAGGGAGTTCGCCAAGTTCGGCGTCGAAACCACCTTCGTGTCGCAGACCGACGTGGCCGAGTGGCGCGCTGCCATGCGTCCCGCCACCAAGCTGCTGTTTGCCGAAACGCCGACCAATCCGCTGACCGAGGTGTGCGACATCCAGGCGCTGGCCGATCTTGCCCATGAGGCCGGCGCGCTGCTGGCGGTCGACAACTGCTTCTGCTCGCCGGCGCTCCAGCGGCCGGTCGAACTCGGCGCTGACCTGGTGATCCATTCCGGCACCAAATACCTCGACGGCCAGGGCCGCGTGATGGCCGGCGCGATCTGCGGCCCGTCGCGCCTGATCGTGGACGTGTTCGGGCCGATCGTCCGCACCGCTGGCATGGTGCTCGCGCCGTTCAATGCCTGGGTCGTCCTCAAGGGCCTTGAAACGCTGGGCGTGCGCATGCAGGCGCAGTCCGCCAATGCGCTGGCCGTTGCGCGCTGGCTCGAAACAGTGCCTGAGGTTGCACGTGTTCATTACCCGGGCCTGCCGTCGCATCCGCAGCATGAGCTCGCCATGCGGCAGCAGTCGGGGCAGGGCGGCGCGGTGTTGTCCTTCGATGTGCGCGGTGACGATCCGGAAAGCGCCAAGGCCAATGCGTTTCATGTCATCGACAGCACCCGCGTGGTCAGCATCGCGACCAACCTGGGCGACACCAAGACCATCATCACGCACCCTGCCACCACGTCGCACGGGCGTCTGACCGAGGCGCAGCGCCAGGCAGCCGGCATCGGGCAAGGCCTGATTCGCCTCGCGGTCGGCCTCGACCATATCGACGACATCAAGTCCGATCTGCTGCGCGGCTTCAGCACCCTCCAATGACCTCCAAGACCCGCACCCGCTTCGCCCCTTCCCCGACCGGCTTCATCCACCTCGGCAACATCCGGTCGGCGCTGTATCCGTGGGCCTTTGCCCGTTCCACCGGCGGCGATTTCATCCTGCGCATCGAAGATACCGACGTCGAGCGCTCGTCGCAGGAAGCGGTCGACGTCATCCTCGAAGGCATGCGCTGGCTCGGCCTCGACCATGACGAGGGGCCGTACTACCAGATGCAGCGCATCGAACGCTACAAGGCCGTGTTGGCCGACTTGCGGGCGGCCGGGCAGCTCTATCCCTGCTACATGAGCATCGCCGAGCTCGATGCCCTTCGCGAGAGGCAGACCGAAGCCAAGGAGAAGCCGCGCTACGACGGCACCTGGCGCCCCGAGCCCGGCAAGGCGCTGCCGCCGGTGCCCGAGGGCGTGCAGCCGGTTCTGCGGTTTCGCAATCCGCAGGGCGGTGTAGTGGCCTGGGACGACAAGGTCAAGGGCCGGATCGAGATCGGCAACGACGAACTCGACGACCTCGTCATCGCACGGCCTGACGGAACGCCGACCTACAACTTCTGCGTGGTGGTCGATGACATCGACATGGCCATCACGCACGTGATCCGCGGCGACGACCACGTCAACAACACGCCGCGCCAGATCAACATCTTCCGCGCGCTCGGCAAGGAGCCGCCGGTCTACGCCCATCTGCCGACCGTGCTCAACGAGCAGGGCGAGAAGATGAGCAAGCGCAGCGGCGCCAAGCCCGTCACGCAGTTCCGGGACGAAGGCTTCCTGCCCGATGCGATGGTCAACTACCTAGCGCGGCTCGGCTGGAGCCATGGCGACGACGAGATCTTCAGCCGCGCGCAGTTCGTCGAATGGTTCAACCTCGACCACCTGGGCCGCAGCGCCGCACAGTTCGACGAGGCCAAGCTGCGCTGGGTCAATGCGCAGCACCTGAAGGCGATGACGGATGAGGCGCTCGCGCCGCTGGTCGCCGCGCATCTGCGGCAGCGCGGTCTTGTTCCCGACGAGCGCCTGCAGGCGATCTGCGGATTGTTCAAGGACCGCTGCGACACCACGGTGGCGCTCGCCGATTGGGCGGCCGTGTTCTATGCGGATGTATCGCCCGACGAGGCCGACCTTGCACAGCATGTGACCGACGCGGTCCGCCCGGCGCTCGCAACGCTCGCCGAAAAGCTGACCGGCGTCGCCTGGGACAAGCCGGCGATCTCCGCCGCCATCAAGGAAGTGCTGGCGGCGCACGGCCTCAAGATGCCCGCCTTGGCAATGCCGGTGCGCGTGCTGGTGATGGGTACGCCGCAGACGCCATCGCTCGACGCCGTGCTCGTGCTCTTTTCTCGCGAAACCGTCATCGCACGATTGAAGGCCGCCTGACTTTTAAGGCTATAATTTGAGGCTCGACACCCAAGGGGGTATAGCTCAGCTGGGAGAGCGCTTGCATGGCATGCAAGAGGTCATCGGTTCGATCCCGTTTACCTCCACCATCGAATGTCGAGATGAAATCGAAGCGTTGATCGCAACGCGGTTCCTCAGGTTTTGACCCTATCGTCTAGAGGCCTAGGACACCACCCTTTCACGGTGGCTACCGGGGTTCGAATCCCCGTAGGGTCGCCAGTTTCACGCAGGTGAAGCAGGCACAAGTCGTCAGCACTTGGCTTCGCGAGAAGCAAACGTTGTCTACCAGGAGTGGTAGTTCAGTTGGTTAGAATACCGGCCTGTCACGCCGGGGGTCGCGGGTTCGAGTCCCGTCCACTCCGCCAGTAATCTTGGATTTCTCCAATGAAAAAGCCACCTTCTGGTGGCTTTTTGTTTTCTCGCCACGCTCCCGATCCATTGCTACCGCGACCAGCCTACCGCGAGCAGCGTATATGAACTTCCGGCGCGCTTCGTAGGATTGCAGATCGCTCCGACCATGTCGATTGAAGCTCATCGAACGCAACGAGGAAGCAATCATGTCCGAAGAAATCGGTGTCAATCCGAAGCACGGCCGGGCCGGCCGCCATCCCACGAGAAGCTCGCTGGACGCACTCGCCGGGCACGGTGACCCGGGCATGTTCGGCAGGATGTTTCACCGTCTGGCGCCGCTAGCGGTGACCGATGACAAGCTGAAGGCGCTCGCCGATGCAATGCTGGATGCCGATCCGAACAGCAGCGCCGGCGACAACGCGCTCGTGCCCGCCGGATTTACCTATCTCGGCCAGTTCGTGGACCACGACATCACGCTCGATCTGACTTCCATCGGTGACAAGCTGGAGGACCCGACCGCGGTGCAGAACTTCAGGACGCCGGCGCTCGACCTGGATTCGATCTATGGGCGCGGGCCGGACGGCAGTCCCCACCTCTATGCCCGTGGTGCCAACAATGCGCCCGGCGCGAAGCTGCTCATCGGCAAGACGACGCTCGGCTTTCAACAAGACGTAGGCGACATCCCCGCCGTGTTTCCGAACGATCTGCCGCGCAGCCCGGAGGGGCAGGCGTTGATAGGCGACCATCGCAACGACGAGAACCTGCTGGTTGCACAGACGCACCTGGCTTTCATGAAGTTTCACAACAAGGTGGTCGATCTGCTGCTGGCCGCACCGGCGCCGCCCGCGCCGGCCGATCTTTTCTTCCAGGCCCGGCGCGAGGTCACATGGCACTACCAGTGGCTGGTCCTGCACGACTTCGTCGAGCGCATCACCGAAGATGGCATCGTGGCTCGCATCCTCGACGAAGGGCGCAAGTTCTACCGCTTCAAGAAGACGCCATACATGCCCGTGGAGTTCTCCGGCGCTGCATACCGTCTCGGGCACAGCATGGTTCGGGAGGTCTACAGCCACAACAGGGTGTTCACGCCCGGCGGCATCGCACCCGCCTCGCTGGCGCTGCTGTTTGCCTTCTCCGGCTTGTCGGGCGCAATCGTGGGCGACCTGGCGCCAGATCCGCTCCAGGGCCCCACGCCTGTCGGCAAGCTGCCGAGCAACTGGATCATCGACTGGCGGCGCTTCTACGACTTCGGTGCCCCGGTGCCGGGGGTCACGCTCAATCATGCGCGGCGCATCGACCCTTTCATCGTCAGCGCGCTGCATACCTTGCCGGGCGGTGCCAGCCTTCCGTTCCTGAATCTGAAGCGTGGCGTGATGCTTGGTCTGCCTTCCGGGCAGGCGGTGGCGCAGGCCATGGAACTGTCGAATCCACTCACCAGTGCCGAGATCTCGTCCGGCACCGATGGAGCGGTCGCCCAGGCGCAGGGATTGCACGAGCAGACGCCGCTGTGGTACTACATCCTCAAGGAAGCATCGGTCCGGCACGCCGGCCAGCGGCTCGGGCCGGTGGGCGCGCGCATCGTGGCGGAAGTCTTCATCGGGCTGGTCCACGGCGACCATGAGTCTTACCTCTGGAAGAAAGGCGCCGACTGGACGCCGACGCTGCCTTCGCGCACGCCGGGAACGTTCACGATGGTCGATCTCCTCCAGCTCGTGGGTGACGTGAGTCCCATCGATGGAGTGACCCAGGTCTGACGCAAGAAGGGATTGCGCACTCGCCTGACGCGCCGCACGGCGCATGCGGCCAACCTGCTGCTTCACTGCCATTGCTGTGCAGCGCTTTCTGCGGCGCTGCGGCTGGCCTCGATACGCCAACGATCAGCGCGCGAAAGTGGTCGGTGGCGGCGAAGTAGTCGTGTCCGCCCGATGTTCCGGCAGGAGAGCGGCGTGCGGCTCGTGGTCAGGCTGTCGCGCGTGCAAATCCACGCAGTCGCTCTCGAGCGAGCGCGGCAACGCGAACGCCGTGCTGCTCAAGCTGGTGCAGAGCGCGCCGGACTGCGTGGCCGTGACCGATGCCGACTTTTCCGCCCCTCTTGTTCGCGAGAATCAAGAGCCCTACCTCGGCTCACCATCCCGGACCAGAGTCAGCGCAGGGTGGTCGTCCGTCAGGCTTTCTTGACCCAGGCGCTGCACCAGCCTTTGCCTGCGACCTGCTTGCCGGGAAACAGGGCGCAGGGCCCCGCCGCATCCGTCGGCTTGGCCTGGTACAGCTGGCAGTTGCTGCACAACTGGCTGGCCTCGTGTTTCGGGAACTTCGCCTTGTCCACCTTTGCGGTGTCGGCCTTGTAGCCCAATGCGGTGGCCTGGGGGTCATTTTCGGGAAGCATGGGGGCTGCTGCTGCCTGGGCCGCGACTTGCGACGCGGTGAGAGCCGCGCCACTGGCCATCACGCTCACGACGAAAGTACGCCGACTTGGGTTGCTCATGTAGGGGTCCTTTGCCGGCTCACATCGAACCGTGATTCGAGTTTGACGCAATTGGATGTCGAGAACGTCGGACACATGCGATGGGCAGGCAGCTGACTCGGGTTTTAAGTCGCCGCTCCAAGGCTCCTGCGCGGCGTTCGACGACAGGACGCGGCGGTCCGCCGCTGCCCTCACCGCGTGACGAATGTAGCGAAGGCCACGCCGGCGACGATGAGCGCCATGTAGAGCAGGTTGCGGCGCCAGCCGGCAGCACGCCGCTCGCGCTCCTCGAGGCGGCTGTGAAAGGTCAGTTCATCCAACCGCGAAGGCTCGCTGTCAAGCTCTGCGGAAAACCGGTTGTGTGTGTTCGATCGTCTTGCCATGATTCTCAGAAGTCGTGAGATGTTGCTCAAAATGCCGCGAGAGATTTCAGTGCCCACGCGAACGCAACCACCAGTGCAACCACCAGAGCGGCACGTTCCCAGACGCACGGCCGGGCGCTGCGGGCGTAGAGGCGGACGCGATCGTCGAGGGGAAGGCTCGGGCGGTCCGGCGTCTCTTTCCGCCATCCCGTATTTGTTTCCAATCTATTTTCCATGTAGCCAATTGTAGCTACAAGTAGTACTTAAGGGCTAGCTACTTGATTGGCTTCCAGATCGCCTTCCTGGCCAGGCCAGCGCGCTGCAGCCTCCACACAAATGTGACTTTCTTGCTGGCGCGATAGCCCCGAGCCTTTGAGAATCGGAGGCATGAACAGTGGATACTCGAATTGGGCGCAAGAGCACACGCGCCGGCAGACGCCTGAAGAACTTTCGACTGCGTTCCGTGAGCTTGAGCAAAAAAAGCGCGTCGCAGGCTGGAAGCGGAACTTGCTGTTCCTTGCGGTGCTGCTGGCCTTTTCGTGCGGGCTGATGATGGTGTGGTCACGCTAGAAGCGACCTGTCGATTCGCAGGCCGCGTCGGAATTCCGAGGCCCTTCTCACGGACTGAGAGTGGAGCCAAGCAAGCGTACTTTGTGGGAGCGAAGCTCAGTCAAATCCTGCTGGTTCGGCGCGGCATCTCCAAATAGCGTTGAGTCTCCATTCACAAGGAGCCATCCATGCAGGTTTTTTTCCAAACACGTGATGCCGAAGCCGCCCGGTTCCGCGAGTTGGCTATGGACCGTGTCCGTTTTGCGATGCGAAGGCTGGACTGGATGCGGCCAACGGCGCACGTGCAATTCAACGACATCAACGGGCCGCGGGGTGGCGTCGACAAGCAGTGCCGGATCACGCTGCGCAGCGAGGGGGCTGGCAGTGTGGTCATCACCTCAATGGCGCCCGACTGGCGACCTGCGCTGGACACCGCGCTGTCCCGAGCTGCGACCGCCTTGATGCGCAACTGGCAACGTCGTCGCGGGCCGGGATCACGATTCGACAGAAACCGTTTCAATATTGATGGAGCGTGACCATGCGCCATTACGCAACCGACAGCCCCCAAGCTGCGGCCCGAATCGTGTCGATGGCTGCACTGGCCGACGGCCACGTCTGCAGCGTCGAATGTGCATTCAGATCGTCGAAGCAGATCGTCACCTTGCAGAAGGCGAATCGATGCTGATTTTTGCTGCGGTCGAGCAGTGGGGCATGCAGCTCTACATGGTTTGCAACCCTGTTGACGGCTCAGGCGCCAAATCGCATTGAAGCAGGAATCCGGTGCTGATTCGATAGCAGAACCAACGTCATGTTCCATGGTTGGCTCCCTCGAGCACTTCAGCACCGGGTCGCTTCAACAGAGCTTTGAGCAGGGGCGCCTCGAATCGTCGTTGGAGAGTCACGGCGTAGAAGTTCTCGTGCAGACCGGGGACAACGCAGTACTCCACGAGATCGCCGGCCTTGAGTTCATCGCGCACGACAACGGCCGGCAACAGCGCGATGCCCTTTGTGTCGCGCGCGAGCAGGCGGAGCATGGCCATGTCATCGACTTCGGCCAGCACCCTGCATTTGAGACCCGACTGTTCGCACAGTAGGTCGAACCCGGCACGGATGTCATTGCCGCGGCCAGGCAGCAGCAGTGCTGCATGGGCAAGGTCCTGCGGAAAACGAAAGGCACGCCGCTTGTTCAAGGGGCGACCGACCAGACTGACTGGCTGCCGGGCAATCCGGCGGCAACGCCAGGGGTGCCCGGCATCAGCATGCACCTGCCGGTTGGACAGCACCAGGTCGAGCCCGTGTGCCAGAAGCAATTTCAGCATCTGGTCGAGACTGCCGGACTGCAATGTCAGCTCGATGTCTTTTTTCGAGAGCAGCGGCCGGATGAAGTTTTCCTGGAAATTGCGCGAGAGCGTCGCGACGGCGCCAATCCTCAGTGACTGCGTCTGCAAGTGCCCGCCATCACGCAGCAGCGTCATCATTTCGTCACCGGCGGAATAGATCGTGTCGGCATAGGTCAGTACGAGCCGGCCGGCATCCGTCAGCGTGAGCGCGCGTCCCGTTCGTTCGAACAGAACTTGTCCAAGTTGAGCCTCCAACTGCCTGATTTGGTTTGACAGCGCGGACTGAGACACATGGAATTTGGCAGCAGCGCGGGTCATGTTGCCTTCCTTTGCCACCGCCCAGAAGTACTGCAGATGGTGGTAGTTGAGGCGCGTCACGGTGAGTTCTGTATTAGTGATTGAATCAAGCTGATATATGAATTTTACTTCTACAGGCGAAGCGTACAGAGTCGAGGATCGTTCATGAAGCGCAACCAAGATGATGTTCACACCCGAATTCCCTCTCGAAGTCTTTCTCCGGCTTGCGCTTCTGGCGGCAACGCCGGCGTTGCTCTTGTTCGGTGGGTGGGTTCGGTTGCGGACACCGCAAGACATTCCGCGCGCATGGCAGTGGGCGCGTGGAACCGCCATGGCTGCAAGTTTCTGCGCATTGCTGTCGTGCATCTGGGTTGGTGCAGAGGGCGCCCTGATATGGCGAGGCCCTGTGCTGTGGCACGGCGAGGCCCTGCCGGCATCGAGTTTCGGAGCGCGTGCCGATGGTCTGAGTACGGTGATGCTGCTTCTGGTGACGTTCATCGGCTGGGTCATCGTCACGTTTTCGCAGACCTACCTTGACGGGGAGCCGGGCCAGGCGCGATTCCTGCATGCCCTCATGGTGACATTGACTTCGGTCAGTGTGGTGATCATCACGAACAACCTTGTCGTCCTCGCGCTGGCCTGGCTCGCCACCAGTCTGGCGCTGCATCGTCTCCTGACGTTTTATGCCGAACGACCTCAAGCTCTCCTTGCGGCGCACAAGAAATTCATCGCAAGCCGAATCGGCGACCTGAGCCTCTTCTCGGCGATCGCGCTGATCGGCTGGGCAACGGGAACGACCGATATCGATCTTTTGCACGCACACATTGCCGGGGCGCCAAGTCTCGTTCCAGCGACAACTGCCGCCGCATTTCTGATCGCATGTGCCGCGTTGCTGAAATGCGCGCAACTGCCGTTTCATGGCTGGCTGATTCAGGTGATGGAAGCTCCCACGCCCGTGTCGGCGCTGCTGCACGCCGGCATTGTCAATCTGGGCGGTTTCTTGCTCATCCTGATGGCGCCGCTGATTTCTGCATCCGCGCCTGCCCAGACGCTGCTCGTGATGGTGGGATGCGCAACGTCGGTGCTTGCCGCCCTGGTGATGATGACGCGCATTAGTGTCAAGGTGATGCTTGCATGGTCGACCTGCGCGCAGATGGGTTTCATGATGGTCCAGTGCGGGTTGGGTGCCTACGAACTCGCTCTGCTGCATCTGGTGGCGCATTCGCTGTACAAGGCGCACGCGTTCCTCGGCGCAGGCAGTGCGGTCGACCAGTCCAGGATTCGCCAGATGACTGTTCGGCCTATCGGTGCCCGTTGGAGTTCGGTCTCGGTCGGGGTCGCGCTCGGGGTCTTGACGGTTGCCCTGGCCGCACTGGTCTGGCGCGCCGCACCGGAAGCTGAACCGGTGTCCTGGGCATTCGGGCTTGTCGCCAGTTTGGCGCTCGTCCCACTCATGTCGGCGCCCATGTCGAAGCTTGGTGCCGTCGCCGTGGTGCGTCTTTGCCTTGCAGGAGTCGCGGTCGCGCTCCTGTACGCCGGCCTGCACGATGCCGTCAGAAACTGGGTCACGGTGTCGACTGCGACTGATGTCATGACTCGAACGCGGTGGGATCTGATATCTGGCGTGGTCGTTGCATTCACGGTGCTTTTCATCGTGCAGAACCGGATTCGGAGCCGCCCTGAGGGATGGACTGCGCAGCGGCTGTATCCATGGTTCTACGCGGGGTTGTATCTGGACGAATTGTTCACGCGGGCGGCGTTGTGGTGTTGGCCCGTACGCAGAGCCCGGTCTTCCGAACCCATCTTCACCGCAAAGTCCCATCCAACAAGAGACCTGTCATGAACGACGCAAACGTACTTGAAAAACCGACGATGCTGGTTTCCGACGCGAGCGCAGTCGGGGCAGCGATCGACGCAGCCTGCGCGCGTATCGCGCCCACGTGGCCACTGGATCAGTTCATCGCGGTCAATCCGTACTGGGGGCACTTGGACCGCCCGATCGAAGACGCGGCTGCCAAGCTGGCGTGCCTGTCGGGTGCCAAGCTATGCATGCCGATCCATTTCTATATGGCGGAAATGCAATCCGGGCGCATGCCCTTGAATCACTTGACTGCAGCGCTTCAAGCAACAGGCTCGCCACTGACCGCAGAGCAACTGCTCGCGGACCTGGGCGAGCCGCAAGAGACGCCGCATCGATTGCCCCTGTTGACCGACATCGCCGATGTGAAGCGAGACACGGACCATGCGATGCCATGGCGGGACTTCGTGACGCACCAAGTCAGCCAACACTGCGCCGCCTATTTCGATCGTTCCCAAGCCGCTTGGACGCCAAGCCGGAAGGAGGCCCTGTACGAAAGCTGGAGATTGCGCATCGCCAGCGACCACAGTCCCGCTTTGCTGATGGGTGCAAAGGGTTTGGCGCAGCGCGCGAAGCGGCTGGACAGGCGCCCGGATGAAGCCGTAGCCGCAGTGCTGGCGGCTGTGGGCCTGCCGGAGGAACAGTGGGCCGACTACTTGTCCGCGCTACTGCTCAGCATCAACGGCTGGGCGTCCTGGTGCGCTCACGAAGCTTGGCAGGCGAGGCTCGAAGGTCGCTCCGACGACCACCTGCTCCAATTGCTGGCCATACGAGCAAAGTGGGACTGGCTCTTGATGAACGAGTGCAGGTCCGATGCGCTATCGCAGTGGCACGAAGCATGGCGGGACGCCGGGTCGCAGCGAAAGCAGGTCAGAGAAGTGCAGCAGCGGGACTGGATTTTCCAGGCCGCACTCGAGCGTGCTTATCAGGCGCCACTGTGCGCACAGCTCGTCCAGGCACCAGACTCGACTGAAAAGGCGCCCTTGGCGCCGCCAGCTGTACAAGCCGTTTTTTGCATCGACGTTCGCTCCGAAGTGTTTCGTCGGGCGCTGGAGAGGTCGAGCGAAGGTGTAGAGACCAAGGGCTTCGCCGGATTTTTCGGTCTGCCTATCGCTTACAACCCCCTGGGTACCGAGTGGACTCGGCCGCAACTTCCTGGACTGCTCGCACCGACTTTGCGTGTGAGCGACTGTGCTGAACCTCCTGGTCTCGCGCAAATATTGGCGGCCCGCAGGCAGCAGCGTCTGCAGGTGCATGCGCGCTGGGAGGAATTTCGGGGGCGAGCAAGCTCGGCCTTCACGTTTGTCGAGACCTGCGGGCTTTTCTATGCGCCCAAATTGCTGCGCAAAAGCATGGGGTCGGCCAAGAGCCACGGCGACCTGGCCGGCTCGATGATGAAGGCGACGGAAGTCGCCGATTTGAAACCGAGGTTGCGAGCCCTCGCCGCGCAGGGGCTGCATGGCGTCGTAGACAGCCGTATCGGTCTGGCGGTTGGCATCCTGCGTGCGATGGCCTTGACGACCGAGTTCGCACGGCTCGTGCTCTTGGCAGGCCACGGCAGTCAAACCACCAACAACCCCCATGCCGCAGGCCTTGATTGCGGCGCTTGCGGAGGTCAAAGCGGGGAGGTCAACGCGAGGGTGCTTGCCGCGCTGCTGAACGAACCGGGTATTCGGGAGGGGGTGGCACTGAGCAACATTCATATCCCGCCGACAACGTGGTTCGTTGCGGGGCTGCACAACACCACCACGGACGAGGTTCAACTCTTCGACCTGGACTCGATGCCCGACAGCCATGTCGACGATATCTCATCGCTACGTGCATGGTTGCGCGATGCGGGTGATCGTGCACGTGCGGAGCGCTCGCCAGGACTGGGATTGGGCCGGCAACCGCCTCTACCCGGTTCTCTCCTGCAGCGCTTGAAGCAACGTGCCAACAATTGGGCCGAGGTGCGGCCCGAATGGGGATTGGCAGACAACGCTGCGTTCGTGGTAGCGCCGCGCCGGCGCACGCGCCATCTGAATCTTCAGGGTCGGGTGTTTCTGCATGACTACGACTTTGGCGCAGATCGGGATGGCTCGATCCTCGAACTGATCATGACGGCCCCGATGGTGGTGACGAACTGGATCAACATGCAGTACTACGCCTCGACAGTCGATCCTCAGCGCTATGGCAGCGGCAACAAGGTGCTTCACAACGTGGTGGGTGGCCGACTGGGTGTGTTCGAAGGCAACGGTGGCGATCTCCGGATCGGACTGCCCACGCAAACCGTGCATGACGGCAAGCGCTGGCGCCACACCCCCTTGCGGCTCAGCGTGTACATCGAAGCTTCTCAGGCGGCCATCTCTGCCGTGCTGCACAAGCACGCGTCGGTCCGCCATCTCGTGGAGAACCGTTGGCTTCACCTGTTCCAGATCGACCCGTTTGCGAACAAGATTGCAAGATACCAAGCGGATGGCTGGAAGGCTGCTGGCTAGGTCAGTTTGCTGCGCAACGAATGAATCCACGGGCAGAACCAGGGAGCATGGATTCAGCGCTGGATTCGCCGGTGGAAAACATGGGCCGCCAACGCTGCCGCAAGGATTGTCACGACCCCAACTGCCCACAGCGCCCAAACCAGAAACGTCATGAGATTCCCCAACGAGCCCAGGGAAGGCAAGGCGCCCTGAAGCGACAGCGCGGATCGCTGCAAGGCGCCTTGAAATGCCGCGAACCAAGGGTTGGTCATCCACTCTGCGACCCAGGAAGCGTGCGCGGATTCAATGAAGGTTTTAGCGTCACCTGCAACCGCACCGGTCGCCCCACTGGAAATCCATCCAAAGAGTTGGTCGATTCCTAGAGCGGCAGCCGTCCACACGGCGACCAGGACGGCGAACACCACCCAGATCGCAGTTTTCATCGGCGCACCCCAAGAGTTCTTTTTGCGGCTTCCGGGATATCCATGACACTTTCCTGCGGGCCTGCGCCGCCAGAAGACGTTGGCAAGAATGGCGAATTTGCAGCCCACATTGCAGGATCTTCCATGCTGGTTTCGAACGTTGCACTCTAGTGAGCTTGCCTGCGCCGACACAGCAGCCTGGAAGAGACGAATACTTCGAAATTCCCAACAGCGCGCCGAGTCCGTCTAGGAGGCTTGCATCTTGAGGATCTCGAGAACCAGCGGATGATGCTGCCCACGTCTTGACCTGATGGCATAGATCTCCTCGTGAACCCCTTCGCAACCGCCGAGTCGTC
>JANOCL010000108.1:0-10815 GCA_031412135.1 Variovorax sp. | reverse complement strand
ACGGCACATAAACCGTCCGCGGCAACCAGACCTCGATCGCCCCCGGCGCTGCCCTGCTCGACCGGGGCAGCAGCTTGATGGCCCACGGCTCGCCGGTCGGCGACGGGGCGGTCTGCGCCAGCGCCTGGGCGCAGGCACGCGAGGCTTCATCCCGGATGATCACGCTCGGCTGCGGATGGCCGACCGGCGGCGAGCGGCCTGCGCGGCGCGCGGTGCTGAGCAGGTCTTCCATCGGCGGCACCGACGCACCCAGTGCGCGCCAGGGTGCGCGCCAGCTGCGCGCCTGGTCGCGCAGCACGCTGCCGTACGTGAGGATGTAGACCACCTTGTCGTTGCAAACGCCGGCTGCCGGTGGCGGCTGATCGCCGGGCACGCTCGTCGAAGGTGCCGCCGCAACGATCTTCGTTGGCGGCTCGCGGGCAATGAAATCCTGCAACCGCAGCACGATCGGCCATGGCTCGGGCAAAGTCCCGCTGCAGTTCTGCTTGGAGCCGGTCTGCCCCGAATAATCGCGCGCCCAGTAGCGCGGCGCACACGGCGGCGCCTGCGCGGGCTGCAGGCAGTCGATGCCGTTGCCGGTGTCGAGCAGACGCGCGCAGGCCGGTGCACGCTGACCGGCCGCCTCGCCGGCGCAGGCTTGCTTCGCATCGTCGACGATGCGCACCGACAGCCGGAACTTCGCCATGAAGTTTTCGCTGCCGTCGCGGCAGAGCAGGTCGCCCGTTCGCAACAGCTCGGCCGCCAGCAGCGCCGAAGCCTCGCCGGGCGCACCCGACGCAGACGCGGCGCGCAGCTTGCCCCAGCGCTCGGTCAGTTCCTTGAATGCACCGTTCTCGGCGCGCTCCGTCTCGGCACGCTGAACCCGCCAGCTGTCGATGCCCTGCCACGCGGCAACGCCGAAAGTCGCTGCGGTTCCAATGCCGACCGATGCGGTCACCGCGCCGGCCCGCAGCACGCGCGCCTGCAAGCGGCTCATCGAGCCCACTGCGGCCGCGGCCGCGTCGCCGGCAGTGCCGGCCGGCACCGATGTGCCCGGCTTCGCTGCGGGCTGCGCTTGCCCGTCGTCCGTAACGAACAGGCCCACCGCGCCCAGCGCCACCTGGTCGAGCAATTCGCCTTCGAGCCGCGAGCCGATCTCGGCGCCGAGCCGGAAGTAGCTTTCCCATTGCGCCTCGTCGAAGAACTGGTCGGTGGTCGGCTGCTGCGGAAAGAGCGGATTCGCGGCCTTGAAGTTCACCAGGTCGACCGGCAGCGCTGCCGACACGTTGGGCTTGACCAGCACGATCTGCCCGGTCGCGCCACTCGCGTAGCGGACCTGCGCCAGCGCTAGGCAGGTCTGGCTGTTGGGCGACGCGAGGTCGTTGAGCGATCCGAATGCGCCCAGGTGCGCCCAGTCGGTGCCCATGCGCGGCTTCATGAAGGTGATCTCGGCATTCAGGTCGATGCGCGCGCGGCGGATCAGCGTCTCTAGGTCGCAGAAGCGGTACTCGGGGTCGGCGCCGCAGTCGGCGATCACGATCAGCGAAGCCTCCTGGCGCAGCAGCGCATAGGCACCGGTGTTCTCGAAGTGGCCGCCATCGCTCAGATACCAGTTGGCCGAGCTGCTGCCCGGAAACGCGCCGAAGCATTCGAGCAGCATGAAGCGCGTCTTCATCAGCAGCGGGCTTGCATGCACGACGGCGCCGCGTTGCACGATGCCGGCGTCGGCACTGTTCCACCAGAAGCCGAGCCGCAGGCCGGCAAACACCGACAGTGCGGAGATGCCGCGCTTGGTCAGGCGGCCAAGGCCGGGTGCGAAGGCCCCGCCGGAGATCGCCGTCCAGGCGCCGAGCGTGAGCGCGCCGTCGCCATGCGCCTGCTTCCAGTCGGCGCCGCCGGCCTGCATCCAGCCGCGCGGGCCGACGGTGAGCGGCTGGCTCTTGCGGTCGCGGTTGAAGAGGCGCTCCTTCGTGTCGTGGGTCTGGTTGATGCAGACGTTGGCCAGATGCACCGGGCCGCCGTGCGCGTGCGGCGCATAGCGAAGCTGCGAGATGTCGTCGTTCGCATCGACCTGGCCAACCGGCACGCTCGGCGGCTCCAGTCCGGAGACCGCGTCGGTCGGACTGGCGCCCAGGCGCCCGGCGTTGGCAGCGCCGAGATAGCCACGCACGATGCGCGCCTTGTAGAACATGTGCAGCGACGAGACATTCAGAAAGACGAAGTTGCGCCCCGTCACCAGCGCATAGCTGCCGATGATCACGGCAATGGTGCCGAGCCAGACCCAGCCGCGCGAGAAGTCGAGTCCCTCCGGCGTGAACACCGGCAGCAGCACCACCGAATACACCATGCCGACCCACCACGCGGCGAGGCAGAAGGCCAGCAGCAGCCCGAGCACGCTGGCGAGCGTCAGCATCAGCCGCTTGGCGATGCCGGGCGCCTCGCGCTTCTGCGTGAGCAGCATCGGCATCACGCCGCGCAGCGCCGCCGCGAGCACCAGCAGCACCGCGCCGTACGACGCACGCTGCTGGTCGCTTTCGGCCGCCAGCCACCAGGCGCTGCGGTCGAGCAAGCCCAGCATCGCGATCAGGAGCCCCGTGTTGATGACGGAGGCCAGGCCATCGGTCAGCTCGTTGCGCAACTCGCCGGCACTGCACTTGCGCCCGCGCCACAGCACCCAGAGCAGCGCGATCACCCAGCAGAGCGCAAACCCGACGAAGGCCGGCGCCAGCCAGAGCGACCCGCTGTAGTGCCGCACCAGTTGCGGGCCGACCCAGAAGGCGCCGGCGCCGAGCGCGCACCACATGCCGATCTGCAGCCACATGGCTGCCGCCGAGGCCTTGTCGCGCACCGACCAGTAGCCGCAGGCCAGCACCACCGATGCGATGAAGGGGCCGACAAGGGCGAACCATAGCGTCGGCCACTGCGTGGCCCATTGCACCAGCAGGCGCACCGACTGCACGCTCGCCAGATCGGTCACGCCGGTCGCCGCATCCGATGCCATGCTGTTCAGGTCGACCGTGCGGAACACCGTGTCCCACAGCAGCAGGTTGACCGCCGCGAGCACCATGCCGATTAGGCTGGCGGCGATGGCGATCTCGATGTGCGTGCCCAGCAGATTGCGAAGGTAGAGCGCCGTCGCGAACAGCGTGTCGCGCATGCCGCCCGGAATGAGATAGCGGCCGTTGCCTCGCAGCCACCAGCCGAAGCGGGCCCGGTCGACGTCGGCAAAGGCGCGCTCGATGTCGCGTACATCGTCGGCGGATTTCGCGTCGGTGCACAGGCGCCCCAGCGTGGCGCCGATGTAGCCGCCGCCCGACACCGTCGACACCAGGTCGAACCTGAGCAATTGACGGCGCGCGGCCAGCGCCTTGAGCAAACCGAGGCAAAAGGTGGCGCTGCGGATGCCGCCGCCCGACAGGGCCAGGCCCCAGGGCCGCCGGCCGTCGTCCGCGCCCGAGAGGGCCTTGCGGCGCTCGGATACCAGCTTCTGGATGGTTTCGTCCATGCGGCTCCTCGTCGTTCAACGCGAAATATTTCACGCATCGCAGAGCGCATCAATCGCGCAAACGGTCTATGCCGCAAGACGGGCCGTATTGGTTAAGCTCGCGGCCGCTTCCTCCAACCCATCCGGCAATCACCATGATGTCCAATTTCATGCGGGCGGCCGCGCTCGCAGCGGCCTGTGCAATCGCCACCGGCTGCGCCAGCACCAGCAGCGGCGCCTGCGAGGCGCCCTACGGCGAGTCGCCGCAGTTCAAGGACTGCGGCTTCCAGAACATGCAGAACCCGGACGCCCTGCCCTCGGCCGGCTCCTGGCAGATCTGGTCGCGCTTCATCGTGGCCAAGAAGACCGGCACCGTGCCGGTCGACGCGATTCCGGTGCGCCCCGTGAGCCTTGCGCAACTCGAGGCGCTGGATGTGCAAGGCAATCACGTGATCCGCCTCGGTCACTCATCGCACCTGCTCAAGCTGCGCGGCAAGTACTGGTTGATCGACCCGGTTTTCGGCGAGCGCGCATCGCCGTTCTCTTTTGCCGGCCCGAAGCGCTTTCACCAGCCGCCGATCAGGCTCGAACAGTTACCGCCGATCGAAGGCATGATCCTCTCGCACGACCACTACGACCATCTCGACGTCCCCACGATCGAATACCTCGCAAGCCGGGTGCAGCGTTACTTCGTGCCGCTCGGCGTGCGCGCGCGGCTCATCGACATGGGCGTGCCCGCCGATCGGGTGGCCGAGTTCGACTGGTGGCAGGCGACGCAGCACGACGGCGTGCAGCTCACCGCCACGCCGGCGCAACATTTCTCGGGGCGCACGCTCACCGACCGCAACCGCACGCTCTGGGCTTCGTGGGTCATCCAGAGCGGGTCGCAGCGCATCTACTACAGCGGCGACTCGGGGTACTTTCCGGGCTTCAAGCAGATCGGCGACCGCCTCGGCGGCTTCGACTTGGCGCTGATGGAGAACGGCGCCTACGACAACTATTGGCCCTCGGTGCACATGACGCCCGAGCAAGCTGTGCAGGCCTTCGACGATCTGCGCGGCAAGGTGCTGTACGTGGTGCACAACAGCACTTTCGACCTGGCCTTCCACACATGGCAAGACCCGCTGGAGCGCATCGCCGCCGCCGCACAGGCGAAGAAGATCGAGCTCGCGACGCCGGAGATCGGCGAAGTCCTGACCATCGGCAAGCCGCGCGAGAACGTGCGCTGGTGGCAGGGCCTGAAGTAGCCCTCAGCGCTGCTTGCGCTCGCGTGCGCGTCGCACCTGCCGGCTCTGGCCCGCCTCGGTCACCTGACGCTCGCGCTTGCGTCGCTCCTCGCGCCGGCGCTTGCCGAGCCAGCGTGCCAGCAGGAAGCTGCAGGCGCTGCTGACCACGAGAAGGAAGATGCCCAATGCGCCGAATTCCATGATGCCTCCCATCAGAGCACGCGCAGCACGCTGGCCGGCTTGAAGCCGAGATCGGCCGCCTTGCCCTTGCGCGCGCGGTTGCCGCGCGCGTTGTTGAGCGTGCGGATCTCGAGCGTTTCTTCGCGCGGCTTGCCGCCGCGGCCGATGCCTTCGATCTTCACGCTGCGCGTGTAGGCGGCGGCGCCCGCGAGCGTGTCCTTGGCTTCGAGGTCGATCAGGGTCAGGCCGCGTCCGCCCTTGGGCAGTGCCTTCAGCTCGCCGATGTCGAACGTGAGAATGCGGCCGCCCGTCGATGCGCAGGCCACATGCGTTGCCCCATCCACCGGCGAAGGCCTGCACAGCTGCTCGCCTTCACCAACGTCGATGAAGGCCTTGCCTGCGCGCTGGCGCGAGATCATGTTCTCCACCGCCGCGATGAAGCCGTAGCCGCCGGTGTTGGCGAGCAGCAGGCTCGCGCCGAGCGGGCCTGCGAAGTAGTGGGCGACGTGGGTGCCGCTGTCGAGCTCGATCAGCGTCGTGACCGGTTGGCCGTCGCCACGGCCGCCTGGCAGCGATGCCACCGCCACGGTATAGACGCGCACCGTCTTGTCCTTGGCGGTGCCGAACACCAGCAGGGTGTCGACCGTGCGGCATTCGAAGGCGCCGTACAGCGCATCGCCCGACTTGAAGCCGTACTCCGGCGCCGGCGCACCGGCGGCGCGCTCGCTGGCCCAGCCCTTCTGCGTGCGGACCCAGCCCTTCTGCGAAACGATGACCGTCACCGGCTCGTCGACCACGCGCACTTCGGCGACGGCGCGCTTCTCGGCCTGGATGAGCGTGCGGCGCGCGTCCTCGAAGCTCTTCGCGTCCTGCTCGATTTCCTTCACCATGAGGCGGCGCAGCGCGACCGGACTGCCCAGGATGTCTTCGAGCTTCTTCTGGTCCTCGCGCAGCCCCTTGAGCTCCTGCTCGATCTTGATCGCTTCCAGCCGCGCGAGCTGCCGCAGGCGGATTTCAAGAATGTCCTCCGACTGCCGCTCGCTCAGGTCGAAGCGCGCCATCAGCGCCGCCTTCGGGTCGTCGGCAGCGCGGATGATCGCGATCACCTCGTCGATGTTGAGCAGCACCAGCTGCCGGCCTTCGAGGATGTGGATGCGGTCCTGCACCTTGCCGAGCCGATGGCGCGAGCGCTTCTCGATGGTGATCTCGCGGAACGCGATCCACTCGTTGAGCATCTGGCGCAGCGACTTCTGCGTCGGCTTGCCGTCGATGCCGACCATCGTGAGGTTGATCGGCGACGAGCTCTCCAGCGAGGTCTGCGCCAGCAGGGTGGTGATGAACTCTTCCTGCCCGATGCGCGAGGTCTTGGGTTCGAACACCAGCCGCACCGCGGCGTCCTTGCTCGACTCGTCGCGCACCACGTCGAGCACCGACAGCACGGCCGCCTTTAATTGCGTCTGCTCGGCCGACAGCGCCTTCTTGCCGGCGCGGATCTTCGGGTTGGTCAGCTCCTCGATTTCTTCCAGCACCTTCTGGGTGCTGACGCCCGGCGGCAGTTCGGTCACCACCAGCTGCCACTGCCCGCGCGCGAGTTCCTCGATCTTCCAGCGCGCGCGCACCTTGAGCGAGCCGCGGCCGGTGCGATAGGCCTCTGCAATGTCGGCTGCGCCGCTGATGATCTGCGCGCCGCCCGGGTAGTCGGGGCCGGGCACCAGCGCCAGCAGCTCTTCGTCGTTGAGCTTGCCGTTCGACTTGATCAGCGCCACGCAGGCGTCGGCGATCTCGCGCAGGTTGTGGCTCGGTATCTCTGTGGCCAGGCCGACCGCGATGCCGCTTGCGCCATTGAGCAGCGTGAAGGGCAGCCGCGCGGGCAGCAGGCGCGGCTCTTCGGTCGAGCCGTCGTAGTTGGGGATGAAGTCGACCGTGCCTTCGTCGATCTCGTCGAGCAGCAGGCTGGTGATGCGCGCCAGGCGCGCCTCGGTGTAGCGCATGGCCGCGGCACCGTCGCCGTCGCGGCTGCCGAAGTTGCCCTGGCCGTCGACCAGCGGATAGCGCTGCGAGAAGTCTTGCGCCATGCGCACCAGCGCGTCATAGGCGGCCTGGTCGCTGTGCGGGTGGAAGCGGCCCAGCACGTCGCCGACCACGCGCGCGCTCTTGACCGGCTTGGCGCCCACGGTGCCGTTGGCGCCGCCGAAGCCGAGCCCCATGCGCGACATCGAATAGAGAATGCGCCGCTGCACCGGCTTCTGGCCGTCGCTCACGTCGGGCAATGCGCGGCCCTTGACCACGCTGAGCGCGTATTCGAGATAAGCGGTCTGCGCGTAGTCGGCCAGCGTGACGGAGCTGTCGCCGTCGTCGGGGCTTTGGAGATCGAGCGCGGGTTGGGAATCCATATTCCTGAGGTCTCGTGGAAGCAGACAAAGTTCGAGTGTAGTGCGGGTTGACACCCTGATGCGGCTGCATCATGATGCAGCGATGCGAACCACCGTCGACCTGCCCGAGAACCTGCATCGCATTGCAAGCGGACTGGCACGCCATACCCGCCGCAGCCTGAGCGAGACGGTTGTCGACCTGATACAGCGCGGGCTCGACGAGCGTCCGTTCGACGGCAACGCCCCCAAGTTCGCCGCGAGCGTCGACACGGGCTTGCCGGTAGTTCGATCCAGGCGCGCCATCACCGCGGACGACGTACACGCACTCGACAACGATGCCTGAGCGCAAGGGCGCCAGGCGCGGCGCCGCGCAGGTCTGCCTGCTCGACGGCAATGTGCTGGTTGCCTTGTCGGACGCCGCGCACGTGCATCACGCCGCTGCCGTTCGATGGTTCAAGTCGGGTGAGACACCGTTCGCCACCTGTCCCATCACCCAAGGCACGCTGTTGCGCATGCTGATGCAGTTCAAGGCCGTCGCCGACATTTCCGGGGCGGCAAGCTTTCTGCTGCAGATGACCGCGCATCCCCGCCATCGGTTCTGGCCGGACGATCTGCCCTACAGCGCGGTCGCCTGGAAAGGCGTTCTGGGACAGCGGCAGATCACCGACGCCTACCTTGCTGCGCTGGCCCGCCGCCACGACGGGCGGCTCGTCACACTCGACCGCGGGCTGGCCGCGCTGCACGAAGACGTGGCTACTCTGGTCGAGGTGTAGCGACATCTCGCGCCACCGTGGGCCTTGCGATCTCCGGCGCAGTCTTGAGCGCGGGCATCGCCGGCAGCTCCAGCGGCGAATCGGGCGGCATGTTGCCGCGGCCGAACGCGCCGCCGCGCGGAGCGGCCAGCTCCATGCGAACACGCCCGGGTGCATTGCCGCGCCCTGCCGCGGCCGAGGGCTTGAGGTAGGCATAGAGCTGCAGCACTGTCTTCACGTAGTTCTGCGTCTCGCGGTAGTTCGGTATCTTGTTGCCGGCCCGCTGCACCGCGCCCTCACCCGCGTTGTAGGCCGCGAGCGCGAGTTCGATGTCGCCGGGAAACATCGCAATCAGGTCGCGCAGGTAACGCGAGCCTGCGGCGATGTTGATGTGCGGGTCGAACAGCTTCGTCTCGAGCGAGCCTCGCTTGTCGCCTTGCACGCCGTAGCGCTGCGCGGTTGCCGGCATCAGCTGCATCAGGCCGCGCGCGCCCTTGGGAGAGACGGCGCGCGCGTCGAAGCCCGATTCGGTCGCGATCAGCGCCTGCAGCAGTTCGTAGTCGATGGCGTGGCGCCTGGCGGCTTCGCGCAGCGCGCCCTGCGCCGGCTTGTAGCTGGGCGACGCTTCGAACAGCGCGAGCAGCGTTTGCGATGCGCGCGACACCTTGCCGTCGATCTTGCCGGCCCGGCCGCGCGCGAGCGGGCCGATGCCGTCCGCGGTGTCGAAGCTCTGGCCGCCGCGAAAGAACAGCTGATAGCGCTCGTCGAGCTTCTCGGGCGCGAAATGCGCGACGCCCCGATCGTCGACGTAGCCGTAGATGTCGGCCGCGTGCGCGAGCGGCTGCCCGATCGACAGCAGCAGCAGCAGGGTCAACAGCAGGGGAAGGAAGCGGCGAAGCGTACGCATGGGAAGTGGCAGATTTTCAGCCCGAACGCCTGAAACGTCACTCCCCTCAGACGTCTACCTCGACATCGTCGGCGCGCAGCTCCATCAGTTCCCGCCGTGCCGCGGCTTCGCCCTTGCCCATCAGCTTGGTGATCTCGCCCTGCGTGCCCAGCACGTCGAAGCGTCCGAGGCGCACCTGCAGCAGGCGCCGCGTGTCGGGGTTGAGCGTGGTTTCCCACAACTGCTCGGCGCTCATTTCGCCCAGGCCCTTGAAGCGGCTGATGCTCCATGCGCCCTCGCGCACGCCGTCCTTGCGCAGCTTGTCGAGAATGGCGACGAGCTCGCCCTGGTCGAGCGCATACACCTTGGACGCCGGCTTCTTGCCACGCGCCGGCGCATCGACGCGAAAGAGCGGCGGCTTGGCGACGTACACATGGCCGGTGTCGATCAGCTTCGGAAAGTGGCGGAAGAACAGCGTCAGCAGCAGCACCTGGATGTGCGAGCCGTCCACGTCGGCGTCGCTCAGGATGCAGACCTTGCCGTAGCGCAGGCCCGACATGTCGGGCGTGTCGTCGGGCCCGTGCGGATCGACGCCGATCGCGACCGAGATGTCGTGGATTTCGGTGTTGGCGAAGAGCCGGTCGCGCTCGACCTCCCAGGTGTTGAGCACCTTGCCGCGCAGCGGCAGGATGGCCTGGCTTTCCTTGTCGCGGCCCATCTTGGCGCTGCCGCCGGCGGAGTCGCCCTCGACCAGGAAGACCTCGTTGTGGGCGATGTCCTTGCTCTCGCAATCGGTCAGCTTGCCGGGCAGCACGGCGACGCCGGAGCCCTTGCGCTTCTCGACCTTCTGGCCGGCCTTCTGCCGCGTCTGGGCGGCCTTGATGGCGAGTTCGGCCAGCTTCCTGCCGTAGTCGACATGCTGGTTGAGCCACAGTTCCAGCGCCGGCCGCACGAAGCTCGACACCAGCCGCACCGCATCGCGCGAGTTGAGCCGCTCCTTGATCTGGCCCTGGAATTGCGGGTCGAGCACCTTGGCCGAGAGCACGTACGAAGCACGCGCGAACACGTCTTCGGGCAGCAGCTTCACGCCCTTGGGCAACAGCGAATGCAGCTCGATGAAGCTCTTGACCGCGTTGAACAGCCCATCGCGCAGGCCACTCTCGTGCGTACCGCCGGCGCTGGTCGGGATCAGGTTGACATAGCTCTCGCGCACCGGCTGGCCGTCTTCGGTGAAGGCGACGCACCATTCGGCGCCCTCGCCTTCGGCGAAGTTGTCGGCGTTCTTGTCGGCATGGCCCGCACCTTCGAAGAGCGGGATCACCGGGTCGCCGTGAAGCGCCTGCATGAGGTAGTCGCGCAGGCCGCCCTTGTAGAGCCACTGCTGCGTTTCCTTGGTCTTCTCGACCACCAGCGTGACGGTCACGCCCGGCATCAGCACGGCCTTGCTGCGCAGCAGGTGGGTGAGCTCGTTGATGGGGAGCACGGAGGATTCGAAGTACTTGGCGTCCGGCCATGCGCGCACGGTGGTCCCCTGCCTGCGGTCGCCGCCCTCGGCCGGGCGCACGACCAGCGCTTCGATCACGTCGCCGCCGGAGAACGCGAGCCGCGCCACTTTTCCTTCGCGATAGGACGCGACTTCGAGCCGCTTCGACAACGCATTGGTTACCGACACGCCCACACCGTGCAGGCCGCCCGAAAAGCTGTAGGCGCCGCCCGTGCCCTTGTCGAACTTGCCGCCCGCATGCAGCCGGGTGAACACCAGTTCGACCACCGGTGCCTTTTCTTCCGGATGCAGGCCGAACGGAATGCCGCGGCCGTCGTCCTCGATGCCGACCGAGCCGTCCGCATGCAGGGTGATCTTGATCTTCTTGCCGTAGCCCGCCAGCGCCTCGTCGGCGGCGTTGTCGAGTACTTCCTGAATGATGTGCAGCGGGTT
>JANOCL010000107.1:0-10011 GCA_031412135.1 Variovorax sp. | reverse complement strand
CCGCGCGCCGGGGCAGCACCGCGCGCTGGTCGATGTAGCCCTTGCGGGTGACCTCGATCTGTCGGCGCTGCGTCAGCGGTCGACCGCCGGCCGCCGCCAGTTTTCGATCACGAGCCCGGCGACCCGGGAAAAGTGCCGGGTGTTGTCGGTGACCACCACGGCGCCGACCGCCAGCGCGTGCGCCGCGATCATTTCATCGAAGTCGCCGATGGGCGCGGCGCACGCCTTCAGATCGGCGCGCAGCTCGCCGTGCTTGTTCGCTGCCCTGGTGTCCCAGGGCAGGATGGGCACGATGCGCAGGAACTCGTCCACCATCCGGTGCAGCCGCACGGCTTCGGGTCGCTTGGCCACGCCGTAGCGGATCTCGGAGCAGGTCACCGCCGAAATGCACCACTGGCCGGGCGGCAGCGCCTGCAGCCGCGCATCGAACGCAGGATGACCGCGCATCGCCTCGCTCGCCGCGTTGGTGTCGAGCATGTACAGCGTCATTCCTGCCAGGCCTCGAAGGGATCGCGCTGCTGCTCGCCTTGCTCGCGGTCGGCCAGGAAGTCCCCGGGCACCGGGCCCAACTGCTCGCGCAGCTGCATGAACGAGCGCCAATCCACGGGCGATCGCGCGGACAGGATGATGTCGCCAGTGCTTTCGTCGCGGCGGATGAAGACCTCGGTAGTGTTTTCGAAGCGAAATTCGGCGGGCAACCGAACGGCCTGGCTGCCGCCGGTGGCGAAGAGTTTTGCGGTGGGCGGCTGCATGAGGAACTCCTGACGGTGTGCGTGTAGATATCAATGTATATACACCACCGCAGGCCGTCAAGATTGATTGGCGTGCTCGATCGGTCTCGATCGGCGCGCAGCCTGCATCCAGCAGCGACGTTGCCGCGTAAGTTACGGCGATGCCCAATCCTGCCCGTCTGCTGCTGCTCTGGCTCGTCACCGCCTGCCTTGCGGTCGGGTTGCCGCTGCAGTCCGTATCGGCAACCGTCGCCGGCGTGCTCGGGCCAAGACATGCGCACCTGACGGCGGAGCCGCACAGCCGGGCGCAGGACCCGATGGCCGGCTGGAAAGACTTCCGCCGTGCCGACCACAACCACGGCGCGCCCTCCGTGCGGCCTGCGCAGGTGCATTCCCATGACGCCGCAGCGCGGCATCACCACGATTCTCTGGACGAAAGCGTCATCAGCCTCGATGCGCTTTTTGACGGAGACGCTGCTCCGGCGGAAATCGCGCAAGCGAGCGCCAGCTTCGTCTTCGTCGCTGCGGCCGGCCTCGCACCGCTGCCGCAGCCGGCAGAAGCGATGGAAGGCGCATGGCGCAGGTCGAGCGCGCAGCCCTTCAGCAGCCCGTACCCGCGGCGCATCGAGCGTCCACCGCAGGCCGTCGCTCAAGCACTTTGATCGCACCGCGCTGCACCGCGGCATAACTGCCGCCTCTCGAACCGCGCCCGCTTTGTGGCGGGCGAATCACCCCATCGTCAAAGTCGCAGCCGCCCCCGTGACGCGCGGCTGCGGGAGCACACCATGCAACCCAACTCAAGAACGAGGGCCTTGCGCATCAAGGCCGTTTCTCTCGCGGCGGCCTCGCTCGCAAACAGCGCCTATGCGCAGGCGCCCGGCGCTGAGCCGCCGACTCTCGCGACCGTCGTCGTGGAAGGTTCACGCAACAGCCAGATCGGCATCGCGGATTCCGCCAACGCCGGCGTCGTGACCCAGCAGCAACTCGAAGCGCGCACCGTCTACCGTCCGGGCGAAGTGCTCGAGGCGACGCCCGGGCTGATCGTGAGCCAGCACAGCGGCGAGGGAAAGGCCAACCAGTTCTACCTGCGCGGCTTCAATCTCGACCACGGCACCGACCTTCGAACGACAGTGGACGGCATGCTGGTCAACCAGCGCAGCCACGCGCACGGCCAGGGCTGGACCGACCTGAACTTCCTCATTCCGGAACTGGCGACGCAGCTGGACTACAAGAAAGGGCCGTACTACGCGTCCGAAGGCGACTTCGCGTCGGCCGGCGCGGTGTCGGTCAGGTATGCGGACAAGCTCGACCGCGGCATCGCCAGCCTGGGCTTCGGCCAGCGCGGCTACCGCAGGGCGTTCCTGGCCGACTCGCCGAAAGTCGGCGACGGCAACTTGCTGTATGCGCTGGAGGTGTTCAAGAACGACGGGCCTTTCGTCAACCCGGACGACTACCGCAAGTTCAATGGCGTGCTGCGCTACAGCCAGGGCAACGAGGCGAACGGCTTCAACGTCACGGCCATGGGGTACAGCGCCAAGTGGAACGCCACCGATCAGATTCCCAGGCGCGCCGTCGACAGCGGCATCCTTTCGCGCTTCGGCGCCGTCGATGCGACCGACGGCGGCAAGGCCAGCCGCTACAGCCTGTCCGGCGAATGGCGAAGCAGCACGGCCGGCGGCGGCGCGACGAAGGTCAATGCCTACGTGGTGCAGCAGCAGCTCGACCTCTACTCCAACTTCACCTACTTCCTCGACGACCCGGTCAACGGCGACCAGTTCAACCAGCCCGACCGGCGCGTGACCACCGGCCTCAAGGCCGCCCACACGTTGCAGACGAAAGGCCTGGGGCAAGCATCCCAGACAACTTTCGGCCTGCAGCTGGAGAACGACAACATCCACAACGCGCTGCACAACACGCTGGCCCGCCAGCGGCTTTCGACCACCCGCCAGGACCATATCGTCGAGAGCAGCCTGGGCGTCTTCGTGGAGAACACGACCTACTGGAACGACTGGTTCCGCACCGTCGCCGGGCTGCGGGCCGACACCTACCGGTTCAAGGTCGACGGCGACAACGCGCTCAATTCCGGCAAGGCGCGCGACAGCATCGCCAGTCCGAAGCTGGGTTTGATCTTCGGGCCGTGGGCCAAGACGGAGTACTACGTCAACGCAGGCACCGGCTTCCACAGCAACGATGCGCGCGGCGCCACCATCCGCTTCGATCCCAAGACCGGCGATCCGGCCGACCGCGTGTCGCCGCTCGTGCGGTCCAAAGGCGCAGAAGTGGGCGTGCGAACCGAGTTCATCAGGGGCTTGCAGAGTTCGCTGGCGCTCTACCGCCTCGACTTCGACTCGGAACTGGTGTTCGCGGGCGACGCCGGCACGACCTTCGCGGGCCGGCCGAGCAGGCGCACGGGCTTCGAGTTCTCCAACTACTACAAGCCCTTCGACTGGTTGACGGTCGACGCAGACGTGTCCTTTGCAAGGGCGCGTTTCAAGGACATCGACCCCACCGGCAGCCGCATACCCGGCGCGGTCGAAGGCGTCGCATCGATCGCGCTGGCGGTCGACAACGTCGGCCCCTTCTTCGGCGCCTTGCAGCTGCGCTACTTCGGTCCCCGGCCCCTGCTCGAAGACAACAGCGTTCGTTCGAAGAGCACCGCGACGCTCAACGGCCGCATCGGCTACAAGATCAACAAGTCGGCGCGCGTGGAGCTGGAAGGCTTCAACCTGACCAATCGCAGGGACTCCGCCATCGACTACTACTACGAGTCCCGCCTGAAGGACGAAGCCGTCGCCGTCAATGACATCCACTTTCATCCGATCGAGCCGCGGTCGTTTCGCGTGACGCTGACTGTCAATTACTAGACGCCGAGCAGTTCTTCCATCGCGTCGGGTGCGGCCACCAGTTCGGCCGAGGCGCCATGGCGCACGATGCGGCCCTTCTCCATCACCACCGCGCGGTCGGTGTGGGCCAGCACGCGGCGCCAGTCGCGGTCGACGATCAGCGTTGCGATGCCGGTGGTGCGGATGTCGGCGATCACGCGCCAGATCTCGGCCACGATCAAAGGCGCCAGGCCTTCGGTCGCCTCGTCGAGGATCAGCAGGCGCGGGTTGGTCATCAGCGCGCGGCCGATCGACAGCATCTGCTGCTCGCCGCCCGACAGCTGCTGGCCGCCGTGCGAGAGCCGCTCGGTCAGGCGCGGAAAGGTGGCCATCACGCGCTCGAAGGTCCAGGCGCGCTTGCCGTCGATGCCGGCGCGTGCGCTCATCAGCAGGTTCTCGCGCACCGACAGGTTGGGAAAGATGCCGCGGCCTTCGGGCACGTAGCCGATGCCTCGCCGCGCCATCTTCTCGGGTGCCCAGCCGGTCACGTCCTGCGCATCGAGCCGCACGCGGCCGGAGGCCGGGCGCACATAGCCCATCAGCGAGCGGATCAGCGTGGTCTTGCCCATGCCGTTGCGCCCGAGCAGGCCGACCGACGTGGCGGCGGGCAACTCGATATCGACGCCGCGCAGGATGTGGCTGTCGCCGTAGTAGGTGTTGAGATTCTCGATTTGCAGCATCTGGTACTCCGTCTCCTGCCTGTCCCTACCCGCAGCGCATTCCAGGAACACCGCCGAACCGGCCTAGCCGGGCCGCTGGTGTTGCCCCCGGCGAGGGGGTTGGCGAAAGCGACACGAAGTGCGCGAAGCCTGGGGGTGAGTTCATTCCTCCTCGCCCAGGTAAGCCGTGCGGACCTCCGGGTTGGCGCGGATCGACGCCGGATCGCCGGTGGCGATCACCGTGCCGTTCACCATCACCGTGATGCGGTCGGCAATGCGGAACACGGCGTCCATGTCGTGCTCCACCAGCAGGATGGCGTGCGAGGCCTTGAGGCCGGCGAGCAGCGTCAGCATGCGCTCGGTTTCTTCCGCGCCCATGCCGGCCAGCGGCTCGTCGAGCAGCAGCACGCGCGGGTCGGTGGCCAGGCACATCGCGACCTCGAGCTGCCGCTTGGCGCCGTGGCTCAGCGTGCCCGCGGTGCGATCGGCCACTGCGCCCAGGCCCGCGGCGTCGAGTGCCCCGCGGGCCGCGGCATTGCTCGCCGCGCAGTGCTGCGATGCCTGCCAGATGGCCCACGGCCGCGGCGTCGTCGCCTGCGCGGCAAGGCGGCAGTTTTCCAACACGCTGAACTCGGGAAAGATCGTGGTGCGCTGGTAGCTGCGGCCGATGCCGGCCATCGCGCGGCGGAACTGCGCGCGCCGGGTGATCTCGACGCCGTCGAGCGTGATGCGGCCGGCGGAGGCCCCGATCTCGCCCGAGAGCATGTTGATCAGCGTCGACTTGCCGGCGCCATTGGTGCCGATCACCGCATGCACCTCGCCCAGCCGCAGGTCGAGGCTCACCGCATTCACCGCGACCAACCCACCGAAACGGCGGGTGAGGGCTTCGACCGAAAGCAGGTTCGTCATGCCGCCGCCTTCTTCGAGAAGCGCGATGCGATGCCCACGATGCCCTTCGGCAGCAGCGCGACGAACGCGATGATCGCGAGGCCGAGCGTCAACTGCCAGTGGTTCGCGAGCGGGCCGACCAGCGCGTGGGTGGAGAGCAGTTCCTTCAGGAGCGTGAACGCCACCGCGCCGATCACCGCGCCGCGCAGATGGCCGAGCCCGCCGAGGATGATCATCAGCAGCACTTCGCCCGAGACATGCCATGCCAGCAGTTCGGGGTTGACCACGCCGTCGCGCGATGCGACCAGGAACCCGGCCAGCCCGGCCAGCGCCCCGGCGATCACGAAGGCCGCCAGCTTGTAGGCATACACCGGAAAGCCGGCCGCGCGCATGCGCTGCTCGTTGACCCGGATGCCGGCCAGCGCGGCACCGAAGCGCGAGCGCCGGATCAGCGCCAGCAGGCCGTAGGTGACTGCCAGCGCCGCCAGCACGAAGTAGAACTGCACGCTGCTCTTCTCCATGTCGAGCGCGCCTGTCGCGGGCCGCACGTACATGTAGATGCCGTCGCTGCCGCCGCCCACCGCCGTGTCGTGGAACACGAAGTACGCCATCTGCGCGAAGGCGAGCGTGACCATGATGAAGTACACGCCGCGGGTGCGCAGGCTGAGCGCGCCCACCACCAGCGCATAGGCAGCGGCCGAGCCCATGGCCAGCGGCAGCAGCACGGCGATCGAGCCGCCATCCTTGCCGGAGCCGAGCACGGTCGCGTAGGCGCCGATGCCGTAGAAGGCCGCATGGCCCAGGCTCACCAGCCCGGTCATGCCGACCAGCAGCTCGAGGCTCAGCGCGAAGATCGCGAGGATCATCACCTTGACCACGAGGTCGTTGAGATAGGGACTCAGCATGGGGCCGAGCAGCGCGAGCGCGATGGCGCAGACGAGCGGAAGAAAGTGGGAGACGCGCTGCATGTCAGGTCTTTCGTCCCATCAATCCTTCGGGTCGCCAGATCAGCACCACCGCCATCAGCACGTAGACGCCGATGCCGCTCAGCTCGGCGAAGAACACCTTGCCGAAGGTGTCGACGAAGCCGACCAGGAGCGACGCGACCAGCGCGCCGGTGATCGAGCCGATGCCGCCGATCACCACCACCACGAAGCAGATGATCAGCACGCTCGCGCCCATGTTCGGATACACCGACGACATCGGCGCGGCGATCATGCCGGCCAGCGCGGCCAGCGCCACCCCGGCGGCGAACACGATGCGGTACAGGCCGCGGATGTCGATGCCCAGGCCGCGCACCATGTCGCGGTTGCTCGCGCCGGCGCGGATCATCATGCCCAGCCGGGTGCGGTTGACCACGAAGTAGAGACCGATCGCCAGCACGATGCAGGCGGCCGATGCGAAGAGGCGGTACCACGGATAGCTCATCAGGTCGCCGAGCGCAAAGCTGCCCTGCAGCCATGGCGGTGCCGGCACGCCGTGCACGTCGTTGCCCACAAGCAGCGAGCGCAGTTCCTCGAACACCAGGATGAGCCCGTAGGTCATCAGCACCTGCTGCAGGTGATCGCGCTGGTAGAGGTAGCTGAAGAAGGCCCACTCCAGCAGGTAGCCGAACAGCGCGGCGAGCACCACGCCCGCCGCCAGCATCACGATGAAGTGGTCACCGAAGAGCGGCGACAGCGCGAACGCCATGTAGGCGCCCAGCATGTAGAAGCTGCCGTGGGCCAGGTTGATCACGCCCATGATCCCGAAGATCAACGTCAGTCCGGAGGCCACCAGAAACAGCAGAAGGCCGTACTGCACCGAGTTCAGGCATTGGACTAAGAAGGTACCGAGGTCCACGTTGCTCTCAGCTTTCTGGAGAGAAGCGCGAGCGAAGCGCCGCGATGTCAGGGAGACACCGCGGAACCGGCTTTGCCGGGCCGCTGGTGTCGCCCCCTTGAGGGGGGAGTCGAGCTACACGAAGTGAGCGAGGGACGGGGGTGGTCACATCTTGCAACCGCGCGCGGGATCGGCAAGGCCCTTGATGGCAACGCTGACCATCTTGTTTTCCTTGCCCTCGACCTTGCGCAGGTACACGTCCTGCACCGGGTTGTGCGACTTGCCGATGGTGAACGCGCCGCGCGGGCTGTCGATCTTCGCCTTCTCGATCGCGCCTGCGAACTCGGCTTTCTTGGTGATGTCGCCCTTGGTGGCCGTGAGGCCGATCCCGAGCATCTGGGCTGCGTCGTAGCCCTGCACCGCATACACGTCCGGCTGCAGCTTGAAGGCCTTGGCATAGGCGGTGCGGAAGGCGTTGTCGCGCGGCGTGTTCAGGCCGTCCGCGTAGTGCAGCGTGGTCAGCATGCCCTGCGCCGCTTCGCCTTGCGCATCGAGCGTGCCGTCGGTCAGGAAGCCCGGCCCGTAGAGCGGAATGGTCTTGTTGAGGCCGGCCCCTGCATAGTCCTTGACGAACTTCACCGCGCCGCCGCCGGCGAAGAACGAATACACCGCATCGGGCTTGGCCGCCGCGATCTCCGTCAGCAGTGCCTGGAACTCCACGTTCGGGAACGGCACGGTGAGCTGCTTCACCACCTTGCCGCCGCCCTTCTCGAAGCCTTCCTTAAAGCCGGCCACCGACTCGTCGCCGGCCGCGTACTTCCAGGTCAGCGTCATCGCCGTCTTCTTGCCCTGCTTGGCCGCCACTTCGCCCATCGCATAGGCCGGCTGCCAATTCGAGAACGAGCTGCGGAAGATGTTCTGCGCGCACATCGGGCCGGTCACCGCGTCGGCCCCGGCGTTCGGCACGATCAGCACGGTGCCGCTTTCCTTCGCCGCCTTGGCCATCGCCATCGCCACGCCCGAGTGCACGGTGCCGATGATCACGTCGACGTTGTCGCGCTTGATCAGCTTGTTCACGTTGTCGGTGGCCTTGGCCGGGTCCGATTCGTCGTCGACCCTGATGTACTCGATCTCGCGGCCGCCGAGCTTGCCGCCCTGTTCCTCGACGCGCAGCTTGAAGCCGTTCTCGATCGCCACGCCAAGCGCGGCGAAGGTGCCGCTGAAGGGCAGCATCAGGCCGACCTTGAGCTTGCCCTGCTGGGCGTGGCCGAGGGTGGCGATGCAGGCCAGCGCTGCGGCAGTGAGCGTGGTTCGCGCAAGGCTGGCGATGGGGATGGTCATGAAGATCTCCTGGCGTTGATGAATGAAATGGCCGCAACTATCGCCGTTTCGGGCTGGTCGCGATGCGGGGAATGCCCGCACTCCGGCAGTTCGACGAGCTCGGTGCCGGGCACGCGCTCGGCGATGCCGCGAATCTGGCGCAGTGTGCCGTACTCGTCGTCGATGCCCTGCATGGCAAGAACCGGACAACGGATCGCGCCCAGCTCGGCTTCGATGTTCCATTGCTTGAAGGGCGGATGCAGCCAGATGTCGTTCCAGCCCCGGAAGGTGGCCTCGGCATCGTCGTGGTAGCGGCCGAGCTTCTGCGGCAGGTCGGTCTCGAGCCAGGCCTTGCGCGCCTCGTCGATGCTGGCGACGGTCAGGTCTTCCACGAAGAGGTGCGGTGCCAGCAGCACCAGCCCGGCTGCGCGCTTCGCAAAGCGTGCGGCGTACAGCAGCGCGATCGAGCCCCCGTCGCTGTGACCGAAGAGCCAGGGCGCCTCGGCGATGCCCAGTGCCTCAAAGAGGGCGGGCAGCACCTCGTGCGCCTGGCGGTGCATGTAGTCGACGTCCCAGCGCTCGCCGGGCGCGCGCGGCGTCGAGCGGCCGTAGCCAGGTCGCGAAAACACCAGTCCGCGAAAGCCGCCCGCGTCGCACAGGCGCTCGGGAAAATCCTTCCACATCGCGACCGAGCCCAGGCCTTCGTGCAGGAAGACGACGAGCGGCGCATCGGCGCGCTCCGGTGCGATGCGCTGGTATTCGATGCGCACACTCTTTCCCCGCCATTCGAGGGCGGTGAATTCGGATGTCGTGGTCACACCTCGCGCTCCCGAAGCCTGAAGCGCTGGATCTTTCCCGTGGCGGTCTTCGGAAGCTCGTCGACGAACTCGATGAAGCGCGGGTACTTGTACGGCGCGAGCCGCTCCTTCACGAAGGCCTTGAGTTCTTCGTCGCCGACCGACTGTCCAGCCTTCCGAACCACGTAGGCCTTGGTCTTGGTCAGCCCGTCGGCGTCCTGTTTGCCGATCACCGCCGCCTCGAGCACGCCCGGATGCTGCATCAGCGTGGCCTCCACCTCGAACGGCGAGACATAGATGCCGCTGACCTTCAACATGTCGTCGCTGCGTCCGGCGTAGGTGTAGTAGCCGTCGGCATCGCGGGAGTACTTGTCGCCGCTCTGGGTCCAGCCGTCGCGGAAGGTGGCCGCGCTCTTCTCCGGATTGCCCCAGTACATCAGCGCGGTGCTCGGGCCCTTGATGTAGAGGTCGCCCACTTCGCCGACCGCAACCGGCCGGCCGTCCTCGCCGCGCAGTTCGATCTCGTAGCCTTCGACCGGCTTGCCGGTGGTGCCGTAGCGGATGTCGCCGGGGCGGTTTGAAATGAAGATGTGCAGCATTTCGGTGGAGCCGATGCCGTCCACGATCTCGCAGCCGAAATGCTGCTTGAAGCGCTGTGCGATCTCCCCCGGCAAGGCCTCGCCAGCCGAGGAGCACATGCGCAGCGAAACCGCTTCGCGCGCGGGCAGGGCGGTCGAGGCCAGCATGCCGGCAAAGCCGGTGGGGGCACCGAAGAAGACGGTGGGTTTCATCGGCGCCGGGCCGCCCCAAGCGGATGAAGCCCCCTCGGGGGGCTGGCGCGCAGCGCCTTGGGGGCCAGTTCCGCCCGTCCACCGCTTGAAGGTGGCGTCGGGCGTCGGCCGCTCGGCCATCA
>JANOCL010000106.1:0-11343 GCA_031412135.1 Variovorax sp. | reverse complement strand
CATCCTCGCCGCCGACAAGCTCATGAACTCGCCGCGGCTCTACGCCACCTTTCTTTTGTGGCTGCTGTCGGAGCTGTTCGAGCAGCTGCCCGAAATCGGCGATCCCGAGCAGCCGAAGCTGGTGTTCTTCTTCGACGAGGCCCACCTGCTGTTCAACGATGCGCCCAAGGCGCTGGTCGAACGCATCGAACTGGTGGTGCGGCTGGTGCGCTCCAAGGGCGTGGGCGTGTTCTTCGTCACGCAGAACCCGCTCGACATTCCCGATTCGGTACTGGCCCAGCTGGGCAACCGCGTGCAGCATGCGCTGCGCGCCTTCACGCCGCGCGACCAGAAGGCGGTGAAGGCGACCGCGAGCACCATGCGGCAGAAGCCGGGGCTGGACATCGAGACGGCGATCACCGAGCTTGCCGTGGGCGAGGCGCTGGTGAGCTTTCTCGATGCCAAGGGCCGGCCGAGCATCACGGAACGCGTGTACGTGCTGCCGCCGGGCAGCCAGCTGGGCCCGATCACGACCGCGCAGCGGCAGGCGCTGATCGCGAACTCGCGGGTGGCCGGCGTGTTCGAGAAAACCGTCGATCGCGAGTCGGCTCATGAAAAGCTCAAGGCCCGCGCCGAAACCGCACCCGATGCGCCGGTCGCGGGCGGCAAGCCCGGTGCCGCGGCAAGCGAAACCGGCGGCGTGATGGGCAACCTCAACGAGATCCTGTTCGGCTCCACCGGCCCGCGCGGCGGCAAACGCGACGGCCTGGCGCAGACGATGGCCAAGTCGGCGGTGCGCACCATGGGCACGACCGTCGGCCGCGAAATCCTTCGCGGTGTGCTGGGCGGCATCTTCGGCGCCAAGAAGCGGCGCTGAGGCCATTCGTTGGACTCGCTCACTCAGATCGTTCTCGGCGGCGCGGTAGCCGCTGCCGCCGTGCCGGCCGCGCACCGCCGCCGCGCACTGATCGCCGGCGCGGTGCTCGGCACCCTGCCCGACCTCGACGGCATACCGCTCGCGCTGATCGGCGCGGATGCGGTGACCACGGTCACCTGGCATCGCGGGCCTTCGCATTCGCTCTTCGTGCTCGCGCCTTTCGCACTGCTGTTGTGGCTCGCACTGCGGCGCTGGTGGGCGCCGGTGCGGGCTGCGCCGCGGCCCTGGCTGGCCGCCATCCTGCTTGCGCTGGTCACGCATCCGCTGCTCGATGCCTTCACCGTCTACGGCACGCAACTGCTCTGGCCCTGGCCGTCGATGCCGGTGATGTGGTCGAGCATCTTCATCATCGATCCGCTCTACACGCTGCCGCTGCTGGTCGCGTTCATCGGCGCGCTATGGGTCGGTGCACGCCCGGCCGGTGGGCGTCTCGTGGTCTGGGGGCTGGTCTTGAGCAGCCTCTATCTGGGATGGTCGCTCGCCGCCAAGTCGATGGTCGATCGCGCGGCGGCCGAGGCGCTGGCAGCCCGCGGTCTTGCCGATGCGCCGCGCTTCTCGGTGCCGACCCCGCTCAACACCCTTTTGTGGCGGGTGGTGGTCATGACACCCGACGGCTTTCTCGAAGGACAACGCTCGCTCGTCGCCGACAGCGGACCGATGACCTTCAAGGCCTGGCCCAGCGACACCGCCGCGCTGCAAGACCTGCGCGACGAGCCGGGCGTGGCGCGGCTGCTCTGGTTCACCAGCGGCTTCATGAAAGCACAGCCCGAGGGCTACACGCTGGTGCTGTCCGATCTGCGCATGGGCGCCGAGCCCGACTACACCTTCAGCTATCGCATCGCCGTGCGCGACGGCGCGGGCTGGCGCGCGATGCCGGTCGAAGCGCAGTCGGGGGTGCGCAATGCGCGGGCGCAACTGGCCGAGACCTGGGCACGTATCTGGCGCATGCCCTGAGCACTGTCGTCGGCTACCAGCGCAGCAGACGGTGCCCGATGGCTGCGCCCGCCAGCATGGGCAACGCGATGCCCGCCACGTACCAGATCGCAATGAACGGCGCCGCCAGTTCGGGGCAATGCAAGGCATAGACCGCCGCGCCGGCACTGCCGGCGAGCGCACCGGCGGCAGCGCCGGCCAGCGCCGGACGCGTCGGCGCCAGACCCTTCAGCGCCACCATCGCCGCGACGAACAGCGGCACCGAAATGACCGCGATGTTGAAGACACAGGTGCGCCAGGTCTGGCCCCAGACCATCGCCGCACGCTCGCCCGCGGGCGCGCCCAGCCAGACCGCCACCGCCAGCGCCCACAGCAACAGCACCGGCGCGGCCAGGCCGACCCATGCGCCGCGCACGCGAACGCCCGGGCGCGCAAGGCGCTGAACGACGAGGAAGCTGGCCACTGCCATGCAGGCCGGAACTGCGAGCTTGACCCAGAACATCGGCCAGAACATGGTCTGCACCAGGTCGCGGCGCATGCCGAATTCGAACACCATCCATGCGAACGACAGCGGCAGGCCGATCGCCATCGCGAGTGCAAGGCGCCGGCTCGCGGCACGCCGCTGCACCGGCTGCGCGCCGGTCGCGAGCAAGGCAACGAGTTCGTCTGTTTTCATGAGGGTTTTCCGATCTTCAGTGCGAGCGCCTTGAGGCCGCGGTGGATGCCCACCTTGACTGCCGATTCCGACATGCCGGTCAGGCGCGCCGCTTCGGCGACGGACAGGCCTTCGAGCTTCACGTGGACGATCGGCAGCCGATGCCGGTCGGGCAGCGTGGCGAGCAGACTCTTCAGATCGCGGCGCGCGTCGCTGGCTTCCGTCGCCGACGCGGCAAAGACGGCCAGATCGTCTTCGAGCGGATCGTGGAGCGCCTCGCGAACCGACTTGGCGCGCAGCAGATCGATCATCTTGTAGCGCGCAATCGCATGCACCCAGGCCGTCAGCGGCTGGTCGCTCTGGTAGGTGTGGCGCTGGTTGTGCATGGCGAGCAGGCATTCCTGAACAAGATCTTCGACTTCGTCGGGCCAGCCGAAGAGACGCCTGCCGAGGAACGCGCGCAGGTGGGCGCTGAGCTTCTGCAGGAACGCGTGGTAGGCCGCGGCATCGCCATCGAGGCCGCGCACGAAGAGGTCGTGCAGCAACGTCTCGGCTTCGCTCTTTGCGTTAGGGCTCCCCAATGTCATTCGTGCTTCCGGTTCAGCCAGTTACAGGCGCATCCAAAAAAAGAAATCCGGCGGATTGTGCCGTGCGCTGTAACCCCGTGTTTGCAGACCGCGAACTAGAAACGACTGCGCCATGCGGCGTGGTTGCTTTCCTTCAATCAACCACTGGAGTTCATTCCATGATCACTCGTCCTCTCGCCATCGCCGCTCTCGCCCTGGGCGCTCTTGCTGCCGGCTCCGCCAGTGCACAAGATAAACCGATGGCCGACAAGATGGCCGCGATGGAGAAATGCTACGGCGTCTCGATGGCCGGCAAGAACGACTGCGCCGCCGGTCCCGGCACCACCTGCGCCGGCACGTCGAAGGTCGACTACCAGGGCAATGCCTGGAAGAACGTGGCCGCCGGCACCTGCGCCACCATCAAGACGCCGAAGGGCACGGGTTCGCTGTCCGTCATCAAGTCCTGATCCACCGGCCGACGCCATGTCGATGACCGCAGGCCTCGGCCTCAAGCCCGAGCACTACGACGCTGCGCTGGCAGCGCGCATCGACGGCTTGTGGTTCGAGGTGCACGCAGAGAACTACATGGTGGCCGGCGGCCCGCGCCTCGGATGGCTGGAGGCGATACGCGCCAGCCATCCGGTGTCGCTGCACGGCGTCTCGCTGTCGCTCGCGGGCGATGCCGAGCCCGATCCGGCGCACCTGCTGCGGCTGGCTGCGCTTGCGCGGCGCATCCAGCCCGCGCTGATTTCCGAACACCTCGCCTGGTCGGCCTGGAACGGCCGGCACTTCCCCGACCTGCTGCCTTTTCCGCGCAGCACCGAGACCCTGCACCGCATCGCAGCGAACATCGCGCGCACGCAGGACGCACTGAATACCGTCATCGCCGTCGAGAACCCGTCGCACTACCTGCGCATCGAGGGGCATGCGTGGGACGAGATCGACTTTCTCGCCGAGCTCGCGCGCCGCACCGGCTGCAGGCTGCTGCTCGACATCAACAACGTCCACGTGTCGGCGCGCAATCTCGGTTTTTGCGCATCGGACTGGCTCGACCGTTTCCCGGCGGACCTGGTGAGCGAGATTCATCTGGCCGGTCATGCGCCCGATCCGACGCTGGGCGATGCGCTCCTGATCGACTCGCACGATGCGCCGGTCGCGCCCGAAGTCTGGCGCCTGTACCGGCACTTCCTCGAACGCGCAGGCGCGCGCCCCACGCTGATCGAACGCGACGGCAACGTGCCTGCTTTCGATGTGCTGATGGCCGAGCGGATGCAGGCGCATGCGGCGCTGCGCTGCGTCGCACGGCAGCCGCTGGAGACAGCGGCATGACTGCGCATGCAAGCTTCCAGCGCGCCTTCGCGGCCGCGCTGTTCGCGCCGGACGAAACCGCCGACCCCGTGATCCGAAGGCTCGCCGCGCAGCCGGCGTTCGCCGTCTATCGAAACACGGTCATGAAGGGCTGCATCGATGCGCTCGAAGCCAACTTCCCGGCTGTGGTTCGCCTCGTCGGCCGCGACTGGTTCCGCGCTGCGGCGGCGCTGCATGCGGCAGCCGAGCCGCCGCGAGACGGCCGGCTCCTGCACTACGGCGCCGGGTTCGCCGCGTTCCTTCAGGACTTCCCGCCGGCGGCCGAGCTGACGTACCTGTCGGGCGTTGCGCAGCTCGATGCCCTGTGGTGCGAAGCGCATGCGGCCTCGAATGCCGCGCCGGCAGATGCCGCATGGTTGGCGCGATGCCCGCCCGGACAACTCGGCCAGTTGGCGCTTGCGCCGCATCCGGCGGCCCGCTGGATGTGGTTCGCCGACCAGCCGGTGTTCACCATCTGGCGGCGCAACCGCGAGACCGACGACGCAACAGGCGAAGAGATGGCCTGGCAAGGCGAAGGCGCATTGATCACGAGGCCGGCCGATGCGGTGGCCTGGCATCCGATAGGCAAGGGGCACTGCGCGTTCCTGGACGCCTGCAAGGACCGGTTAACGCTGGCCGATGCAGCCGACCGCGCCCTGGCCGCCGAGCCCGACACCGATCTCGCCGCCCTCCTCGAATGCCTGCTGCGCGCCGGCGCCTTGACCGGCGACGACCTTCCCTGTGCCACTGAAACCACCGAAAGAAGCGCATGAACTCCAAGCTCGCGGCCGCCGCGCCGCTCGCTCCCACCGACCACCGCGGCTTGCGCGGCCGCTGGAACTCGATCGCCGCCTGGCTGGAGCGCGCGGTGTCGCACGACCCGATCGCGCTCGCGAGCCGCATCGGCATCGCTGCCGTGTTCTACCTTTCGGGCCGCACCAAGGTCGACGGCTTCCTCACCGTGACCGATGGCGCCTACGAGCTCTTTCGCACCGAGTACAAGCTGCCGCTGGTGCCGCCCGAACTCGCCGCCCACATGGCCGCCTATGCGGAGCATCTTTTTCCGGTGCTGCTCGTGCTCGGTCTCTTCACACGGCTGTCGGCGCTCGCGCTCCTGGGCATGACACTGGTGATCCAGGTCTTCGTCTATCCGGATGCATGGCCGACGCATCTGTCATGGGCCGCGCTGCTGCTCTACCTCGTCGGGCGAGGCGGCGGCAGGCTCGCACTCGACCGCCTGCTGCGCATCGCCTGAGCACCGGCTTGCCAGTTGAAGGGGCGGTCGGTACATTGCTGTTTTTGAGGGCCCGCAATGTCCGTCGACACCGTTCCGACTCCTTCTTCCCCGTCCTTTTCGATCCCCTCACCCGAAGCCCTGCCGGCCGACCCTTCATCGATCTCATCGATCTCATCGATTTCGCCGGTCTATCCGGCGGCGGCGTCCCAACGCTCCCACATTCGCCTGACCTCGCATGCGAGCGGCTTCGGCGCCCTGCCGATCCAGTGGGGCGCTGCCAGCGCCGCCGAGCGAGGGCCAGTGGTCGGCACCACCACCAAGCGCGCCCACCGCAACGTGATCGGCACGCACAGCGGCTCCTACAGCGTCTACCGCGCGCTGGCTGTCGCTTCGGGCGCGCTCAAGCGGGAGCACAAGGCCGACCTCACCAATACCGCGCCGACCGACGTCATCGGCCCCTATCCCCAGTGGGGTGAACCCGGCCGGATCGTGTCGCTCGATCCCTGGGGCGCATTGGTCGCCGATGCCTTCTCGGCCGAGCTCGCGGCCGGCTACGACATCCGTCCGACCATCGCCATCACCCAGGCGCACGTGATCCTGCCGGAGGTGATCGAGGCGCTGCTGACCGGCCGGCTGAAGGCCGACGGCAAGTTCCTCACGCCCGGCGGCGCGGCGATGGTCACCAAGGCGGCGATCGAGCCGGTGTGGTACCTGCCCGAAGTCGCCAAGCGCTTCGGCTGCTCCGAGACCGACCTGCGCCGGGTGCTGTTCGAAGAGACCGGCGGCATGTATCCGGAGCTCGTCACCCGCTCCGACCTGGAGGTGTTCCTGCCGCCGATCGGCGGCCAGACCATCTACATCTTCGGCAATCCCCGCGACCTGGCCAATCCGGATGTCGAGCTGACCGCGCGCATCCACGACGAGTGCAACGGCTCTGATGTGTTCGGCTCCGACATCTGCACCTGCCGGCCTTACCTGACGCATGCAATCGAGGAGTGCATCCGCGGTGCGCAGCGCGGCGGCGTGGGCCTGATCGCCTATTCGCGCAAGGAAGGCCGCGCGCTCGGCGAGGTGACCAAGTTCCTGGTCTACAACGCCCGCAAGCGGCAGGTCGGGGGCGACACCGCCGACCAGTATTTCGCCCGCACCGAGTGCGTGGCCGGCGTGCAGGACATGCGCTTCCAGGAGCTGATGCCCGATGTCTTCCACTGGCTGGGCATCCGCAAGATCCACCGCCTCGTCTCGATGAGCAATCTGAAGTTCGACGCCATCACCGGCTCCGGCATCGAGATCGGCACCCGGGTGAACATTCCCGACGAACTGATTCCGGCCGATGCCCGCGTAGAAATGGACGCCAAGATGGCGGCAGGCTACTTCACCCCCGGCCTGGTGCCCGACGCCGAAGAACTCAAGAAGGCCAAGGGGAGGAAGCTGGAGCCATGACCAAGGACAACTACGGGCTCGAAATCGATCCGGCGGCAACCCCGTCTGCAGTGCCCCCCGTGGATGCCGAAGGCCACGTCGATCCGGCCTTCGAATTCGAGCTGGATGCGACCCAGCCCTCGGGCGCGGCGACCCTGCTGCGCACCACCCGCGCAGTGCGCGAACGCGCGGCTTCGCTGCTTGCGCGTGCCCGGCGCGGCGAGTCGCAGTGGTTCACGATCGGCGACGACGAGGCTTTCGACGCCACGGCCCGCACTGTGGCCGACGTCACCCGCGAACGCTATGCGGGCGGCAACATCCCCTATCACAGCCGTTGGCGGCACTTCGAAGCCGGCGGCATCGACCGGCGCCGCGAGCTGGACGATCTGCTCGGCGACGTCACTGCCTCGCAGCGCGCCCGTGCCCACATCGACCTGGTGCTGGTGAGCGTGCTGCTCGATGCCGGCGCCGGCCCCGGCTGGCACTACGTCGAAGGGGCGAGCGGCCAGCGCTTCACCCGCTCCGAAGGGCTGGGCGTGGCCAGCTTCCACGCCTTTACCGCCGGCCTGTTCTCTTCCGATCCCGACCATCCCCTGCAGGCCGATGCCGCGGGCCTGCGCGGCCTGGTCACCGACCGGCTGGGCGATGCCTTCCAGGTCAGCGAGGTGAATCCGCTCATCGGCCTCACCGGGCGCGCCACGCTGCTGCGCCGGCTCGGCGAGGCGATGAGCGAGCAGCCGGAGATCTTCGGCGACGAAGGGCGGCCCGGCCGCCTGTTCGATGCATTGCTTGGCCCCTTCGGCCCGGCGGCGCCGCCGACCGCCGAAACCACGGCGCACGACATTCTCTGGCTGCTGCTCGAGTCGCTGTCGCGCATCTGGCCGGCGGCCAATTCGATCGGCAGCATCGCCGCCGACGGCAGCGATGCGCTTGGCGCCATGGCGCCGGGCGACGCGGCGCTCGCGCTCGGCGACTGCTGGCGTCACAGCGCGGTCGAGGGACCGGGCCTTACCAACGGCTGGATGCCTTTCCACAAGCTCTCGCAATGGCTGGCCTATTCGATGCTGGAGCCCTTCGAGTGGGCCGGCGTCAAGGTGCGCCATGTCGAGGCGCTGACCGCGCTGCCCGAGTACCGCAACGGCGGCCTGCTGATCGACAGCGGCGTCATCGTGCCAAAGGACCCGGACTTCCTGCAACGCAGCTGGAAAGTCGGCGACGAGTTCATCGTCGAATGGCGCGCCCTTACGGTCGCACTGCTGGACGAGCTGGCGCCGCGGGTGCGCAAGGTGCTCGGACGCAGCGAAGAAGAGCTGCCGCTCGCGCGCATCCTCGAGGGCGGAACCTGGGCTGCCGGGCGCGCGCTGGCACAGCGCTTGCGTGACGGTTCGCCACCCCTGCACATCGAGAGTGACGGCACCGTCTTCTAGACTCCCCTTCTTTAATTCGATCCCTCTCATGAGCAACGTCCACCTTCTCGACCATCCCCTCGTCCAGCACAAACTCACGCTGATGCGCCGCAAGGAAGCCAGCACCAACAGCTTCCGGCGCCTGCTCAACGAGGTCAGCATGCTGATGGCCTACGAGGTGACGCGCGACATGCCGATGCAGGACATCGAGGTCGAGACGCCGCTCGAGACCATGAAGGCCAGGGTGATCGACGGCAAGAAGCTGGTGCTGGTGTCGATACTGCGCGCGGGTACCGGCATCCTCGACGGCATGCTGAGCGTGGTGCCCGGCGCGCGGGTCGGCCACATCGGCCTGTACCGCGACCCGAAGACGCTGACCGCGGTCGAGTACTACTTCAAGATGCCGGGCGGAATGGAAGAGCGCGACTGCATCGTGGTCGACCCGATGCTGGCCACCGGCAACTCCGCGGTGGCTGCGGTGGAGCGGCTGAAGGAACTGAATCCCAAGTCGATCAAGTTCGTCTGCCTGCTGACCTGCCCCGAAGGCATCAGGACCTTCCAGGCCGCGCACCCGGACGTGCCGATCTACACCGCCGCCATCGACCGCGAACTCAACGAGCACGGCTACATCCTGCCGGGCCTTGGCGATGCCGGCGACAGGATTTTTGGCACCAAGTAGTTTCATCAAACGAGGAGAAGTCCGTGTCCCTACGCCGTCATCTGATCATCCGTTCGGTCGCCATCGCCGCCGCGCTCGCAGCGGGCGCACCCGGCCTCGCGCTCGCGCAGGCCAAGCTCAAGGTGGCGGCGGTGTACACCGTGCCCTTCGAGCAGCAATGGGTCGGCCGCATCCACAAGGCGCTGAAGGCGGCCGAAGCCCGCGGCGAGATCGAATACAAGGCGACCGAGAACGTCGCCAACGCCGACTACGAGCGGGTGATGCGCGAGTACGCCACCGCCGGCAACCAGTTGATCCTGGGCGAGGTGTTCGGCGTCGAGGCCGCGGCGCGCAAGGTGGCGAAGGACTTTCCGAAAACCGCCTTCCTGATGGGCTCGTCCCTCAAGCCGCAGGCGCCGAACTTCTCGGTGTTCGACAACTACATCCAGGAGCCGGCCTACCTGTCGGGCATGGTCGCCGGCGGCATGACCAAGACCAACCGCATCGGCATGGTGGGCGGGTTCCCGATCCCCGAGGTGAACCGCCTGATGAACGCCTTCATGGCCGGCGCGAAGGAAACCAATCCGAAGGCGGAGTTCAGCGTGAGCTTCATCAACAGCTGGTTCGATCCGCCCAAGGCCAAGGAAGCCGCCTTCGCAATGATCGACAAGGGCGCCGACGTGATGTATGCGGAGCGCTTCGGCGTCAGCGATGCGGCCAAGGAAAAAGGCAAGCTCGCCATCGGCAACGTGATCGACACGCAGGACAAGTACCCCGAGACGGTGGTCGCTTCGGCGCTCTGGAACTTTGAGCCCTCGGCCGACCGCGCCATCAAGCTGGTGAAGGAAGGCAAGTTCGCCGCCGAGGACTACGGCCCCTACTCGATGATGAAGCACAAGGGCTCGGAACTGGCGCCGCTCGGTACCTTCGAGAAAAAGGTGCCGGCCGACATCGTGGCCAAGGTCAAGGCGCGGCAGGCCGACATCCTCGCGGGCAAGTTCTCCGTGAAGGTGGATGACGGCCAGCCGAAGTCGACAGCCAAGTAAGCACGATGGTGCAGAGGGAACCCGCCACCGTTCTCTCGCTGCACGGCATCACCAAGCGCTTCGGTGCGCTGGTGGCCAACGATGCAATTTCGCTCGAGCTGCAGGCCGGCGAGGTGCTCGCGCTGCTCGGCGAGAACGGCGCAGGCAAGTCGACGCTGATGTCGATCTTGTTCGGGCACTACACCGCCGATGCCGGCGATATCGAGGTCTTCGGCCGGCCGCTCGCCCCCGGCAACCCGAAGGCGGCGCTGGCAGCCGGCATCGGCATGGTGCATCAGCACTTCACGCTGGCGGACAACCTGAGCGTGCTCGACAACGTGCTGATCGGAACCGAGCCGCTCTGGCAGCCTTTCTCCCGCCGCAGCGCTGCACGGGCGAGGCTGCTCGAGGTGTCGGAGCGCTTCGGGCTGCCGGTGGCGCCCGACGCGCGAATCGGCAGCCTGTCTGTCGGCGAGCGGCAGCGGGTCGAGATCCTGAAGGCGCTGTTTCGCGGCGCGCGCATCCTGATCCTCGACGAGCCCACCGCGGTGCTGACGCCGCAGGAGAGCGAGGCGCTCTTCGTCACGCTGGCGCAGATGGTTGCGCAAGGCCTGTCGATCGTCTTCATCAGCCACAAGCTCGATGAAGTGCTGCGCGTGTCGCACCGGGTCGCGGTATTGCGTGGCGGCAGGCTGGTGGCACAGGCGCTCACCGCCGACACGACGCAGGCACAGCTCGCACTGTGGATGGTCGGCCATGCCGTCGAAGGCGCCGGGCGGCGGCCGGCGCGGCAGGTCGGCGATGCGGTCTGCGTGCTCGACCACGTGCGCACCGCAGGCAGCGGCCACGATCGCCTGACAGACGTTTCGCTCGTGCTCAGGGCCGGGGAGATCACCGCGATCGCCGGCGTTTCCGGCAATGGGCAAGTGGCCCTGGCCGAGCTGCTCTGCGGCACGCGCCGGGCGGTGTCGGGCACGGTGCAGCTGATGGGCCGTGCGCTGCCCGCTTCGCCGGCACGCCTGGTGCAGCGCGGCGTAGCGCGCATTCCGGAAGACCGGCATTCGGTCGGCATCGTCGGCGACCTGCCGGTCTGGGAGAACGCGGTGTCCGAAAGGCTGCGCAGCGGCGCGTTCTCGCGCTGGTCGTGGGTGCGGCGCGGCGCGGCGCGGGCGCATGCG
>JANOCL010000105.1:0-3475 GCA_031412135.1 Variovorax sp. | reverse complement strand
GGGGGGCTTCGCCGGGCGGCAGATGATGCATCCGACGGTGAAGGCTGCGGGCACCGAGCTGCCGCAGGCCTTGACGCCGGTGTATTCGACCATCGCCGGCCTGCCGCAGCCGGTGCTGCGGCGCGAAGTGCGCTCCGGGCTTGCGCGTGCAGTGCTCGACGAGACCGTTCCCGCCGGCCTTTCGCTGCCTGACGCCTGGGAGCTGCGCCGCGCGCTGTCGTTCCTGCACTATCCGGCGCCCGATGCGGCCATGGCCACGCTCGAAGACCGCAGCCATCCGGCCTGGCAGCGGCTGAAGGCCGACGAGCTGCTGGCGCAGCAGCTCTCGCAGCTGCAGGCGCGCCGAGCGCGCGCCGCTCAGCGTGCGCCGGTGCTCTCGGCCGCGGGCGGCGGGCGCTCCCTGCATGCCGAACTGCTGCAGGCGCTGCCCTTCGGCCTGACCGGCGCGCAGCAGCGGGTGGGGGAGGAGATCGCCCGCGATCTGGCGCGCGAGATTCCGATGCACCGCCTGCTGCAGGGCGACGTCGGTTCGGGCAAGACCGTGGTGGCGGCGCTCGCGGCGGCGCGCTGCATCGACGCCGGCTACCAGTGCGCGCTGATGGCGCCGACCGAGATCCTGGCCGCGCAGCACTTCGGCAAGCTCGTCGGCTGGCTCGACCCGCTGCTGGCAGAGCGCGGCCTGCGCGTGGCCTGGCTCACCGGCAGCCAGAAGAAGAAGGAGCGTGATGCGATGTCTGCCGCGGTCGGGAGCGGCGAGGCCGCGCTGGTGATCGGCACCCATGCGGTGATCTCCGAAAAGGTGCGTTTCAACAGGCTCGCGCTGGCCATCATCGACGAGCAGCATCGCTTCGGCGTCGCGCAACGGCTGGCCCTGCGCGGCAAGGCGGTGAGCGATCTCGAACCGCACCTGCTGATGATGAGCGCCACGCCGATCCCGCGCACCCTGGCGATGAGCTACTACGCCGACCTCGATGTTTCCACCCTCGACGAGCTGCCGCCGGGCCGCACGCCGATCATCACCAGGCTGGTGGCCGAGCACCGGCGCGACGAGGTGGTCGAGCGCATCCGCGCCCAGCTCGCACAGGGCCGGCAGGTCTACTGGGTCTGCCCGCTGATCGAGGAGAGCGAGGCCGTCGATCTGCGCAATGCCACCGAAACGCGCGACGAGCTGGCTGCCGCGCTCGGCGCGCAGGTGAGCGTCGGCCTGCTGCACTCGCGCATGCCGGCGTCGGAGAAGCAGGCGGCGATGGAAAGCTTCACCGCCAACCGCCTGCAGGTGCTGGTGAGCACCACGGTGATCGAAGTGGGCGTCGACGTGCCGAATGCGTCGCTGATGGTGATCGAGCATGCCGAGCGCTTCGGGCTGTCGCAGCTGCATCAATTGCGCGGGCGGGTGGGGCGGGGCGTTGCGGCCTCGGCCTGCGTGCTGCTGTACGCGGCCAACGAAGGCGGTCGCGTCGGCGAGGCGGCGCGGGCGCGGCTCAAGGCGATGGTCGAAACCGGGGACGGCTTCGAGATCGCAAGGCGCGATCTCGAAATCCGCGGGCCGGGCGAGTTTCTCGGTGCGCGGCAATCCGGCGCGCCGCTGCTGCGCTTTGCCGACCTGAGCACGGACGGCATCCTGCTCGACTGGGCGCGCTCGCTCGCACCGCGCATGCTCGACCGACATCCCGCGCTCGCGCAGGAGCATGTCGACCGCTGGCTCGGCAGCAAGGCCGAATACCTCAAGGCCTAGCCAGGCCCGTTCGTGAAACACCGCGGAACCGGCTTCGCCGGGCCGCCGGTGTTGCCCCCGGCAGGGGGTGGGCGGCTACATGAAGTGAGCCAACCTGGGGGCGAGCAATAATTGACTAAAACTATGACGCTCACAGAACTCAAATACATCGTTGCAGTTGCGCGCGAGCGGCATTTCGGCAAGGCGGCGGATGCCTGCTATGTGTCGCAACCGACCCTGTCGGTCGCGATCAAGAAGCTGGAGGATGAGCTGGAGGTCAAGCTTTTCGAGCGCAGCGCGGGCGAGGTGACCGTCACGCCGCTGGGCGAGCAGATCGTGCAGCAGGCCCAGAGCGTGCTCGATCAGGCGGCCAACATCAAGGAAATCGCCAAGCGCGGAAAAGACCCGCTCTCAGGGCCGCTCAACCTGGGGGTGATCTACACCATCGGGCCTTATCTCTTGCCCGATCTGGTGCGGCAGAACATCGCGCGCACGCCGCAGATGCCGCTGATGCTGCAGGAGAACTTCACCGTCAAGTTGCTGGAGATGCTGCGCGCCGGCGAGATCGACTGCGCGATCATGGCCGAACCGTTTCCCGATACCGGGCTGGCGGTTGCGGCCCTTTACGACGAGCCGTTCATGGCCGCCGTACCGGCAGGCCATCCGTTGGCTGCGCGCGAATCGGTGACGTCGGACGAGCTCAAGAAAGAGACCATGCTGCTGCTCGGCACCGGCCACTGCTTTCGCGACCACGTGTTGGAGGTCTGCCCGGAGTTCGCCCGCTTCTCGAGCAATGCCGAGGGCATCCGCAAGAGCTTCGAAGGCTCGTCGCTCGAAACCATCAAGCACATGGTCGCGGCCGGCATGGGCGTGACGCTGGTGCCGCGCCTGTCGGTGCCCGCCGATGCGCTCAAGCCCAGGGCCAAGGGCCGGAAAGAACCCGAGCACATCGTGCGATACCTCGATGTGCGCGACCCGCACGGCGGCCCGCCGCCCACCCGCCGCGTGGTGCTGGCCTGGCGCCGCAGCTTCACCCGCTACGAAGCCATCGCCGCGCTGCGCAACGCCGTCTACGCCTGCCCGCTGCCGGGTGTGGTGCGCCTGTCCTAGCAAGTTGCGCCATCGGCCTACGCGTGCCCTGGCGTTCGCGGGCAGTCGCTGCGATAGAGTCCGTTTTTTGCCGTCGATCCCCTGAAATCCTGAAGAAAGAACCCACGCCATGGCCAAAGTCTTGAAGAAGCCCAAGTCCCCGATCTCCTCTGCCGCGCCGGCGGCTTCGGCCGGCAAGGTGCCCAAGAAAGGCGATGCCGTGGTGGCCCAGGAGTCCGGCAGCCGCAACGCGCCGATCATCAACATCGGCATCGACCGGCAGGACCGGGCCGCGATCGCCGAAGGCCTGAGCCGCGTGCTGGCCGATACCTACACGCTCTATCTCACCACCCACAACTTCCACTGGAACGTGACGGGCCCGCACTTCAACTCGCTGCATGCGATGTTCATGGACCAGTACACGGAGCTGTGGACCTCCACCGACATCCTTGCCGAGCGGATTCGCGCCCTGGGCCACTACGCGCCGGGCTCGTATGCCGAGTTCAGCAAGATCTCGACCGTGCCGGACGTGCCGCAGAACCCGCCCAAGGCGATGGAGATGGTGCGCATCCTGGTGAAGGGCCACGAGACAGTGTCCCGCATCGCCCGCGAGTTCATTCCGGTGGCCGAAGAGGCCGGCGACGACCCGACCGCCGACATGCTGACTGCGCG
>JANOCL010000104.1:0-12858 GCA_031412135.1 Variovorax sp. | reverse complement strand
GGATTGTTGTAGCTGACACCGTTGCCGCCCCAGGACTTGTAGCCGCGCTTGATGGTGAAGTTGCCGGCCGCAGGCGCCGCGCCCGCACGGTCCGAATAGCAGATGCCGACCCGCACATGGAACGGCTTGCGGTCCATGGCAGGCTTCACTGCATCGGTGAAGCCGACCCGCACGGTGCGCGGAATGCCCACGCCCGCGGACGACTGGCCCGGCGCGGTGGTGGCCGACGCACGCACGGTGTAGCCGTGGCCGCTGGCGACCTTCGGCTCCCAGATTCCCTGTGCGTTGCGGCTCATCAACGTCATGCTCTGATGCGCCCCGGCGTCGACGGAATCCTTGGTGAACGTCAGGTCCTGCCAGGTGTCCGGCGCGGGGTGTTGCGCTTCGAACTCGAGCGTCGCCATGCTGGCCGGCGAAATGATGGATGTCGGACGGCCTTCGAAATCGGCGTCCTGCTGGCCGGTTGCGAGGCACTCGTCGACCGCGTTGGACGAGCGGTTGAACGGAAGGTTGTTGAGCGAAATCGGAAACTGGCCGGGCACCGGCGCGCCGTTCGCGTCGACCACCCGGTACCCGCTGAGGGTTCCGTCGAGATCGATCACAGCGGTGTTCTTGTCGCCGTCGCGGAAATCGCCCAGGTTGACCCGCTCGGTATAGATCTGGTGGCGCAGATCGACGTTGTCGAAGCTCAGTTCGCGGCTCACGGTGGCGGTGGGATAGGCGCTCTGGTTGTTCTGGAACCATCCGAGCGCGGCATCGCCTTCATGCCGTTTCGCCTGCGGGTTCGGGTAGGCGATGAAGCGGTCAAGCGTCTCGCGATCGGCGTCGGTGAGCAACGGCTTGATGTCGCGCAGGTAGTTGACGAAATGGTTGCGAATGATGCGGACCGGACCGTCGTAGATCATGTAGCCGGCGGAGTTCCAGCGGGGGGTTTGATAGCCGTGCTCGAGCAGTTCGTTCGCCTTCGGGTTCATATCGACGCAGCCCAATCCGTCGCCCACGTCCGGCCGTGGACAAGGCCCCCAGCGCTCGACGTTGTTGGTGCTCAGACCCACCAGGACCGAGTCTTTCAGCAAGGCCCAGACGCCGGGCGCGTTGCCGTCGTTGCCGCCCGAGCTGACCAGCGACACCGAATCGCGGTTGGTGGCGAAACGGCTTTGCTCCACCGCCGTCCACATGGGCCGCATCCATACGCCGCGGTTGCGGATGCGGGTCGCGGTGAATCCCTTGAAATGGGAAACGACGTTGAGCGCATTGAGCTCAGCCGTCGATTTGCCGTCCACGGTCGGAAAAAGCTGCTGCGACACGGCAGCGATGTCGGTTTCGCCGAACAGCCCGTCGTAGCAACCGTGAACCCGGTTGTTGACGAACGACCCCACCGGCTGAAACCGCTGCGGATAGACCTGCCCGATGTCCTGCGGCGGCACGTACCAGTAGCCCTTGCCCATGCCCTGGCAGCCGGCGATTGCATTGCCTTCCATCACGGTCGACGGGTTGACGATCCAGAAGCCGCTGGCCTGCTCGACGTAGAGGTCGCTGTCGCTGCAAGGCACTTCGCTTCTGAACGCCAGGCGACCGGGTGGGTTGCCATCCGCGCCGAAGCAGCGCCCGCGCGTGGGATTGCTCTGGCTGTCGGTGTTTCGCACGTTCAGGCCGTCGTATCCGTTGACCCGTGCCAGGTAGTCGCCCTCCCACCAGTTCTGAACCAGGCCATCGGCGGTCTTCGGCACCGCGTCGGCGTCGATGCCGAAGTGGTGGCTCATGGCGCCGATGCCCAGGTTGTCGACCCATTGCGTGTTCTGCTCGTCTCCCATCTCCTGGTAGAACAGATGTCCCACCGCACGCGCGCAAACGTTGTTGCGGACCGAAACGCCGCTGGTCGAGTGCAGCGACACGCACTTGTTGTAGCTGTGATGGATGCTGTTGCTGTCGATGCGATGGCGCCCCTTGGCATCGCCCGCCATGTGAAAGTGGATCGGGTAGCTGCCCAGGCGTTCCTTGCCGAACTTTTCGAGCTCGACGCCCTGTATCGCCGCTTCCGCAAAGCCCGGCAGGATGCGGATTTCGCCGCCCCAGTGCAGATCGGGATCGCCAGGCGACGTCGAGGGATCGGGCGTCTGTGCAGTGAGCACGATGCTGCGGCTGATGAGCCCCACCTCGCTGCGCTCGTCGACGCCGAAATTGGTTTCCCGGCCTGCACCGTAGTTCGTCTCGGACGGCAAGCCCGGGTCGGCGCCGCCGAAGTGGTAGTGCCGAAGCGGCTGCACCAGCGTGACATTGGTGCCGCCCGCGCCGTCCGCTGCCAAGGACTCGATCTGGACGAACTCCGATTCGAAGGGGCTGAAGCTCGATGTAGCGACCACGATCCAGTCGCCCGGCGACCACGCGCCTTTCTCGGTGGCGACGTTGCGGGCAAGGTGGAGCCTCCGGTCCCCGCCGGGCTCGACCGGAGCGCCGATGCCTCGATCGCTGCGCTGGTATTCGACCGGGCCGGCCGGCCGGCTCAGATGGGTCCAGCTCACCGCGGCAGGCACAGCGCCCTTTTCACCGTACAGACGCAGGATGCCGCCCGCGCGAACCTCGATGCCCTTGTCGGAGCCGTCGCTCGGCGTGCCGGCAATGGACGCGTCGTCGCGCCCGCCGGTGAACACGACCTTGATCCGGCTCGCGGGATTGGCGAAACCTACCGGGCATGCAGCCGTGCCGACGGACAGCAGGCCCTCGACCGCGATGCCGGCCGTGTGCAGCTCGATGGCATCGAAGACGCGCGGCACCGCGAGCTTTCCATCGGGCTTGATCGTGATCTTTCCCAGTGCCTCGGTGCCGGTGAGCGACCTGTCGATGACCACCCGGGGGCCGCATCCGCCCTCGCCAATCGTGACGTTGCGGCCGGCGTCGAACTCGCACTGCGACAGCGGCACCGGCTCCGGCGGATCGCTCTCGAACACGGTCTTGAGTTTGGACAGGCTGCCCGTCGGCGCGTCGAACGCCGTGCTGCACGCAGCAAGAACGTCGGGCGACGTTACGAAGCGGTCGCCCCCCGATCCGCCGCAGCTTCCAAGCGCCACGAGCAGGGTTGCGGCGGTCCATCCGGCTGCCTTGCGCAGCATTGTTCCAGTCGACATCATGAGGCTCCCGAGTTGGGGCACCGCGTCGACCACTGATCCGAATCAAGCGACGCGTGCCTGGAATCACTCTAGGAGTCAGCGCCATGCGAGCTGCTTCAGCGTGAGAATTGAACAGGAACTACGTCATCGGACGGAGCGTGCGCTGCCTGCGTGCTTCGGTCCGGGCGGCCCGTAAACTCGGGCATGTCCTCCAGATCTTCCAGAGCGCCGCGCATGCTCGAGCGCGGACTTCTTTGCATGCTCATCGGCGCTGCGGTGCTGATCGCGCCGCACTTCCTGCAATCGTCCGCGTGGCGCGAAACCATCGCAGGCGCCTACGTTGTCGGCTGGTTCGCCCTGGCTCTCGGGATCGCGCTGGCGGCGGTCGACCTGGTACAGCGCGCCAAGAACAGAGGCCGCTGATGCGAGGTCCTGCACCCGTGCGGGTGAGCGACCGCCTCGGCTTCGACAGCATCATCGATGCGCGCTCGCCGGCCGAGTTCGCGATCGACCACATTCCGGGCGCCGTCAATTGCCCGGTGCTCGACGACGAAGAACGCCGCATCGTCGGCACGCTCTACAAGCAGCAAGGTGCGTTCGAGGCGCGGCGCGTCGGAGGCGCGATGGTGGCCGCGAACATCGCGCGGCATCTGAACGAGAAGTTCGCCGACCGGCCGGCCGCCTGGAAGCCACTCGTCTACTGCTGGCGCGGCGGCCTGCGCAGCGGGTCGATGACAACCTGGCTGCGGCTGGTGGGCTGGGACGCACAGCAGCTCTCTGGCGGCTACAAGAGCTGGCGCCGCCACGTCATCGCCCAGATCGAGACCCTGTGCCCGCAGCTCGATCTGCGCGTACTCTGCGGCGCCACCGGCAGCGCCAAGACGCGGGTGCTGCTGGCGCTGGAAGCCATGGGTGAGCAGGCGCTCGACCTCGAAGGTTTCGCTGCCCACAAGGGCTCGCTGCTCGGCGCCCTGCCCGGTGTGCCGCAGCCGTCGCAGACGGCATTCGAGACCCGCATCGCCGAACTGCTGGACCGTATCGACCCGAAGCGGCCGGTGTACGTCGAAGGCGAAAGCCGCCGCATCGGGCGGCTGAACCTGCCGCAGCCGCTGGTGGACCGCATGCGCGCAAGCGCCTGCATCGAGATCGACGCCACGCCGGAGGCGCGCCTCGACTACCTGCTGCGCGACTACGCCTATCTGGGCGACGAGCCGGAAGCACTGGCCGGCCAGCTCGCGATGCTGACGGAACTGCACGGCAAGGCGGTGATCGGCCGCTGGCAGCAATGGGCGATGGAGCGCAACCTGCCGGCGCTGTTTGCCGAGCTCACCGCGCTGCACTACGACCCGGCGTACAAGCGGTCGCAGTCGAGTCATTTCGAGCAGTGGGACCGGCGGCAGGTGCTGGCCGTCGACGACCTGTCGGGCAGCGGCATCGACGCCATCGCGCAGCGCATTGCCGCGGCCGGGTCGCCGCTCAACCCTTCTTGAGCAGCTTCTTCGCCAGTTCGACCAGCGCCAGGACGATGGCGCCAGCCACCAGCCCGACACCGGCATTGACCGCCATCGAGCCGAGGCCGCCGACCAGTGCGCCCGCCGCCGTGGCCCATGCTTCGACCGCGTGGCCGAATGCCGGCACGCCGTGCACCAGGATGCCGCCACCGACCAGGAACATGGCGGCAGTGCCGGCGATCGACAGCGCCTTCATGAGCCAGGGCGCAGTCGCCAGGATGCCGCGGCCGAAAGCCCGCATGCCCGCGCCTTCGCGCTTGCTCAGGTAGAGCCCGGCGTCGTCGAGCTTCACGATCCCGGCGACCAGGCCATAGACGCCGACGGTCATGAGAACCGCAACGGTCACCAGCACGCTGAGCTGCGTGACGAAGGGCTGGCTCTGCACGGTGCCGAGCGTGATCGCGATGATTTCTGCCGAGAGGATGAAGTCGGTGCGCACCGCGCCCTTGATCTTGTCCTTCTCGATCGCGACCACGTCGACCGCCGCGTCGGCAATGGCCTTCTCGTGGCGCGCCGTGTCGGCCGCATGTTCGTCCTTGTGAAGGAACCTGTGGGCGAGCTTCTCGAAGCCTTCGAAGCACAGGAACGCACCGCCGACCATCAGGAGCGGTGTCACCAGCCATGGCAGCCAGGTGCCGATGGCAAGCGCCGCCGGCACCAGGATCAGCTTGTTGAAGAACGAGCCCTTGCAAACCGCCCACACCACCGGGATTTCGCGCTCGGCCTTGACGCCGGCAACCTGCTGCGCATTGAGCGCGAGGTCGTCGCCCAGCACGCCGGCGGTTTTCTTGGCGGCCACCTTGGTGAGGATGGAGACATCGTCCAGCACCGTGGCGATGTCGTCGAGCAGGAGAAGGAGACTGGTGGCCATTCGGTTCCGATCAGACGGCGCGCTTCAAGCGGATTTCTTCGATCTTCACGCCGCCGATGGACGTGGTCTTGGCGGTTTTCATCTCGCGCTTGAAGCCGGCGAGTTCATGGAAACGCATGGCGCGGTCGTTGCGCAAAGGCACCCAGATGGTGACCAGCGTGCAGCCCTCTTCCTCGAGGCCGTCGCGTGCGGCATCCCACAAGGCCACGCCGACGCCCTTGCCCCAGTGTTCGGGCTTGACGTAGATGGCCCAGATCTCGCCGGTGGTCGACGGCGTCTTCGCGTCGCGCGAGCGGTCGTAGCCGACGAATCCGACGATCTCTTCGCCCAGCACGGCCACATGCACCTGCGGCTCGCTGAACTCGATCGCTTCGCGCCATTTCGCTTCGCGCGTGGAAGGCGCCAATGCGCGAAGCTGGTCGTCGGGCAGGATGCCGGTGTAGGCCGCGGTCGCGGCGGCGGCATGGACTTCGGCGATGGCCTTGGCATCGGACATCGTGGCGGGGCGGACTTCGTAATCTGACATGAAATGCGGGGACGAGCAGTTGGGCCCGTATTGTCGCCGCGCCGCTAAACTGCCCGCTGCATTGGCAACAAACCGGTATTCATCAGGAGCATCACCATGGCAAAAAGTCAGCAACGCAGCAGCAAGGAAGCCAAGAAACCGAAGAAGGACACGTCTCCGCCGAAGCCCGCCGCGCCACTCGGGGCAGAGCCGGTGCGCACCGTGACCACCGCCGTCATCCCGCGCGGCAAGCTCAAGAACAAGTGAAGTGACAAGCCCGCCTGCGTCGCCCCAGGCAACGCCGCAGCAGCAGGCGCGCAATCCGCTGCACGGCATCACGCTGGAGGCGATGGTCACGGCGCTCGCGGCGCACTACGGTTGGCAGGGCCTTGGCGAGCGCATTGCGCTGCGCTGCTTCACCACCGACCCGAGTGTGGCGTCGAGCCTCAAGTTCCTGCGCAAGACGCCCTGGGCGCGCGAGAAGGTCGAGAGCCTCTATCTCTTCATGCTGCGCGAACAGCGCAGAGAACAACAGCAACAACCACAACGACTGCCGGCCGACCCGCTGCGATGACAACGGCGCGCATCGAGCCCGGCGGATTCAGCTTCGAGACGCGCGCCGGATCGACCCTGCTGCAGTGCGCGGAGGCTGCCGGCGTCGAATTACCGAGCGCATGCCGCAACGGCACCTGCCGCACCTGCATCTGCAAACTGGTCGCCGGCGCAGTGCGTTATCGCGTCGAGTGGCCCGGCGTGAGCGCCGACGAAAAACAGGAAGGCTGGGTGCTGCCCTGCGTGGCCGAGCCCGTCGGCGACGTGACGCTCGAAGCGCACGCGACCATTTCGCGCGTCTAGCCGACGATGCCGTCGCGCCCAGCGAGCGAGGCGAAGAGCCCGAAAACCACCGACGATCCGAAAGGCCAGGCGCCGCATAGACTCGCCGCTCGATGACTTCCGTCTGCCTGGTCCACGAGGACCCTCACCTGCTGGTGCTCGACAAGCCCGCCGGCTTGCTATGCGTGCCGGGGCGCGGCGAGGAGAAGCAGGACTGCCTCAGCACCCGCGTGCAGCAGCGCTGGCCCGAAGCCCTGGTGGTGCACCGGCTCGACATGGCCACCAGCGGCCTGGTACTGATGGCGCGCAGTCCCGCGATGCAGCGCGCGCTGGGCGATGCCTTCGCCCAACGGCGCATGCACAAGTGCTACGAAGCAATCGTCGACGGGTTGCTGCCTGCAACGGACGAATGGGCGACCATCGATGCGCCGCTCGCCGCCGATTGGCCGCGCCGGCCGATGCAGAAGGTCGATGCGGCCGGCAAGCCGAGTCAGACCCGGTGGCGCGTGAAGCACCTGCTGCCCGCGCTTGCTGCGAGCCATCTGCTGCTGGAACCGCTGACAGGCCGCAGCCACCAGCTGCGCGTTCATCTGCTCTCGATCGGCCACCCGATCCTGGGCGACATGCTGTACGCGAGCCAGGCGGTGCGGCAACGTGCGCCAAGACTGCTGCTGCATGCCAGCGCACTGGCATTCGTGCATCCTGCCGATGGCCGAACGCACCGATTCGAGAGCGCGCCGCCGTTCAGCCCTTGATCACCAGCACCGGCACCTTCGACTCCTGCAGCACGCGCTGGGTCACACTGCCGAGCAGCAGCTTCTCGATGCCGGAGCGTCCGTGCGAGCCCATGACGATCAGGTCGGCCGCGATCGCTTCGGCGGTGTCGACGATGCCTTCGTGCACCACGTGGCCGTCGATCACGCGCTGGTCGCTGTGCAGGCCCTCGGCGGCAAGAGCCGCCACACCGCGCGCCAACGCCGCATTGGCGCTGCTGGTGGCGGCTGCGAGATATTCGTTCTGCCCGAGCGCATAGTCCGCGCCCACGCCGATGAATGGATAGTTGTCCACCACGTGAATGAGCGTGATGCGGCTGCCGAAAGCCAGCGCCAGCCCGCTCGCCTTGCTGACGGCGAGCATCGACGTTTCGGAGCCGTCGATTGGAACCAGGATGTGATTGAACATGGCAGACCTCTTTTCGTTCACGGAATTCGCAATGCGGCGAACGGGGCCCCGAATTTAACCCCGAAAGTGGCCTCAGTCGCCCTGGAACCCACCGGCGCGGCAGGTCACGACCAGCGTGTCGCGCCAGCCAGCCAGGCCTTCGACGAGCGGCTGGATGGGTGTCGATTCATGGATCACCCGCGCATCGTCGAGCAGCAGCAGGGTCCACGGCTCACTCATTGTGAAGCGCTCGCCGCGGCGGCCCGAAGCCTCGAAGACGCGGGTTTCGCCACCCTTGATGTTGTGCCGGCCGATCAGCGCGACCGCCACCAGATCGACGCCGTCGCGGTGCGCGCCCTCGGGCGTCGGGCGGCCGATGCCGTCGGTCGTGTCGATGCGGAACTGATGCGACTCGACATGCCACCGCTGCGCGCCGCGCAGGCCGGTGGCCGCGCCGCCGAGCCCCTTCATCAGGCGCTGCCATGCCGGCTGCCCCAGCGTTGCGGCCTCCATGGGCGCGATCCATCGCTGCATGCCGCCGTGCAGCGCGTTGTATTCCACGGGTTGCCAATGCGCGCGATGCGCCACCGGCTCGAGAGCACCGTCGTCGATGGTGAAGCAGGCATGCCGCCGCTTGCGGTAGCGCCCGCCGTCCTTCAGGTAGTCGTCGGGCGGCAGATGGCTCCAGTCGGCATGCAGCACTTCCAGGTCCGAGAGCGGTGCGCTCAGCCATTCGGCCACGCCCTGAGGGCTGAGAACGGCATAGCCGTCCTGCCGCAGGGCGGCAACGAGTCGGTCGGGAGGTGTGAACGGCGGGTCGAACGCCCCGCTCACTTCGCCACCTTGACACCCTTCCAGAAGGCGACGTGATTACGGACCATTTCGGCTTCCGGCTTCGGATCGGCGTAGTACCAGGCGGCGTCGGAGTTGAGTTCGCCTTGCACCAGCAGCGAGTAGTAGCTCGCGGTGCCCTTCCATGGGCAGGTGGTCTTGTGATTGCTGAAAGTCACATGGTCGCGGTTGAGCGAATCCATGGGGAAGTAATGATTGCCCTCGATGAGCACGGTGTTGTCGCTTTCGGCGATGGTGGCGCCGTTCCAGGTTGCTTTCATGCGTCGGACTCCATGCCCGTCGAATGCGGGCAGCCGCTCATTGTGCCGTGGGCGACTGCAGCCAGTGCACGCTGAACAGGCGCTCGGGGTCGGTCCACACCGCCGCCGGCCGGAAGCCGGCCTCCACCGCCAGCGCGCGCAGGCCGTCGACGGTGAATTTATGGGAGTTCTCGGTATGGATCGTTTCGCCTTCGTCGAAGGCGAAACGATGGCCGTCGATGGTCACGGCCTGGGCACGGCGGCTCACCAGGTGCATCTCGACCCGCCGCAGCGGCGAGTTGTAGAAGGCCGCGTGGCTGAAGCCGTCGAGGTCGAAGTCGGCGCCGAGCTCGGTGTTGACACGGCGCAGCAGGTTCAGGTTGAACGCCGCCGTCACGCCTTGCGCGTCGTTGTAGGCGGCATGCAGCAGGGCCGGCTCCTTGACCAGATCCACCCCCAGCAGCAGGCCGCCGCCGCGCAGCAGGCGATGGGCCAGCTGCAGGAATGCGAGCGCTTCGTCGGGGCTGAAGTTGCCCAGCGTCGAACCTGGGAAGAAACCGACGCGTTGGCCAAGGCCATCGCTCCGTGCCGGCAGCACCAGCGGCATCGTGTAGTCGGCCACGACCGGCTGCACCGCGAGCTGCGGATAGTCCGCGCGCAGGCGCTCGGCAGCGGCCTCGAGATGCGCGCCGGAAATGTCGATCGGCACATAGCGCTTCGGCGCCTCGAGTGCATCGAGCAACAGCCGCACCTTGGTCAGCGACCCCGCGCCGAACTCGACGATCTCCGCGTTCGGGCCGATCTGCGCTGCGATCTCGGGCGCGCATTCGGTGAGGATTCGCAGCTCGGTGCGTGTCGGGTAGTACTCGGGCAGTTCGCAGATGCGATCGAACAGCGCCGAGCCCGCAACGTCGTAGAAGAACTTGGGCGAAATCCTGCGTGCGCCAAGACTCAGCCCCGCGAACAATTCACGGGCAAAGTCGGACAGCGGCGCCGCCTGCTGCGCCGCACGAAAGGCTTGAAGGTTGAATGCTGAATTGCGCATCAAAAGTCTTTCGCGAGCCGCAGCCCCGAGAACTGCCAGCGTGCGGCCGGCGGAAAAAAGTTGCGGTAGCTCGCCCGCGTGTGGCCGGGCGGCGTGGCGACGCTGCCGCCGCGCAGCACCACCTGGCCGATCATGAACTTGCCGTTGTATTCCGCCGCAATGCCCGCGAGCGGGCGAAAGCCCGGATAAGGGTCGTAGGAGGAGCGGGTCCACTGCCACACATGGCCGTCCATCTGCGCGATGCCCGGCGCGTCGTATGCTGCCTCCCACTCGAACTCGGTCGGCAGCCGCGCGCCGGCCCATTCGGCGTAGGCGGCGGCCTCATAGAAGCTCAGCTGGGCCACTGGCGCTTCGGGTTCCAGCGGCCGCACGCCCGCCAGGCCGAAGACGTGCCAGCCCGAGCTGGCGCCATGGGGTGCAAGCCGCGCATCGTCGGGCGCAAGCCAATAGGCCGGGCACCGCCAGCCTTGCCCCTGCACCGCAGCCCAGCCGTCGGACAACCAGAGTTCCGGCCTGAGATAGCCGCCGTCGGCGATGAACTGCGCGTAGTCGCCGCAATTCACCAGACGGTCGGCGATGGCATGGGGTTGCAGCAGCACCGCATGGCGCGGCGTCTCGTTGTCGAAAGCGAAGCCCGAGCCTTCCCGGCCGACTTCGGTGACACCGCCGGGCCGGGGCAGCCAGCGCATCTCGGGGGCGACAGACGCCAGCCGCAGCGTCGGCCCTGGCAGTGCGCGGTAGGCCGGCAGCAGCGGATTGCAGGACAGCGCATGCAGGATGTCGGTGGCCAGCAACTCCTGATGCTGCTGTTCGTGATGCAGCCCGAGCGTGACGATCGGCTCCAACTGCGCCAGCGCGGCATCGTCCGCGGACCCGACCAGCGCCTGCACCGCATCGTCGACGTGCCTGCGATACACACGCACCTCGTCCACCGACGGCCGGGTCAGCAGGCCGCGCTGCGTGCGCGGATGGCGCGGGCCCAGGGCCTCGTAGTACGAATTGAAGAGATAGTGGAAGCGCGGATCGAACACGCGATAGCCGGCCGCGTGCGGCTGCAGCAGCACGGTCTCGAAGAACCAGGTGGTGTGCGCCAGGTGCCACTTGGTCGGGCTGGCGTCGGGCATCGACTGGATGCACTGGTCCTCGGCCGAAAGCGGCGCTGCGAGCGCGAGGCTGTGCGAGCGCACGTTCCGAAAACGGTTGCGCAGGTCGTCCGCCGCAGGCGTGGCCGGCCGGATGAGATTCATGGTGTTTCCGGTGTTGGGTTGTTCGGGTTTTTAGCCCATGCAGCGCCGGCGATGCCGTAGGACAAGCCCCCGCAACACGGCCATGCAGGCGGCCCGCCGTCGAGCGCGACACTGTGGCACAAGACGCGGGCGGCTGCCAGGCCGTGCGTATCATCCGGCGCATGAGCAAGGCCACCGCTTCCGCGCGTCCGCGAATCGTCATCGTCGGCTGCGGTTTCGGCGGCCTCGAAGCGGCGCGGAAACTGCAGGACGCCGAGGTCGACATCACCGTCGTCGACAAGACCAACCATCACCTGTTCCAGCCGCTGCTCTACCAGGTGGCGACCGCCGGCCTGGCGGCGCCGTCCATCGCGGCGCCGGTGCGCCTGCTCTTTCGCAGGCAGCCCAACATCACCACCCTCCTCGGCGAAGTGACGCAGATCGATCCGGCGGCGCGCGAGGCGCAGCTTGCCGACGGAACCCGGCTCGCATGGGACCACCTGATCGTTGCCGCCGGCGCGACGCACAGCTACTTCGGCAACGACGCCTGGGCGCGCATGGCGCCCGGCTTGAAGACGCTGGCCGACGCGTTCGAAATACGCCGCCGCGTGCTGATGAGTTTCGAGGCGGCCGAGATCGAGTCCGACCCGGCGCGGCGCCGCGCCCTGCTCACCTTCGCGGTGATCGGCGCCGGCCCGACCGGCGTCGAGATGGCCGGCACCCTGGCGGAAATTGCGCGCCACACGCTCGAAGGCGAGTTCCGCCGCATCGATCCGGGCAGCGCGGAGGTGCTGCTGATCGAAGGCGGCCCGCGCGTGCTGCAGGCCATGCCGGAATCATTGAGCCAGCGCGCGCTGGAACAGTTGCAAAAGCTCGGCGTGCAAGTGCGCCTCAACGCGCGGGTCACCGCCATCGATGCGACGGGGCTGCAGATCGAATCGCCCTTCAGCGATGGCGGCGCGGGCACGGGCAGCCACCGCATTGCCAGCCACTGCGTCATCTGGGCTGCCGGTGTGGCGGCATCGCCGCTTGGCCGGCTGCTGGCCGCTGCGACCGGTGCCGAGACCGACCGTGCCGGCCGCCTTCGGGTGCTGCCCGACCTCAGCGTGCCCGGCCATCCCGCCATCACCGTGGTCGGCGACCTGGCGGCGGCCATGAGCCATCGGCCCGGCAAGGAGCCCACGCAGGTGCCGGGTGTCTCGCCCGCCGCAAAGCAGATGGGACGGGCCGCGGCAGCCAACGTGCTGCGCCGCATCGACGGTGCGCAGACCAAGCCCTTTCGCTACCGCGACTACGGCAACCTCGCCACCATCGGCCGCAACTCGGCGGTGGTCGACCTCGGCACGCCGTTCGGGCCGCTGCGCTTTTCGGGGCGGCTGGCCTGGCTGTTCTGGCTGTTCGCGCATGCCTATTTCCTGATCGGATTTCGCAACCGCATCGTGGTGCTGATGGACTGGGCCGGCGCCTACTGGAGCTTCCAGCGCAATGCGCGGGTGGTGGCGGAGGT
>JANOCL010000103.1:0-39064 GCA_031412135.1 Variovorax sp. | reverse complement strand
TTCACGGTGGCCAGCACCTTGCCGTCGAGCGCATAGCGGTTCATGCACATCTCGACCAGCGATGTGGCCAGCACCAGCAGGCCGCGCTCGGTGTCGACCAGCGCGTAGTCGAGCTCGGGGTTGAGGTTGATGGCCTGGTTGGCGGGGATGGTCCAGGCGGTGGTGGTCCAGATGACGGCAAACGCGTCCTTGGCGAGTGCAGGCAGGCCGAAGGCTGCCGCCAGCCTGGCCGGCTCATGCGCCTTGAACGCCACGTCGACGGTGTGCGACTTCTTGTCGGCGTATTCGATCTCGAACTCGGCCAGCGACGAGCCGCAGTCGAAGCACCAGTACACCGGCTTGAGCCCGCGGTAGACGAAGCCGCGTTCGATCACCCGCTTGAAGGCTCGCAGCTCGCCGGCCTCGTTGGCGAAGTCCATCGTCTTGTAGGGATGGGTCCATTCGCCCAGCACGCCGAGCCGCTGGAACTCCTGCATCTGCTGCTCGATCTGCTCGGTTGCATAAGCCCGGCTCCTGGCCTGCATCTCGTCGCGGCTCAGGTTGCGGCCGTGCTTCTTCTCGATCGCATTCTCGATCGGCAGGCCATGGCAGTCCCAGCCCGGCACATAGAGCGCGTCGTAGCCCTCGAGCTGGCGCGCCTTGGTGATCATGTCCTTCAGGATCTTGTTGACGGCGTGTCCCATGTGGATCTGGCCGTTGGCATACGGCGGGCCGTCGTGCAGGATGAACTTGGGCGCGCCATGGCGGGCATCGCGCAGGCGCTGGTAGCGGCCCTCGTCGTTCCATTCCTTCACCCAGCCAGGCTCGCGCCTGGTCAGGTCGCCCCGCATCGGAAAGGGCGTGTCGGGAAGGTTGAGCGTGGCGCGGTAGTCGGTGGGGGAGGCAGCAGCGGACATGGTGGAGTGCGTGACAGGGCTTCGACAGGCTCAGCCCGAACGGGGTAGTCGTCGGTGCGGAAGTAAAGCCGTTCGCCCTGAGCTTGTCGAAGGGCGGCAGCACGGGGCGTGCAGGGCTAAATTCGGTCGCGCGTGGTCTGGCGATGGGTCTCGGCGTGGGAAGACGCAAAGAACGCGCGTGCGTCGCGGCCATCCTTGGCGATGCCCCTGGTCAGGGCCTCGAGGCTGGTGTAGCGCAATTCGTCGTGCAGTTTGTGCAGCAGTTCCACGCGGACGATTTTACCGTAGGCCCCCTCGGAGCCGAGGTGGGCCGGCCAATCGAGGCAGTGCGTCTCCAGCAGCACCCGGCCGGCGTTGACGTCGTTGGCGTCCAGGGAAGGGCGCACGCCCAGGTTGGCCACGCCGGGGAGCGGCGCATCGCCGAGCCCGTGCACCAGCACGGCGAAGATCCCGCTGGCGGCCGGCTTCCAGTGCTTGAAGCGCAGGTTGAGCGTGCGAAAGCCGTCGTCCCGCCCCGGTGCTGACGCACCGAGCGCGCGACCCAGCTTGCGTCCGTGCACCACGTGTCCCGATATCGCATAGGGCCGGCCGAGCAGCGCCTGCACGTCGCTCATCCGGCCCTCGGCCAGCGCCTCGCGCACGGCCGAGCTGGAAACGCGCAGGCCGTGCACCTCATAGCTGTTCATGCGGGCCACGTCGAAGCCGTGCCGGTCGCCGGCCGCATCGAGCATGGCGTAGTCGCCCGCCCGCTTGGCGCCGAAGCGGAAGTCGTCGCCCACCAGCACGTAGCGTGCGCCGAGCCCCTCGATCAGCACGTGCTGGATGAATTCATCCGGCGTCTGCGATGCCAGCCGCGCATCGAAGGGCAGCACGATCGTCTGCGCCACGCCGCCGGCAGCCAGTTCGCCCAGCTTGTCGCGCAGCGTGCCGATGCGCGCCGGCGCCAGCTCGGGACGCTTGTTCAAGGCCGCGAAGTAGTCGCGCGGATGCGGCTCGAATGTCAGTACGCAGCTCGGCAGCCCGCGCAGGCGCGCCTCGGTGTTGAGCAGGCCGAGCATGGCCTGGTGGCCGCGGTGCACCCCGTCGAAATTGCCGATGGTCAGGGCGCACGCCGAAGCCACGCCCGGATGCCTGAAACCGCGGAAAACCTGCATTGCTTGATATCTTTTTGATAGCGCCGGATGCCCATGCTGTGGGCCCGTCGAGGCGATTTGTCACAAAGCCGGTATATTGTGACGCACTGCGTCGCGCGCGAGCCTTCGCAGCAGGCACGGTGCCATCGGTCTTTGCATTGTTCTTTTCTCGTTCGAGGAGGCGTGTGGTGAAGGTCTTGAAGCTGTCGGCCCAAGGGCTGCCCCAATCCTGGATTTCGCTCGAGCAGGCGGTGATCCACTACGCCGCCGACGAGGTGCGCTGGGAAGTGGGCGCGCAGGTCGCGGTGTTCCGCGGCGGGCACAACGCGGTTACGGGCCAGCAATCGCAGATCGCGATCAACAGCATCATCGGCACCAAGGGCGTGCCGCGCATCAACCCCTTCGCGCAACGCCCGGGCCTGACCAACGGCAAGCTGTTCGCTCGCGACCGCAATGTCTGCGCCTATTGCGGCGGCCATTTCCACGAAGAAGAGCTCACGCGCGAGCACATCATCCCCTTCGCGCAGAAGGGCATCGACACCTGGATGAATGTGGTCACGGCCTGCAAGCCCTGCAACCATCGAAAGAGCAGCCGCACGCCAGAACAGGCAAACATGCCGCTGCTGTATGCACCCTACGTTCCCAGCCTGTGGGAAGACTTCATCCTGCGCAACCGCCGCATCCTGGCGGACCAGATGGAGTTTTTGATGGCGCACCTGCCGCACAGTTCGCGCCTGCACGGTTGAGGCGGCAAAGCAAAAAGCCCCGGCGAGCCGGGGCTTTTTCATTGGCACGACTCAACGGTTCACCGTGCGCCTGGACATCGACAGGACGATCGCGCTACCCATCACAAGGCTTGCGGCAATCACGAACAATCCGTTGTTGGTGCTGCCCGTCGCATCCTTGATCCAGCCGACGATGAAGGGGCTCACGAAGCCGGCGAGGTTGCCGACCGAGTTGATCAGCGCAATGCCGGCTGCAGCCGCTGCACCACCGAGGAAAGCCGGCGGCAGACACCAGAACTGCGCGAGACCGGTGAGGATGCCCATGGTCGCGATCGTCAGTGTCACGATGGCCCAGAGCGGCGTCTGCGGCACCAGCGTGCTGGCCACCAATCCGATCGCGCCAGCCAGCGCCGGAATGGCGATATGCCAGCGGCGTTCGCCGGTGCGATCGGAGTTGCGGCTGGTCCAGATCATGCAGGCCACCGCTGCCGCATAGGGGATGGCGACCAGCCAGCCGATGGTGGTGGTGTTCGCCACGCCCGAGGCCTTCACGAGCGAGGGCAGCCAGAAGCCGACGCCGTACAGGCCCATGATGAAGCCGAAGTACGCGGCGCTCAGCACCCAGACCTTGGGATTGCGGAACGCGCCGAGTGCCGAATGGTCCTCGATGTGCGCACCGTCGGCGTCGATGTTCCGTTGCAGCAGGCGCTTCTGATCCGGGGTGAGCCAGCGTGCATCGGCGATCCGGTCGTCGAGCCAGGCCAGCACCAGCAGGCCGAGCACGACGGAAGGGATCGCCTCGATGAGGAACAGCCACTTCCAGCCCGCCATGCCGCTCATCCCGTCGAACGAGGACAGGATCCAGCCCGACAGCGGCCCGCCGATCACACCCGCCATCGGAATGCCGGTCATGAAGAGCGAGGTGACCTTGGAGCGGCGCGCGGCCGGATACCAGTAGGTCAGGTACAGGATGATTCCGGGAAAGAAGCCGGCTTCGGCCACGCCAAGCAGGAAGCGCAGGATGTAGAAGGATGTCGGCGTCTGCACGAACATCATGCAGCCCGAGATCACGCCCCAGCTGATCATGATGCGTGCGATCCACTTGCGTGCACCGAAGCGATGCAGCATCAGGTTGCTCGGCACCTCGAAGATGAAGTAGCCGATGAAGAAGATGCCGGCACCGAGCCCGTACACCGCTTCGCTGAACTGCAGGTCGTTGAGCATCTGCAGCTTGGCGAAGCCGACGTTGACGCGGTCCAGATAGGCCGCCACGTAGCAGATGAAGAGCATGGGCAGCAGCCGCCAGGTCATCTTGGCGTAGGCCGCCTCTTCGGCGCGCGGCGCGGCCGCCGCGCTGCCCGGCAGGATGGATGTAGTCATGGTTGTCGTCCTTCCCGGGCGCCTCAGCGGAACATGTCCGGCTGCGTCTGTGCCAGTTGCTCGTAGATCGGCTGGAAGTGCAGCCAGCCGATGTACTCGCTGCCCACGTGCTCGCGGCTGTAGCGCGCCTTCTCCGGCGGCACCAGCTTGGGCGCGATGCCGGTGGCGTCGATCAGCAGTTGCTGCTGGCAGCAGCGCTCGAGCGCGATGAACCAGAAAGCGGCCGACTCGATGCTGTGGCGGCTTGCCGTGAGCAGGCCATGGTTCTGGTGGATCGCGGCCTTCACGCCCTTGAAGGCATTGGCGACCTTGTTGCCTGCCTTGACTTCGACGGCCACCTGGCCGGCCTCGTCGCCGATCACCGCATGGTCCTCGAAGAAGACGGCGGCATCCTGCGTGATCGGCTCCAGCTTCTTGCCGAGCGCGGCGAAGGCGGTGCCGTAGACGGTGTGGGCATGGCACATCGCAAGGATGTCCGGATGCGCCTCGTGCACGGCCGCGTGCAGCACGAACCCGGCGCGGTTGACGGCGTAGTCGCCCTCGACCACCCTTCCGTCATGGTCCACCAGAATCAGATTCGACACCTTGACCTGCGAGAAATGCACGGCCATCGGGTTGGTCCAGTAGAGGTGCGGCCGCTCCGGGTCGCGAATGGTCAGGTGACCGGCAAAGCCATAGTCGAAACCCTGTTGAGCGAAAGCCCGGCAGGCGGCAACCAGGCGCTCCTTGCGATGCTGGCGTTCCGCTGCCGGCGTGGAAAACACGGGGATCTCCGGAAATCTGAGGCCCTGCTGTTCCGGCTGGTACACGGATATGCGCTTCGTGGTTTCGAGCATGTCGTTGTTTCCTGGGGTCGAAAGAAACATGAATGATGCGAAACGGCCCGGCCGTTGACAAACGACGAGTTTTCATCGATAGATGAATCTGGTTCACACATGGCCCCTGGCCCGCCCGATGAGACGACTGCCTTCCTTCTTTGCCCTGCGTGCTTTCGAAGCTGCGGCACGCCTCGACAGCTTCACCCGCGCCGGCGACGAACTGCATCTGACGCCTTCCGCAATCAGCCATCAGGTTCGCGCGCTCGAACTGTGGTTCGGACGCTCGCTCTTCGTGCGGCAGACGCGGCGCGTCGTCCTCACCGCCGATGGCCGGCGGCTGCTCGACAGCCTGACGCCTGCGTTCGACATGATCGAGGAGACTTGCGCCGAACTGCGGCCGTCCGGACAGGCGATGGAGCTGTCGGTCCACTGCGCGCCGAGCTTCGCCGCAAAGTGGTTGAGTCCGCGGTTGGCGCACTTCATGCAGGCGCATCCGTCCATCACCATCCGCATGTCGTCCAGCGCCGAGCCGATCGACTTGCAGCGAGATGAAAGCATCGACATCGACATCGCCTACGGCACGCCACCGCTGCAGCCCGGCGTGGTGATGGAGGCGCTGGGTGTCGAGCTGACGGTGCCGATGTGCGCACCCCGCCTGCTCGAAGGACGCGGTGCGATGGCCCCTGGCGACCTTGCCCAGTTCACGCTGATCGATTCGAAACTCAACCCGGTCCAATGGGCGGACTGGTGGCGGCTCAACGGGCTCAAGCTGCCGGGCCGGGCGCGCCCTTCGTTCGACCGTGGCTCGCTGGCGGTCGCCGCAGCGGCCGACGGACTCGGCATCGCGCTGGAGACGACGCGTTTTGCCGAGGTTGAACTGGCCAGGGGCGAACTGGTGGTGATCGACGGTCCGGCCTTCCGGCGCATCGAGCGCGAGACCCATTTCATCTGCTATCGCAAGGCAGGCCGCGACAGCCCACAGATCGCTGCCTTCCGCGAATGGGTGAGCATGCAGACCGGGGCGGGCGGCTTGCCGCTGCCTCGGTAGGTCGTCAGTAGGTCAGTTCGAGCAGGCTCACGTCGCCTTGCGCTGCGGGCCAGCTTTGGCCGACGACGCGCTCGCCGTTGAACTCCGCCGCGACGCTGCGCTGGACGTCGTTCGCCAGCTTGATCTTCGAACTCGACACGCCGGCCCCGTCCGCCGGCACGCCGGGAAGACTGGCCTGGCCGTCGAAGCGCATCGTGTCGCGCCGGGCATCGAAGTACCCGCGCGGGCGGGTGAGGAGCACCAGCGACTTCGCATCGCGGTCGGCTGGCGCGATGCGCTCGGACCGCAGGTTCACCACCGCGCTCGATCGCGGGAAGGCGCTGCGGTAGATGTGCATGGTGGCGTAGCCCGGTGCGCTCAGCACGAACTCGTAGGCAGTGCCCGGTTGTGCGTTGAACGGTCCCCAGCGGCCGTCACGCGCGATGGTCTGCTCCCACGCGGCCGGGCCCCGCCGCGCGCCGGTCGCAGCGTCGACCGCAAACACCGAAAGGCGGGCACCGGCGAGCGGCAGGTTGTTGACGAAGCCGCCGCTTGCCGCGTCGAGCGGGTCGAGCCCGAGGCCAGTTGCCTTGCCGGACAAGGTGACCTGCGATTCCGCCGTCGGCTGGAGCGTGCGCGGGGCCTCGCCAGTCAGAAAACGCCAGCCGGCGTCGAAAGCAGCCGGCGAGAAGGAGGTCTCGCGGTGGTCGACATCCGGCAGCGTCAGGTTGGTCGCGCCCTTGAGCGCCGGCCCGTCGTAGCCGATGTTGGTCGCCATGCCCTTGGCACCGATCCACAGGCCGTCGGGTTGCGCGAACTTGTCGTTCTTGTCCGAGCGCACCGTCAGCCACTTGACGCCAGGCGTGACCTCGTCGCCGGCGGCGTTCTTCGGCTGGTTGAGTTGCTGCATGAACGGGCTCAGGGCCGAGAATTCGCTGCCTTCGCGAAAGCCCTTGACCGACCAGATGCCGTGCGCCGGATTGCCGCCCAGCACGACATGGCTCACCACCCGGTCGCCGCCGCCGTTCTGCACATAGTTGCGGATGGTGTTGCCGCCGCGAGAGTTGCCGATCAGGACCACCTTGCTCGCGCCGGTGAGCTTCAGCACGCGTTCGACCTCGCCCTTCAGGAAGGCCATCGAGTCGGCAGTCGAGCTGCGCCCCGGTTGCGCCACGGCATCGTCGTCGCGCGCCAGGGGATACGGTTGGTCGAGTGCGAACAGGCGGTTGCGCGGCCAGCCGTTGGACTCGAAGCGCCACAGGGTTGTCTGCCAGAGCGCGGCCGAGTCGCCGTTGCCGTGCATGAAGACGATCGGCGGACGCTCTCCCGGCACGGGCGCGGTGGTGGTGCAGGCAGCGAGCATGGCGGCGGTGAGGAGGCCCAGGACGATCAGATGGCGGCGAGTGTGCATGGCAGGCTCCGGTGCAGGAAAAGGAAGCGCCCGCAAGCACAAGGCCGGCGGGCGCGGAAGGCTTGTCGCAAGATGCTGCGGCGTCGTTGTGGATCAGGCGAAAACGCCGGCGGTGTCCTGCATGCGCGAGGACACTTCGCCGAGCTGGTGCAGCGTGTCGCCGAAGCACATCTCCAGCTGCGTGAGCTTGCGGAAATAGTGGCTCACGATGTATTCGTCGGTCACGCCGATGCCGCCGTGCAGCTGCACCGCCTGCTGGCCCACGAAGCGCATCGACACGCCCAGCTGGTATTTGGCGCGGGCCATCGCCTGGCGGCGCTCGACTGCCGGCGCGTTGAGCTTCAAGCTTGCGTAATAGCTCATCGAGCGTGCCAGCTCGAGCTGCATCTTCACGTCGGCCAGGCGATGGCGCAGCGCCTGGAAGCTGGCGATCGCCACGCCGAACTGCTTGCGCGTGTTCATGTATTCGACGGTGATCGCAACCGTCTTGTCCATCACGCCGACGGCTTCGGCGCAGGCGGCGGCGATGCCGATGTCGACCGCATGCTCCAGCGCGGGCAGGCCGTCCTTGGTGATGAGCGTGGCTGCGGCCTTGTCGAACACGAGCTCGGCCGCGCGGCTGCCGTCCTGCGTGCCGTAGCCCTGTGCCGTGACGCCGGCGGCAGCGCGCTCCACGAGGAAGAGAGCGATCTTGCCGTCCAGCTGCGCAGGCACGATGAAGGCGTCGGCTTCGTCGCCGGCCGGCACCAGGCTCTTGCTGCCGCTCAGCCTGAAGCCGTCGCCGGCCTGCGTGGCCTGCGCCTCGCATACATCGAGCCGGTAGCGTGCCTTGCGTTCCTGGTGCGCGAGCACTACCAGGGCCTGTCCGCCCGCAATGCGCGGCAGCCAGTTGCCCTTGGTGTCTTCATTCGCATGGCCTGCGAGCACTGCACCGGCGATGAAGGATTGGGCGAGCGGCTCCAGCACCACGCCCCGGCCCAGTTCTTCCATGACGACCATGCCTTCGACCGGGCCCATGCCCAATCCGCCATCGTCCTCGGGAATGTAGAGGCCGCCCAGGCCGAGTTCGGAAAGCTCGTCCCATGCCTCGCGCGAAAATCCGCCTGCTGCCTCGGTGGCGCGTCGGCGCTCGAAGGTGTAGCCCTTTTCGACCCACCTGGCGACCGCGTCGCGAAGCTGCTGCTGGTCGTCGCTGAAATTGAAATCCATTGCGGTGATCCTTGTGCCGGGGCTCAGCCGAGAACGGTTTGAGCCACGATGTTGCGTTGCACTTCATTGCTGCCGCCGTAGATGGTGGTCTTGCGCATGTTGAAGTAGGTCGTCGCGAGCGGTGCCAGCTCCGGATGCCCGCCGGGAAAGTCGCCTTGCCAACCCGCTGCCATCGCTTCGCGGATCAGCGGCAGCGCATAAGGGCCGGCGGCAAGCATCATCAGTTCGGAATAGCGCTGCTGGATTTCGCTGCCCTTGATCTTGAGCAGGCCGGCGATGTCGAGCGAGTTCTTGCCCGAGGTTGCGGCCGACAGCACGCGCAGCACCAGCATCTCGAGCGAAACCACGTCCACTTCGAGCTTGGCGATCTCGTCGCGGAAGCGCGATTCCTCCCAGACGCCTTCGCTCTTGGCGATGCGCTTCAGGCGCTCGAGTTCGCGCTTGGCGCGATTCACGTCGGCGATGTTGGTGCGCTCGTGCGAGAGCAGGTGCTTGGCGTAGGTCCAGCCCTTGTTCTCTTCGCCGACCAGGTTTTCGGCCGGAACCTCGACGTTGTCGAACCAGACTTCGTTGACCTCGTCGCTGCCGTCGATCAGCCGGATCGGCCGCACCGTGACGCCGGGCGACTTCATGTCGATCAGCAGGAAGCTGATGCCTGTTTGCGGCTTGCCTTCGTTGCTGGTCCGCACGAGGCAGAAGATCCACTCGCCGTACTGGCCGAGCGTGGTCCAGGTTTTCTGGCCGTTGACGATGAACTTGTCACCCTTGCGCTCGGCCTTGGTCTTGACCGACGCGAGGTCGGACCCCGCGCCGGGTTCGCTGTAGCCCTGGCTCCACCAGACTTCGCCGCTTGCGATGCCGGGCAGGAAGCGCTTTTGCTGCTCCGCATTGCCGAAAGCCTGGATGACGGGCGCCACCATCACCGGACCGAAGGGAATGATGCGCGGCGCGCCGGCCAGCGCGGTTTCTTCCTCGAACAGATGCTTTTGCACCGCAGTCCAGCCGGGGCCGCCGAATTCCTTCGGCCAGCCGTAGCCGAGCCAGCCCTTCTTGCCGAGGATCTTGGCCCAGCGCTGCAGGTCGTCGCGCGTGAGTTCGAGCGCCCGGTGCACCTTGTGCGAAATGTCTTGGGGGAGGTTTTCCTTGACCCAGGCGCGAATTTCTTCGCGGAACTTCTGTTCTTCGGGCGTGAAGCTCAAATCCATGCGTGCCTCGCTGTGTTGATCGAGCGCCGCGGGGCGGCGTTGTCTGTCGAACGGATGGTTTTAGCACGGTCGTGCGGGGCGGCGCTGTCAGCGCCGCGACAAAGAAGATCGGTGAAAACCAGCACGGATAATCCCGCGTCCCATGAAGAACATCGTGATCCTGATTTCCGGCAGCGGCTCCAACATGGAGGCCATCGTGCGTGCGGCCGAGCGCGAACGCTGGGCAGCCCGTTTCGACGCCCGTATTGCCGCGGTGATCAGCAACAAGGCGGACGCGCCGGGCCTTGCAATTGCCCGGGCGGCAGGCATTCCCGTCGCCGTGGTGCCGCACGGGGACTTTGCGGGGCGGGAGCTTTTCGACGCCGCACTCGCCGACGCCGTCGAGGCGCACGCGCCCTCCCTGGTGGTGCTCGCGGGTTTCATGCGCATCCTCACGCCGGGCTTCGTGGCGCGCTATGAAGGCCGGCTGCTCAACATCCATCCCTCGCTGCTGCCGGCCTTTCCGGGGCTCCATACTCATAGGCGCGCCATCGAGGCCGGATGCCGGGTCGCCGGCGCTACCGTGCATCAAGTGACAGTGGAACTCGACCACGGCCGAATCCTCGCGCAAGCGGTCGTCCCCATCCTGCCGAACGACACGGTCGATTCGGTTTCAGCCCGCGTGCTGGCCCAGGAGCACCGGATCTACCCGCAGGCCATCGCCGGCTGGTTGAGCGCAGCGCGACCGGGGGGTTAGTCGAGCTTGACGAAGCGCAATCGGCGCACCCCGCCGATCTCCACGGCTTCGCCGAACATTGCCGCGGGGCGCACCCACAGTCCGCGCTCGCCGTAGAGCGCCCGGTACAGCGTCATCGGTTCCAGCGTTTCGCTATGACGAACGCTGCCGAGCACTTCGTATTCGCCACCCTTGTAGTGGCGATAGCGGCCGGGGGGTGTCTCGATCAGGGGCGGGAGCTTGTCTTCAATCACGTGGGCACTTCCTTTTGGCAGTCGGGGCGGTTGAACGGAGTCGGCTGAGACAATGGCGCATGCACCCCAAAGCCCTGCTTGAAGCCTGCGCCGACCTGGTCGGCCTGGTCCTGAAATTCGATCATCCGGCCGATCAGGTCGTTTCGCGGTTCTTTCGCGACCACCGCGAACTCGGTCCGCGCGAGCGCGCCACGCTGGCCGAGACGGTCTACACCGTGCTGCGCAAGAAGCTGCTGTTCGACCACTTGTCGCCCTCGGGCAGCGGGTCGAAGGAGCGGCGCATGGCCATCCTCGGATTTCACGGCCCGCGCGACTTTCTCAAAAGCGCGTTGACCGATCCCGAGAAGCGCTGGCTCGACAACTGCGATGCCGTCAAGCAGGAGGACCTGCTCGAACGTCATCGGCACAACCTGCCGGAGTGGCTGGTGGCGCCGCTCAAGGCGCAGCTCGGCAAGGAATTCTGGCCGCTGGTGGAAAGCATGCAGCAGCCCGCGCCGCTCGACCTGCGCGTCAACGCGCTCAACGACAAGCGCGCCGACGTGCAGAAGGAGCTTGCGCAGGCCGCGATCAAGGCTGTCGCAACGCCGTTTTCGCCGTGGGGTCTGCGCATCGACGGCAAACCCGCCCTGGCCAAGCTCGACGCCTTTGCCCGCGGTGCCGTCGAGGTGCAGGACGAGGGTTCCCAGTTGCTGGCGCTGCTGCTCGATGGCAAGCGAGGCGAGATGGTGGTGGATTTTTGCGCCGGCGCCGGTGGCAAGACACTCGCGATCGGCGCCACCATGCGCAGCACGGGCCGGCTGTACGCATTCGACACCTCCGCGCACCGGCTCGATGCACTCAAGCCGCGCCTGGCGCGCAGCAAGCTGTCGAACGTCCACCCGGCCGCCATCGCGCATGAGCGGGACGAGCGCGTCAAGCGGCTGGCCGGCAAGATCGACCGGGTGCTGGTTGATGCGCCCTGTTCTGGGCTCGGCACCCTGCGGCGCAATCCAGACCTCAAGTGGAGGCAATCGCCAAAATCGATTGAGGAAATGACCGTGAAGCAGGCGGCGATCCTGCAAAGCGCCGCACGGTTGGTCAAGTCGGGCGGTCGCCTGGTCTATGCCACCTGCAGCTTGCTGCCTGAAGAAAACGAGGCGATCGCCGAGGCTTTTGCGGCAGCCAACCCGGACTTCGAGTTCCTGGACGCGGCCAATGTGCTGAGCGGGCTCAAAGTTGCCGGCGCGGAGGGGCTTTGCGCTGGAGGTGAAGGCGGCTTGCGCTACCTCCGGCTGTGGCCGCATCGACACGCCACCGACGGTTTCTTTGCCGCGGTATGGAACCGGAAGTAGGCGCGATGCTCCAAAGGCGAGGGGAAACGCGTGATCCCTCAAGGATTTAGCACCTTTTCCGGTGCCGAAGCTTTAAAATCGCGGGTTACCTGGAGGCCGCACCTTCGTGCGGCAATGGAGTATTGAACTCAATGTTGCTTCCTGACTCTGCCGTCCTTAGCGCGGCCCTCGACTGGCTCGGAAACGGCTTGTTGGATCTCACTTGGTGGCAGGTCGTGCTGTACACGCTCGTCACCACGCACATCACCATTGCGGCGGTCACGATCTTCCTGCACCGTACACAGACGCACCGGGCCATGGATCTCGGCCCCATCCCTTCGCATTTCTTCCGTTTCTGGCTCTGGCTCGGCACCGGCATGGTGACCAAGGAATGGGTGGCGATCCACCGCAAGCACCACGCCAAGTGCGAGACGGAAGAAGACCCGCACAGCCCGCAGGTCCGAGGTATCGACGCGGTGCTGTGGCGTGGCGCCGAGATGTACCGCGCCGAGTCGAAGAACAAGGAAACGATGGAGCGTTTCGGCCACGGAACGCCCGACGACTGGCTCGAACGCAATCTGTACACGCGGTTCAGCTGGCAGGGCGTCGGCGTGATGCTGGTGCTGAACGTCGCGCTCTTCGGTGCGCTCGGCCTCACGGTGTGGGCGGTTCAGATGATCTGGATTCCGATCACCGCCGCGGGCATCATCAACGGCATCGGCCACTATTGGGGCTATCGCAACTTCGAGGCGCCGGACGCCAGCCGCAATATCTCTCCCTGGGGTGTGATCATCGGTGGAGAAGAGTTGCACAACAACCACCACACCTATCCGACCTCGGCGAAGTTCTCGGTCAAGAAGTACGAGTTCGACATCGGCTGGGTTTACATCCGCATGATGCAGGCGGTGGGCTGGGCCAAGGTCAAGAAGGTTGCGCCAAAGCTCCGATTGGGCGAAGTCCAGCCCGTCGCCGATCAGAAAACTCTCGAAGCCGTCATCGCCAACCGCTATGAAGTCATGGCCGGTTATGCCCGCGAAATGCGGCGCACCACCAAGGACGAGCTGGCACAGCTCAAGGCCAAGGGCGCCGACCTTTCGGTGCTGAGCGCTGCCAAGCGCTGGTTGCATCGCGATGACGACAAGGTGCCGGCTACTGCACGCCCGCATCTGGTACAGGCCCGTGCCGCCCACCCGGTGCTCGACAAGATGGTGACGATGCGCGAGGAACTCCGCCAGCTGTGGCTCAACACCTCGCACTCGCGCGAGCAACTGGCTGCCGACCTTGCCGCGTGGTGCCATCGTGCCGAAGCCAGCGGTATCGCTGGGTTGCGCGAGTTCTCCACGCGCCTGCGTTCGGCGCGAGCCTGACGCGCGCTCGGCACATAGCGGCGCTATGCGCGCCTGCATCGCCATAAAGCCGGCCTCGTGCCGGCTTTTTCTTGCGCCGGAAATGGACAACGCAAGGCAGCAAAAAACCCGCTGGATCGCAGCGGGTTTCTTGGTGAGATCAGCGAATCACTTCAGCTTGATTTCCTTGTACTCGACGTGCTTGCGCGCCTTCGGGTCGAACTTCATGATCGACATCTTTTCAGGCATCGTCTTCTTGTTCTTGCTGGTCGTGTAGAAATGGCCGGTACCCGCAGTGGATTCCAGCTTGATCTTTTCGCGTCCGCCTTTGCTCGTTGCCATGATTCAGCTCCTTAAGCTTGGCCGCGTGCACGCAGGTCTGCGAGCACGGCGTCGATGCCGTTCTTGTCGATGAGGCGCAAAGCAGCGCTCGAAACACGCAGGCGCACCCAGCGGTTTTCGGTCTCGACCCAGAAACGGCGGTATTGCAGGTTCGGCAGGAACCGGCGCTTGGTTTTGTTGTTGGCGTGGGAAACGTTGTTTCCGACCATCGGGCCTTTGCCCGTTACTTCGCATACGCGTGCCATGGGGACACTCTTTCTTTGAACAGCCGGCACCCAGGTGCAACGCAGTTGCGGGGTGGTTTGCGGCTTGACCTCGCCAGGAACGGGTGGCGGTAGCCCGACTTTGCCGCACTGTCGAATTCGGCAAAGCCTTGGATTATAGCCTCGTGCCAATGAGCGGGTCAGAGCGTGCCGTCCTGCTCGAGAAAGCGTTGTGCGTCGAGTGCCGCCATGCAGCCCGTGCCGGCGCTGGTGATCGCCTGGCGATAGACATGGTCTTGCACGTCGCCCGCCGCAAACACACCGGGGATGCTGGTCATGGTCGCAAAGCCCTGCAAGCCGGAGCGTGTGACGATGTAGCCGTCCTTCATGTCGACCTGGCCCTGGAAAATGTCGGTGTTCGGGTGGTGGCCGATGGCAATGAAGCAGCCCTTCAGGTCGATCTGCTCCAGCGCGCCGGTCTGGGTGTTCTTCAACCGGATGCCGGTGACGCCCGAGTCGTCGCCGAGCACCTCATCCAGCGTGTTGTGCACCTTGAGTTCGATCTTGCCTTCGGCTGCCTTCTCGTGAAGCTTGTCGATCAGGATCGGCTCGGCGCGAAACTTGTCGCGGCGATGCACCAGCGTCACCTTGCTGGCGATATTCGACAGGTAGAGCGCTTCTTCGACCGCCGTGTTGCCGCCGCCTATCACGCAGACTTCCTGGTCGCGGTAGAAGAAGCCGTCGCAGGTCGCGCAGCCCGAAACACCGCGACCCATGAAGTGCTGCTCGGATTCCAGGCCAAGGTACTTGGCCGAGGCGCCAGTCGCGATCACGAGGGCGTCGCAGGTGTAGGTGCCGCTGTCGCCCGTCAGGGTGAAAGGCCGCTGGCCGAGATCGACCTTGGAGATGTGATCGAACACGATCTGCGTCTTGAACCGTTCCGCATGCTCCAGGAAGCGCTGCATCAGGTCGGGTCCCTGCACGCCATGCACGTCGGCGGGCCAGTTGTCGACCTCGGTCGTCGTCATGAGTTGGCCGCCTTGCGCCATGCCCGTGATCAGCATCGGCTGAAGATTTGCGCGCGCCGCGTAGACGGCCGCGGTGTATCCGGCGGGGCCGGAGCCGAGAATGAGAACCTTTGCGTGACGCGGAGAAGACGACATGAGTAGAAAACCTAGGATTGACGCTGCATCAGCGTGTACATTTTGAGGGTGATAGCTATGGAGTATCACCGTTCGGTTCAACGCCGGACGTCGGGTTGTTTTCAATGCGCACGATTGTATTAATCCATTGGCTGATCGATCGAGCGCTCTCCGGGGATTGATGAATGTCGATGCTGTCCAACCTTGAATTGCTTCGCCGCGTGCCCTTGTTCGCCGCGCTGACGCCCACCCAGTCCGCGAGCATCGCGGATGCGATCGTCAAGAAGCGCTTCAAGCGTGCCGAAGCGGTGGTCGAACAAGGAAAGAAGTCGGATGCGCTCTACATCATCCTTACCGGGCGCGCCCGCGTGATGAGCACCGACAGCCGAGGCAGGGAGGTCATCCTTGCGACGCTGCATCCGGGCGACTACATCGGCGAGATGAGCATGATCGACGACGAGCCGCACTCCGCCACCGTGCGCACCGAAGTCCAGACCGATGTGCTGATGCTCGGGCGCGAGGCCTTTGCGCGCTGCCTGCCCGAGAACTCGTCCATGTCGTACAACATCATGCGGGGCCTGGTCACGCGGCTGCGCCACGCCGATCGGAAGATCGAATCGCTGGCGCTGATGGACGTGTACGGACGCGTGGCGCGCTCGCTGCTCGAGTTCGCGGTCGACGACGGCGCGGGCAATCTCAAGGTGCGCGACAAGATATCGCGCCAGGACCTGGCCAAGATGGTCGGGGCGTCGCGCGAGATGGTGAGCCGGGTAATGAAAGACCTGGAGGAGCGCGGCTTCGTGCAGACCCAGCCCGACGGTTCGATGATCGTCAAGGAACGGCTCTCATCGCTCGCGTGATCGTCCGGCCGGCAGCGCAGCGGCGCAGCACCGGTCTTTGCAGCCGTCGTTGCGTTCAATTCGCCTGCCCTGACAACGCGGCCGCGATCGTTTTCGTTGTAGTTTCTCCGAGCCGCGCGCCTTTTCGTGAAGGTCGGCGGCCGTGTCATCCATGACCTATTCGCTCAACACCCTCCAGACGCCTGCAACGGCCGAGCAGCCCGTGCGGATGCGCGCTTTGCGTTTTGCGCACGAGATCACCTTGATCGCCGGCTTCGTCGTGCTGCTGTACTGGCTGCTCGCCATGCTTAGCTTCACGCCGTCGGATGCGGCCTGGTCCACTTCCGGCACAGGCGGCGAGGTCAAGAACTGGGGCGGGCGGATCGGCGCCTGGCTGGCCGATGCCAGTTACTTTCTCGCCGGCTACTCGGCCTGGTGGTGCCTGGCCGCCGGCCTGCGCGTGTGGCTGTCATCGCTGGCCGGATGGCTGCGCGGCGGCGAGACCGCGCCGGCCGAGCAGCCGCCGCGAGGCCGCTTCAACCGCAGCCGCCTGGCGTTCTGGTTCGGTCTGGTGCTGCTTTTATGCGCCAGTGCGCTGCTCGAATGGTCGCGTCTCTACCGGCTCGAATTCCGGCTGCCCGGGCACGGTGGCGGCGTGTTGGGCTACCTGGTCGGTCCGTTGGGCGTGAAGTGGATGGGCTTCACCGGCTCGGCGCTGATCGCGATTGCCGCCGGGGTGATCGGTTCGGCGCTCGTGTTTCGATTTTCCTGGACCCAGATTGCCGAACGCGTCGGCTCGCGCCTGTATTCGTTGTTCGAATCGCGTCGCGAAAAGCGCGAGATCGCCGAAGACATCGCGCTGGGCAAGCAAGCGGTACGCGAGCGCGAGGAACTGGCGTCGGGCTTTCACGGCGGTGAACTCGACGCAGCGGACGAAGAACTGCGCGTGCTGCCCCGCGCCAAGCGCCGGGCGCCTTCACCGCCGGTGCAGATCGAACCCGCCATGACCGAGGTGCCCAAGAGCGATCGGGTCGCCAAGGAGCGCCAGAAGCCCCTGTTCCGCGAGCTGCCGGACAGCAAGCTGCCGCAGGTCGACCTGCTGGATGCTGCGCAGGCGCGCCAGGAGACGGTGTCGGCCGATACGCTGGAGATGACCTCGCGCCTGATCGAGAAGAAGCTGAAGGACTTCGGCGTCGATGTGCGCGTGGTGCTCGCGTCGCCGGGCCCGGTGATCACCCGCTACGAGATCGAACCCGCCACCGGCGTCAAGGGCTCTCAGATCGTCGGCTTGGCGAAAGACCTGGCGCGGTCGTTGTCGCTGGTGTCGATTCGCGTGGTCGAGACCATCCCGGGCAAGAACTTCATGGCGCTGGAGTTGCCCAATGCCAAGCGGCAGTCGATCAAGCTCAGCGAGATCCTCGGTTCCCAGGTTTACAACGAAGGCAGGTCCATGCTCACCATGGGCCTCGGCAAGGACATCGTCGGCAATCCGGTGGTGGCCGACCTGGCCAAGATGCCGCACGTGCTGGTCGCCGGCACCACCGGATCAGGCAAGTCGGTCGGCATCAACGCGATGATCCTGAGCTTGCTCTACAAGGCCGAGGCGCGCGACGTGCGCCTGCTCATGATCGATCCGAAAATGCTCGAGATGTCGGTGTACGAAGGTATTCCGCATCTGCTTGCGCCGGTGGTGACGGACATGCGCCAGGCAGCGCACGGCCTCAATTGGTGCGTGGCCGAGATGGAGCGCCGCTACAAGCTGATGAGCAAGTTGGGCGTGCGCAACCTGGCCGGCTACAACACCAAGATCGACGAGGCGAAGACGCGCGAAGAATTCATCTACAACCCGTTCAGCCTCACGCCCGACAGCCCGGAGCCGCTGGCCCGCGAGCCGCACATCGTGGTGGTCATCGATGAGCTGGCCGACCTGATGATGGTGGTGGGCAAGAAGATCGAAGAACTGATCGCCCGTCTCGCGCAGAAAGCGCGCGCCGCCGGCATCCACTTGATCCTGGCCACGCAGCGGCCGAGCGTCGACGTGATCACCGGTCTCATCAAGGCCAACATCCCGACCCGCATCGCTTTCCAGGTGTCGAGCAAGATCGACTCGCGCACCATCCTCGACCAGATGGGCGCCGAAGCGCTGCTCGGCATGGGCGACATGCTTTACATGCCGAGCGGCACCGGCCTGCCGGTGCGCGTGCATGGCGCGTTCGTAAGCGACGAGGAGGTTCACCGCGTGGTCGCCTATCTCAAGTCGCAAGGCGAGCCGGATTACATCGAAGGAGTGCTCGAAGGCGGAACCGTCGACGGCGATGGCGATCTACTGGGTGAAGGTGGCGGCGACGGTGCCGAGAAAGACCCGATGTACGACCAGGCGGTAGAGGTCGTGCTGAAGAACCGCAAGGCCAGCATCTCGCTTGTGCAGCGCCACCTGAAGATCGGCTACAACCGCGCCGCGCGGCTGGTCGAGGACATGGAAAACGCCGGGCTGGTGAGCGCCATGAGCGGCAGCGGCCAGCGCGAAATTCTGGTGCCAACGCGCACCGAGTGACGGGAACGGGAATGTCGATGAAGAAGTTGTTCGCCGGAGTCTTCATGGCGGTCGCCACGGCCGGCGCGTGGGCTGGTGGGCTCGAAAGCCTCGAAGCGTTCGTGAAAACGGTGAAGTCCGGTCGTGCCGAATTCACCCAGACGGTGACGGCTCCCCCGCGCGACGGCCAGGCGCCGCGCGCCAAGGTGTCGAGCGGCAGGTTCGAATTCCAGCGGCCGGGCAAGTTCAGGTTCGACTACAAGAAGCCTTTCGTCCAAAGCATCGTCGCCGACGGCGAAACGCTCTGGCTCTACGACGCCGACCTGAACCAGGTCACGCAACGCAAGCAGGCGCAGGCACTGGGTTCGACCCCGGCTGCATTGATTGCCGCCGCGCCCGACCTGCGCGCGCTGCAGGCCGACTTCACGCTCGAAGCCGCGCCCGAGCGCGACGGCCTGCAGTGGGTCAAGGCGAGTCCGAAGAACAAGGACGGTCAGCTGCAGAACGTACAGGTCGGCTTTCAGGGCGACGCGCTGGCGGCGCTCGAAATTCTCGACAGCTTCGGCCAACGCTCGGTGCTGAAGTTCGGCAAGGTCGAAGTCAACCCGGCGCTGCCCTCGGGCACATTCGCGTTCAAGGCGCCGGCCGGCGCGGATGTGATTCGCCAGTGAGCGCAATGGCGCCGCAGCGCGAACGGTGACTGGCGGGCCGATGGCTGCGGCAAAGAACCACAGTCCGCTTGCCGAACGTCTGCGGCCGAAAATCCTCGGCGAGGTAATCGGGCAGCAGCATCTGCTCGGGCCGGGCATGCCGCTGCGCATTGCGTTCGAATCCGGGCAGCCGCACTCCTGCATCCTCTGGGGGCCGCCCGGGACCGGCAAGACCACGATCGCGCGACTGATGGCGGATGCGTTCGATGCGCAATTCTTGAGCATCAGCGCGGTGCTGGGCGGCGTGAAGGACATCCGCGATGCGGTCGAGCGCGCGACCGTGGCCCGCGACGGCCTCGAGCAGCGCCGCACTATCGTCTTCGTCGATGAAGTCCACCGCTTCAACAAGAGCCAGCAGGATGCGTTTTTGCCGCATGTGGAATCGGGTCTCTTCACCTTCATCGGCGCGACCACCGAGAACCCGTCGTTCGAGGTGAACTCCGCGCTGCTGTCGCGCGCTGCGGTGTATGTGCTGCAGCCGTTGTCGGAAAGCGACCTGCGGCAGATCGTGGCGCGCGCCCAGGCGATCCTGGCGGTGCCGGCGATCGAAGCGAACGCCGTCGACCGGCTGGTGGCCTATGCCGACGGCGACGCACGGCGGCTTCTCAATACCCTCGAGACCCTGTCCGTCGCGGCCACCGCCGAGAAGCTCGACCAGATCGCGGACGACTGGCTGCTGCGGGTGCTCGGCGAGCGCATGCGCCGCTACGACAAGGGCGGCGAACAGTTCTACGACACCATCTCGGCGCTGCACAAGTCGGTGCGAGGCAGCGATCCCGACGCGTCGCTCTATTGGTTCATGCGCATGCTCGACGGAGGCGCCGATCCGCGCTACATGGCACGACGGCTGGTGCGCATGGCCAGCGAAGACATCGGCCTGGCCGACCCGCGCGCGCTGCGGCTCGCGCTCGATGCTGCCGAGGTCTACGAACGCCTGGGTTCACCCGAGGGCGAACTTGCGCTGGCCGAATGCGTGGTCTACCTCGCGATCGCACCCAAATCGAACGCGGTCTACAAGGCCTACAACGAGGTCAAGGCGCTCATCAAGTCCGACGGCACGCGGCCGGTGCCCATGCATTTGCGCAATGCGCCGACCCGCTTGATGAAGGACCTGGACTACGGCCGTGGCTATCGCTATGCCCATGACGAGGAGGGCGGCTTCGCGGCAGGCGAGCGCTACCTTCCGGACGGACTCGATCCACCGCCGTTCTATCGGCCGGTCGAGCGCGGGCTCGAAATCCGCATTGCCGAGAAGCTGCGCGAACTGCGAAATCGCAACGCCAAGGCAAGCGGCTGATACGAACCGCACTGGCGCCGGTACTGGGTTGCAGGCCGAAGGTCGCGAGGCCCGCGCCAGCGGGAAAACCCCGTTGGCCAGGCACCGGAATAGCGATGCGGCATGACTACAATCCCCGCCACAAACCCGCCCTCGACACATGCTGGCGGGTTTTTTGCTAGGGGAAGCTAAGGGAAGCCAGGCGCCATACCAGTGCGTCCGGTCAGTCGTACACCCCCAAAGGGTGTCACCACAGAATAAGGATTTCTTATGGACATCTTGCTGCAGCAGATCATCAACGGTCTGGTTCTCGGCAGCATGTACGCCTTGATAGCCCTGGGCTACACCATGGTGTACGGCATCATCAACCTCATCAATTTCGCCCACGGCGAAGTGCTCATGGTGGGGGCGCTGACCAGCTGGTCCATCATCGGCCTGATGCAGCAGTCGATGCCTGGCACGCCCGGCTGGATCGTCCTCATCATCGCGCTCATCATCGCCTGCGTGGTCGCCGCCACGCTCAACTTCGTGATCGAGAAGGTCGCCTACCGGCCGCTGCGCAACAGCCCCAAGCTGGCGCCGCTCATCACCGCGATCGGCATGTCGATCCTGCTGCAGACGCTGGCCATGATCATCTGGAAGCCGACCAACAAGGCCTATCCCAACCTGCTGTCGACCACGCCCATCCATGTCGGCGGCGCAGTCATCTCGCCGACGCAGGTGATGATCCTGAGCGTCACCGCCTTCTGCCTGGTGGTGCTGATGTGGCTGGTCAACTACACGAAACTCGGCCGGGCCATGCGTGCCACGGCCGAGAACCCACGCGTCGCAGCGCTGATGGGCATCCGGCCCGACATGGTGATCTCGGCCACCTTCATCATCGGTGCGGTGCTCGCCGCTGTCGCGGGCGTGATGTACGCCTCCAACTACGGCATCGCACAGCATGCGATGGGCTTCATTCCCGGGCTCAAGGCTTTCACGGCCGCGGTGTTCGGCGGCATCGGCAACCTCGCGGGTGCGGTGGTCGGCGGCATTCTGCTCGGCCTCATCGAAGCCATCGGTTCTGGCTACATCGGTGCGCTCACCGGCGACGTGCTCGGCAGCCACTACAGCGACATCTTCGCGTTCATCGTGCTGATCATCATGCTCACCCTGCGGCCATCGGGGCTGCTCGGCGAGCGGGTGGCGGACCGGGCCTGAGGGGGATCACGCCATGAAAAACAGCAAGAACATCCTCTTGTTCGTCGTCGGCGCCATCGCGGTGCTGGCGCTGCCGCTGCTGCTGCAAAGCCAGGGCAACGCCTGGGTACGCATCGCCGACATTGCGCTGCTCTACGTGCTGCTGGCACTGGGTCTTAACATCGTGGTGGGCTACGCCGGACTGCTCGACCTGGGCTATGTGGCCTTCTTCGCGATCGGCGCGTACCTGTTCGCCTTGCTCGGGTCGCCGCACCTGACCGAAACCTTTCCGGCCTTCAAGGCGATGTTTCCGAATGGCTTGCACACGTCGCTGCTGCTGGTGATACCTGCGGCACTCGGTGTCGCGGGGCTGCTGGGCGTGCTGCTCGGCGCACCCACGCTGAAGTTGCGCGGGGACTATCTTGCGATCGTGACGCTCGGCTTCGGCGAGATCATCCGCGTATTCCTGAACAACCTGGACCACCCGGTCAACCTCACCAACGGACCCAAGGGCATCACGGCGATCGATTCGGTCAAGTTCTGGGGACTCGACCTGGGCAAGCCGCTCAAGATCGGCGACTACACCCTCTCGTCGGTCACGCTCTACTACTACCTGTTCCTGGCGCTGGTGATCTTCACGATCATCATTTCCCATCGCCTTCAACTCTCGCGCGTTGGCCGCGCCTGGATGGCGATCCGCGAAGACGAGATCGCCGCCAAGGCCATGGGCATCAATACCCGCAACATGAAGCTGCTGGCCTTCGGCCTGGGCGCGAGCTTCGGCGGCGTGTCGGGCGCGATGTTCGCCGCCTTCCAGGGGTTCGTGTCGCCCGAGTCCTTCAGCCTCATGGAGTCGGTGATGATCGTCGCGATGGTGGTGCTTGGCGGCATCGGCCATCTGCCGGGGGTGATCCTGGGGGCCGTGCTGCTGGCTGCATTGCCCGAGGTGCTGCGCTATGTGGCAGGGCCATTGCAGGCGATGACCGACGGCCGCCTCGATGCGTCGATCCTGCGCCAGTTGTTCATCGCGCTGGCGATGATCGTCATCATGCTGGTGCGCCCCCGCGGCCTGTGGCCGTCGCCGGAACATGGGAAGTCGCTCATTCGCAAGGGCGGGCCGCCGTCCACGCTGCCAGGTTCGACGCAGGCGCATGCGCCCGGCGTGGCAACGCCCTCGGACCAACTGCCGGGCGACGCCTCGCGGCCGATGTCGATCAATCCGTGACGAGAGGACCACAACAATGACAGACACCATCCTCGACGTTCGCGGCATTTCCAAGCGCTTCGGCGGCCTCCAGGCGCTGTCCGATGTCGGCATGAAGATCACACGCGGCCAGGTCTACGGCTTGATCGGCCCGAACGGCGCCGGCAAGACGACGTTCTTCAACGTGATCACCGGCCTCTACACGCCCGACAGCGGGAGTTTCGAGCTCGCCGGCAAGCCCTACCGACCGACGGCGGTGCACGAAGTCGCCAAGGCCGGCATCGCCCGCACCTTCCAGAACATCCGGCTCTTCGCTGAGATGACGGCCATCGAAAACGTGATGGTGGGACGCCACGTTCGCACCCATTCGGGCGTGCTCGGCGCCATCTTCCGAACCGGCGGTTTCAAGGCCGAAGAAGCCGCGATCGCCGACCGTGCCTACCAGTTGCTCGAATACGTCGGCATCGCCAAGTACGCCGACTACAAGGCCCGCACGCTGAGCTATGGCGACCAGCGCCGCCTGGAGATCGCCCGCGCGCTGGCCACCGATCCGCAACTGATCGCGCTCGACGAGCCCGCCGCGGGCATGAACGCGACCGAGAAGGTGCTGCTGCGCGAACTGATCGACCGCATTCGCAAGGACGACCGCACCATCCTGCTGATCGAGCACGACGTGAAGCTCGTGATGGGCCTGTGCGACCGCGTGACGGTGCTCGACTATGGCAAGCAGATCGCCGAAGGAACGCCCGCCGACGTGCAGAAGAACGAAAAGGTGATCGAGGCCTACCTCGGCACCGGAGGACATTGAGATGAGCGAAACCGCCACCCCCGTGGTGTCCGCACCGGCCGCACCCGCCGCCACCGGCCCCTTGCTGCTGAAGGTCAGCGGCCTCAAGGTTGCCTATGGCGGCATTCAGGCCGTGAAGGGCATCGACTTCCAGGTTCACGAAGGCGAACTTGTTTCGCTGATCGGCTCCAACGGTGCCGGCAAGACGACCACCATGAAAGCGATCACCGGCACGCTGCCTTACGGCGAAGGCGATATCCAGTTTCTCGGCCGCAGCATCAAGGGCCGCGGCGCATGGGACCTGGTGGCCGAGGGGCTTGTGATGGTGCCCGAAGGCCGAGGCGTGTTCACCCGCATGACCATCACCGAGAACCTGCAGATCGGTGCCTACATCCGCAAGGACAAGGCGGAAATCGCGAAAGACATGGACCGCGTCTTCACGACCTTTCCGCGCCTCAAGGAGCGCAAGGACCAGCTGGCAGGCACCATGTCGGGCGGTGAGCAGCAGATGCTCGCCATGGGTCGTGCGCTGATGGCCCGGCCCAAGGTGCTGCTGCTCGACGAACCTTCCATGGGCCTGTCGCCGATCATGGTCGACAAGATCTTCGAGGTGGTGAAGCAGGTCTACGACCAGGGCGTCACCGTGCTCCTGGTCGAGCAGAACGCGAGCCGGGCGCTGCAGCTTGCCGACCGCGGCTACGTCATGGAGTCTGGCCTGATCACCATGAGCGGCGATGCCAAGGTCATGCTGCGCGATCCGAAGGTTCGTGCCGCCTACCTGGGCGAGTGAATCGCTTCAGTCGACCTTGGCGCCGGTGGCCTTGACCACCTTCTCGTACTTCGCGAGTTCGCTCTTCATGAAGGCGCCGAATTGCTCCGGGGTGTTGGCCACGGGCTCTGCCAGCAGCGATGCGAAGCGCGTCTTCGTCTCCGGTGCGTTGAGTGCGGCGACGAAGGCCTGATTGAGCTTGGCGACCACGTCGGCGGGCGTCCCGGCCGGTGCCACCAGGCCCCACCAGGTGTCGATAGAAAAGCCCCTCAGCGTGGCAGCCACCGTAGGCACTTCGGGCAGCGCACCGTTGCGCTCGGCCGTGGTCACTGCGATCGCCTTGAGCTTGCCCGATCGGATGTTCGGTGCTGCCGTCGCCAGGTTGTCGAAATTGAAGTCGACCTGTCCGGACAGCAGCGCGAGCTGTGCCGGATTGCCGCCGTTGTATGGAATGTGCAGCGCGAAGATGCCGGCTTCCTTCTTGAACAGTTCGCCTGCCAGGTGCCCGGCGCTGCCGTTGCCGCCGCTGCCGTAGTTGAGCTTCGCCGGATTTGCCTTGGCATAGGCGATCAGATCGGGCAGCGTGTTGATCTTCAGGCGCTGTGCGGTGTCGGCGTTCATCACCAGCACGTTCGGCACGCGGACCATCTGCGTGATCGGCGCAAAATCGGCGGCCGCGTTGAATGGCATCTTCGTGTAGAGCCACGGATTGACCGCATGCGTGGCGGTTGCCGCAATGCCGATGGTGAGGCCGTCCGGTGCGGCTTTTGCCACCGCGTCGGCACCGATGTTTCCGCCGGCGCCAGGCTTGTTGTCGATGATGACGGTGCCGAGCGAATCCTTGACGCGTTCCGCCAGCGCGCGCGCCGTGACGTCGATGGGACCGCCGGGGGCGTAGGGCACGACCAGGCGGATGGTGCGCTGCTGTTGTGCCGCGGCTTGGGCCGACGCGAGAAGGGCTGCGGCGAAAACGAGGGTGAAGAAGAAGTGTCTGGCGTTCATGGCCGCCATTGTGCTTTGGGGGCGCACCCCCGCATCTAAGGCAAAGCCTTATCTGCTTCTGTCGTGAACGCGTCCGCAAAGAACTCGTCCTCGGGCAATCCAGCCTGAGCCACATAGTCCCGTTTGGCCGAGTCCACCACGATCGGTGCGCCGCAGGCATACACCTGGTGACCCGACAGGTCCGGGAAATCTTCGAGAACCGCGCGGTGAACGAAGCCGGTGCGTCCGCGCCAATCGTCCTGCGGTACGGCGTTCGACACCACCGGCACGTAGCGCAGGTTCGGCATGTCGGCCAACTGCAGGCGGACCCAGTCGTCCATGTAGAGGTCTTCGGGGCGTCGCCCGCCCCAGTACAGCGTCGTCGGCCGGTCGACGGCCTTGAACTTCATGTGTTCCAGCAGCGCCTTCAACGGCGCAAACCCGGTGCCGGAGGCCAGCAGCACCATCGGCTTGGCGGAATCCTCGCGCAGGAAGAAGCTGCCGTAAGGCCCTTCGATGCGCAGGATGTCCTTCTCCTTCATGCCGCCGAACACATGGTCGGTGAACTTGCCGCCCGGCAAATGCCGGATGTGCAGTTCGATGCCGGTGCCGGGTTCGCCCAGCGTATGCGGTGCGTTCGCCATCGAATAGCTGCGCCGGGTGCCGTCTCGCAGGATGAACTCGACGTACTGTCCGGCATGGAACTGCAAAGGCTCGCCGGCCGGCAATTGCAGGCGCAGCATCAGCACGTCGTGCGATTTCTTGGTCAACGCGAGCACGCGTGCGGGCATCTTCCGAACCGGGAAGGCGTTGACGTCGGTCACCTGACGTGATTCGAGAACGACATCGTCCAGGGCATGCGCGCAGCAGGTCAGCACGAAGCCGGCGAGTTCCTCCTCGGCACTCAGCGCCTTGCTCTGGTGAGTGCCCATCCTGACGTTGCCCGAAAGCTTCTTGCACTTGCACGAACCGCAGGCGCCATCCTTGCAGCCGTAGGGCAGGCCGATGCCTTGGCGGATGCCTGCGGTGAGAATGGTTTCATCCGCATGCGCGGTGAAATGGCGTCCGCTCGGTTCGACGGTGATCTGGAAGCCCGCTTCATTCGGCGCTGCACTGGTCATGGGTATTCTTGGGCTCTGATTCAAAAGCGGGAATTCGATTTTGCCTTCAATCAACAGCCCTCTCGGCGCGAAGCCTTCGCGCTTCAGGCGCGAGCGGGTGCTCGTGGTCGGCTGCGGCGACATCGGCCTGCGTGCAGCGCGTTTGCTGCGAGGGCGCGTTCGACTGCTTGCGCTGACTTCGTCGCCCGAGCGCGTGGTCTTGCTGCGGCAGGTGGGCGTGACGCCGATCCTGGCCGATCTCGACGCACCCGAAAGCCTCGGCCGGCTCTCCGGGCTCGCGACCCGCGTGCTGCACCTCGCACCGCCGGCGCGCCGGGAGCGGGACGACGGCGCACACGGGTGGCGCGACGACCGGACCACTGCGCTGGTGCGCGCCTTACGGTTGCGTTCGTTGCCCTCGGCGCTGGTCTATGGCTCGACCAGCGGTGTCTACGGCGACTGCGGCGGCGCGCAGGTTTTCGAGACGCGTATGCTGCGGCCCGCCACCCAGCGTGCGCACCGGCGCGTCGATGCCGAGCGCAGCGTCCGCTGGCTCGGGCGCGCGGGGGTTGCAGTTCGAATCCTTCGCATTCCTGGTATCTACGCGCTCGATCGCGAAGGCGGAACGCCGCGCGAGCGCCTGCAAAAAGGCACACCGGTCTTGTGCGCCGAAGACGACGTCTATACCAACCACATCCATGCAGACGATCTGGCGCGCGCGTGCGTTGCCGCACTCTGGCGTGGCGGTCCGCAACGCGTGTTCCATGTCAGCGACGACAGCGAACTCAAGATGGGCGACTACGTCGATCTCGCTGCCGACCTGTTCGGCCTTGCACGCCCGCCGCGCATTGCGCGGGTTGCGGCCGGAACGCAACTCCCGCCCAGCCTGTTGAGCTTCATGGGCGAGTCGAGGCGGCTCGACAATACGCGGCTCAAGCGCGAACTGCGCCTGCGCCTGCGTCATCCCACGGTCGCGAGCGGACTGCGACCCGCTTCTTGACCGCAATTCGGCACCTGCAGCGCCGTCGCTGCGGTCCGCTCCTACACATAGCAAGGGCTGCCCGGGTGTAGCTTGCAGATTGAAGGAGTGTTTAACCATGACCAATTCCTCGCCATCCCGCGGTACCGGCTCGGCACCTGCACTGTCCCCGGCCAACCTGCCCACGGAAGCAGAACTCCGTGTGGCCGACCTCGAGGCGGACGGTCCTCCGCCGCGCGAAGGTAAAGAACAGCACCGCGCTGCCGAGGCATCGGCGGGCAACGATCCAAAGGCGCCGTGATGCCTACGCAAGACAAGTTCGTCGAAGCCTATGACGCCTGGAAGCGGGCTAGTGACCAGCACCACGACATGATGAAAGCCGTCATGGACGGCGGCATGCTCGACGTGGAACTGATGGAACAAAAGCTCGGCGAGATCGATGTTCTCCATGCGACCTGGATGGCACTCGCAAGCGAGTTCGTCCCCACCCGAATGGAAGACCGCGAGAGCGGCAAATGAAGAATGGGGTCTGCATGCCCAGCCTCATGGCAAACATCGGCACGCCCCGCGCTGCGTCTTTCAAGTCCGCATCCCCTACGGTAGGATGAGCGCCGTGGAAAACCCGGACCTGGAAACGTTGGACAAGGCGCGAGCCGCGATCGAGGAAGTGATCGCAACGAGGTACCTCGGCATGCAACCCGTACCGTATTTCGCGCCCACCGACATCGGCGTGCTCCCGCCGACGATGCAGGAGGCAGAGCTGAGAATCCAGGAGGAGAACGACTATGGCAACCGGGTTCGCGCAAGCATTCACATGTGCCTCACCGCTTCGGCTGTGGCGCTGCAGGTCGGCCAGACGTTGATGAAGGACTTCACTCTGCTCGATCCGGCGCAGCGCAAGGCGGAGCTGATCAAGTGTGCAGAGGATGCAATGGCAGCGGCCGATGCGGCTCGCCACGCATCGGCAATGCTCTCGGGCGATGAACAGCCGGAGTCCGACTCGCTGATGGACGTGATCCGTCTCTAGCCGAGCCGACGTTCGTGCTGTGGTGCCCGGGGCCGGAATCGAACCGGCACACCTTTCGGTGGGGGATTTTGAGTCCCCTGCGTCTACCAATTTCACCACCCGGGCACAGAACGAAGGCAGCCCAAAATTATGGCACAGTGCCTGAATGAAATACCCGACGATTGAAGACGCGATCGGCAGGACGCCGCTGGTCGCGCTGCAGCGTATCGACGCAGCTGCAAACGCCGAGCGGGGCAATGTGGTTCTCGGCAAACTGGAGGGCAACAATCCTGCGGGCTCGGTCAAGGATCGGCCCGCGCTTTCGATGATCAGGCGCGCCGAGGAGCGCGGCGAAATCAAGCCTGGCGACACCCTGATCGAGGCGACCTCCGGCAACACCGGCATCGCGCTGGCCATGGCGGCCGCCATCAGGGGCTACCGCATGGTCTTGATCATGCCGGAAGACCTGTCTATCGAGCGCGCCCAAACCATGAAGGCCTTTGGCGCCGAGCTTGTGCTCACGCCGAAGAGCGGCGGCATGGAATACGCACGCGATCTGGCCGAACAGATGGTGGCGCAGGGCAAGGGTCGCGTGCTCGACCAGTTCGCCAACGCAGACAACCCGCGCATTCACTACGAGACCACCGGGCCCGAGATTTGGGCCGACACAGACGGCCGCATCACGCACTTCGTCAGCGCGATGGGCACCACCGGCACCATCACCGGTGTCTCCCGGTTTCTCAAGGAGAAGAACTCCGCGGTGCAGATCGTGGGTGCGCAGCCCGAGGAAGGCTCCCGCATTCCGGGCATTCGCAAGTGGCCGCAGGAATATCTTCCCAAGATCTACGAGCCCGACCGCGTCGACCGCGTCGTCAACGTGAGCCAGGACAGCGCCGAGGAGATGTGCCGGCGGCTGGCACGGGAGGAGGGCATCTTCGCGGGCATCTCTGCAGCCGGCGCGTTGTGGGTCGCGCTCCATATAGCCAAGACGGTCGAGAACGCCACCATCGTGTTCGTGGTGTGCGACCGCGGCGACCGCTACCTGTCCACCGGCGTCTTCCCCGCCTGACGCGCGCGATGTCCGGACCCACTTTCTGCACGGCGTGCGCGACGCCGCTGGCCTCGATCGAATCGGTCGAGGACGGCGGGTTGAGGTCGCGCCTGCGCTGCCCCTCCTGCGGCTGGACGCATTGGAACAACCCGACGCCGGTACTGGCGGCAATCGTCGAGTACCGCGGCCGGGTGCTGCTGGCCCGCAATGCGGCATGGACAAACAAGATGTACGCGTTGATCACCGGCTTCATGGAGGCGGGAGAGACGCCCCAGGATGGCATCGCGCGCGAGATCAAGGAAGAGACCAATCTCGACGCCAGCGCTTTGACGCTGGTCGGCGTCTACGACTTCCAGCGCATGAATCAGGTGATCATCGCCTACCACGCAGTGGCAGACGGCGAGGTGCGGCTGTCGCCCGAGCTGGCCGACTATCGGCTCTACGACCTGGAGGCGCTCAAGTGCTGGCCTGCGGGCACGGGTTACGCGCTGGCGGACTGGTTGCGCACCCGGGGATACGAGCCGAAGTTCATGGAACGACCTGCCTAGAATCGGCGCAACAAGGACTCTGCAATGCACATCCACAAGGAAATCGACACTCGCGGGCTGAACTGCCCGTTGCCCATCTTGAAGGCGAAGAAGTCGCTCAACGACATGCAGAGCGGGGAGTTGCTGAGAGTGGTGTCGACGGATGCAGGCTCTGTGCGCGATTTCCAGGCTTTTGCGCGGCAGACCGGCAATGACCTGGTCGAGCAGCAGACGTCGGGCGCCGACTTCATTCACGTGCTGCGGCGCCGTTGAAAGCGCGCCGCAATGAAGCGGAATGCGCGTACTGTCGCCGCTTCCGTTTCCGTGCTGGCACTTTCAGCCACGATACTGACGTTGTCCATGTGGAGCGACGGAACGCGCTCTGAATCGGGTGGCGCAGACGCGCCTGCTGCCACGATTCCGCTTGCGGTGCTGGGTGACTCGAACAGCCACTCCTACCAGGACCAGGTCTCGTTTCCGGCCGACTCGACCGAGCGCGGCGGAGAGCGGCGACCGCATACCTTTCAATGGACCGAGGTGCTGGTGCGGCTGCGAGGCCACGAACTCGACCTCGGGCCCTGGGTGAGTTGGGGCCGGCCGGGGTGGGTGGCCCGGGCGCGGGAACTTGTGGGTTTGCCGGGTGCCCGAGCGCCCAAGAAGCAAGATTACCTCTACAACTTCGCGAACTCGGGCGCTGCCTGCAAGAACCTCGTGAAGGGTCGCTTTCGGCAGGCCCCACGCTTGGTCGCGCTGATGGACGAGGAGCCCGAACGCTGGAAGCGCGGCGTGGTGGTGATTCGGATCGGCTTGAACAACTGGGCCGGGTTGCTGGATTTGCAGGCGCGCGACCCGTTGGCCGCCGAACTGCGCCAGGTCGTCGACTACTGCGCCGGCGAGATCGGCGATGCGGTCGCCTTGATCCACGCGTCCCACCCGTTCACACGCGTGCTCCTGCTGGGTATCGGCAACGAAGCAGACGATCCAGACTACTTCGATCGTTGGCATTCAGGTGCCGAAACCGCGAACATCGCCACCGCGCTCGAAGGTTTCAACGGCGCCATTCGGCAATTGGCGATCGGACAGCCCCGCGTTGCCTTCTTCGACGACGCAGCCTGGTTCAGATCTCGATGGGGTTCGCGGGGTGCGGACGGAAAGCCGGCTTACAGGACGGTGGCAATAGGGTCAAGTCTGCGCGTCACCAACACTGCCGGCGACGATCCGCGGAACACGTTGGTGCACGATCACCACCCTGGGTTGGCCTTGAACGCGCTGTTGGCACAGGCGCTGGTGGTGCGGTTGCGCGAAGCTTTCGATCTGCCACTGACTCCGATCGGCGATGAAGAGGTCGCCCGCTTCGTCGAACGGCTTGCAGTTGCGCCTAGAGTTCCAGGCTCTTGAGATAGTCGCGGAACTGGCCACCCACTTCGGGATGCGCAAGCGCGAGTTCGACCGTGGCTTGCAGAAAACCTTCCTTGCTGCCGCAGTCGTAGCGCACGCCCTTGTAGGCATACGCATAGACCGCTTCCTTGCTCATGAGCGACGCGATGCCGTCGGTGAGCTGGATCTCTCCGCCCGCGCCTTTGGGCTGGTTGCGAATTTCCGCGAATACGCCCGGGGTGAGGATGTAGCGGCCCGCCACCCCCAGGCGAGAGGGCGCATCTTCCGGCTTCGGCTTCTCGACCATGCGGTCGACCTTGATCAGCCCTTCCTCGACGGTCTGGCCGGCAACGATGCCATAGCGCTTGACCTGATCGAGCGGCACCTCCTGGACTGCCAGCAGCGAACTGCCGAGCTTGGCGAAGGCGCGTGTCATTTGTGCCAGAACCGGTTCACCACCGACGGGGCCAACCATCAGGTCATCGGCGAGCAGCACCGCGAAAGGCTCGTTGCCAACCAGGTGTTCCGCACACAGCACCGCGTGGCCGAGCCCCAGCATGCGCGGCTGGCGCACATACGAGCAGGTCATGTCATCGGGCATCACGGATCGCGCGATGCTGAGCAGCTCCGTCTTGTTGCTCGCCTCCAGCTGACTTTCGAGTTCGTACGCAGTGTCGTAGTGGTCTTCGATCGCCCGCTTGTTTCGCCCCGTGACGAAGATCATGTCCCGAATGCCGGCGGCATAGGCTTCTTCCACCGCGTACTGGATCAGGGGCTTGTCGACCACCGGAAGCATTTCCTTGGGCTGTGCCTTGGTCGCCGGCAGAAACCGGGTACCGAAGCCTGCTACGGGAAACACGGCCTTGCGAATGCGCGTCGGAGAAGTGGACATGGGCTTTTGCGTCAGATCGAGGGGTAGATGAATCGGGTGAAAGCGGTGCTCCGGGCGCCGCACCCGAATACTAAAGGTTACTGCTGCACGATGATGTCAGCCGAGGCGCACAAGCTGCTCACGCATCCTTTCAAGCGTGGCGCCGAAGTCGGCGCGGCGCTTGCGTTCCTGCGCGATCACGGCCGTGGGCGCTTTTGCGACGAACGCCTCGTTGTCCAGTTTGGCGTTCACCTTCAGGACTTCGCCTTCGATCCGCGCGACCTCCTTGGCGATGCGCAACGTTTCGGCAGCCTTGTCGATCTCCATGTGCAGGCAGAGGCGAAATTCTCCGACCACCGCAACCGGCGCTGCCTCGGCCGCTGCGGCCCAGGCGGCCGCGTCGTCGAAGACCTTGACTTCCTTCAGTTTGGCCAGGGCCTGCAGCACCGGCGCGCCTTCGCGCAAGAAGTTGCTGCTCGCTGCGTCGTCGGCCATGGCGTAGAGCGGAAGCCGTGTGGCAGGCGACACGCTCATCTCCCCACGCAGCGTGCGGCAGGCATCGACCAGCGACTTGAGCTGCGCGACGTGTGCCTCAGCGGTTTCGTCGATTTTTTCCGGCTGGCTCTTGGGGTACGCCGCGATCATGACCGACTCGCCTTCGCGGCCGGCCACTGGCGCGACCTGTTGCCACAGCGCTTCGGTGATGAAAGGAATGACCGGATGCGCCAGGCGCAGCAGCGTCTCGAGCGTGCGGATCAGCGTGCGGCGGGTGGCGCGTTGTTGGGCCTCGCTGCCTTGCTGGATCTGTACCTTGGCAATTTCAAGGTACCAGTCGCAGAACTCGTCCCAGGCGAATTGATAGATCGCGTTGGCCACGTTGTCGAGCCGGTATTCGTCGAAGCCCTTGGCCACTTCGGCTTCGATGCGCTGCAGTTGCGAAACGATCCATCGGTCCGCCTGGCTGAAGTTCAGATAGCCGTGGGCGGGGCCGCCGATCGCACACTCTTCTTTTGTGTGCTCGCGCAGCCCGCAATCCTTGCCTTCGCAGTTCATCAGGACGAAGCGGGTCGCGTTCCAGAGCTTGTTGCAGAAGTTGCGATAGCCCTCGCAGCGTTTCGGATCGAAGTTGATGTTGCGCCCGAGCGAAGCCAGCGACGCGAAGGTGAAGCGCAGCGCGTCGGCGCCGAATGCCGGAATACCGTCCGGAAATTCTTTCTGCGTGGTCTTGCGCACAGTGGGCGCGGTTTCCGGCCGGCGCAGGCCCTGCGTGCGCTTGTCCAGCAGTTCGGGCAGCGCGATGCCGTCGATCAGGTCGACCGGGTCGAGCACGTTGCCCTCGGACTTGCTCATCTTCTGGCCGTGCGAATCGCGCACCAGACCGTGAATGTAGACGTGCTTGAACGGCACTCGGCCGGTGAAGTGCTTTGTCATCATGATCATCCTCGCGACCCAGAAGAAGATGATGTCGTAGCCGGTGACGAGCACGCTCGACGGCAGGTAAAGATCGAAGTCTTGCGTTTTCTCGGGCCAGCCCAGCGACGAGAAGGGCACCAGTGCCGACGAATACCAGGTATCGAGCACGTCGTCGTCGCGCGTGAGCTTCTTGCCCGGCGCCTTGGCCTGCGCCTCGGCCTCGCTGCAGGCAACGTAAACGCCGCCGTCCTCGTCGTACCAAGCCGGAATCTGGTGGCCCCACCAGAGTTGCCGCGAGATGGTCCAGTCCTGGATGTTCTCCATCCAGTGGTTGTAGGTATTGACCCAATTCTCCGGCACGAAGCTCACCTCGCCCGAGCGCACCGCGTCGATGGCCTTCTGCGCGATCGACTGGCCGCTGGCGTCGGGTTTGGTCATGGCGACGAACCATTGGTCGGTCAGCATCGGTTCGACCACTGCCCCGGTGCGCGCGCAGCGCGGCACCATGAGCTTGTGCTTCTTGGTTTCGACCAGCAGGCCGAGCGCCTCGAGGTCGGCCACCACGACTTTGCGCGCCGCGAAGCGATCGAGTCCGCGGTACTTGTCGGGCGCCTTGTCGTTGATGGTTGCGTCGAGCGTCAGGATGCCGATGATTTGCAGTCCGTGACGCTGGCCCACGGCATAGTCGTTCTGGTCGTGCGCAGGCGTGACCTTCACCACACCGGTACCGAATTCCTTGTCGACGTACTCGTCGGCAATCACCGGTAGCAGACGATCCACCAATGGCAGCCTGACACGCTGGCCGATCAGGTGCCGGTAGCGCTCATCTTCGGGATGGACCATCACCGCCACGTCGCCGAGCATCGTTTCGGGCCGCGTCGTTGCAACCGTCAACGAGCCCGACCCGTCTTCGAGCGGATAGGCAATGTGCCAGAGAAAGCCGTCTTCTTCCTCGCTTTCGACTTCGAGGTCGCTGACAGCCGTCATGAGCACCGGGTCCCAGTTCACCCGCCGTTTTCCGCGGTAGATCATGCCTTCGTCGTAAAGCTTTACGAAGGTGTCGGTGACGACGGACGAAAGCTTCTCGTCCATCGTGAAGTATTCGCGGCTCCAGTCCACCGTGTCGCCCATGCGGCGCATCTGGTTGGTGATCGTGTTGCCCGACTTTTCCTTCCACTCCCACACGCGGGCGACGAAGTTCTTCCGGCCCAATTCGTGGCGGCTGAGCTTCTGTTCCTGCAGCTGGCGCTCGACCACGATCTGCGTCGCGATGCCAGCGTGGTCGGTGCCCGGCACCCACAGCGTGTTGTCGCCCTTCATGCGGTGGTAGCGCGCAAGGCTGTCCATGATGGTCTGGTTGAAAGCATGGCCCATGTGCAGCGTGCCCGTCACGTTGGGCGGGGGAAGCTGAATGGCAAACGACGGCTCGCCGTCCTTCGCCTGTCCGCTGCCGCGGTGGCCTGCGACCGAATAGCCGCGCCTCTCCCATTCGGGACCCCAGTGCGCCTCGATGGCGGCCGGTTCGAAGGATTTGGGCAGGCTCTCGAGGCCCGGTTGAAGCAAGGTGTCGCTCATGGCGGTGCAAAGACGAGCGGCATCCCGCAGGATGCCGCTTGTGGGTGGATGGGCGGGAAATTTTATTCGACTGTGCCCCGCACCGTCGCAGCGTTGCTCGTCGATCCTCTCGGCCGCAGATAATTGAGCGATGCTTTTTCTGCTTTCACCTGCCAAGTCGCTGGACTATGACACTCCGGTGCCGGACGCGCTGCCCGCCACGCAGCCGAATTTCGAAGGCCCGCGCGGCCCTTCGGCCGAACTCATCAGGCTCTTGCGCGAGAAGTCGCCGCAGCAAATCGCTGCGCTCATGCATCTGTCCGACAAGCTGTCTGCGCTCAACGTGGGCCGCTATGCAGCGTGGTCCTCCAAAGGCACCGCGGTGAATTCGAAGCAGGCCGCGCTGGCGTTCGATGGCGACGTGTATGGCGGCCTCGACGCGAAGACGCTGAGCATGGCTCAGTTGAATTGGGCGCAGGACCACATCTGCATCCTGAGCGGTCTGTACGGTGTGCTGCGCCCGCTCGACCGCCTTCAGCCTTACCGGCTCGAAATGGGAACTGCGCTGGCCAATCGTCGCGGCAAGGATCTCTACGCTTTCTGGGGTTCACGCATTGCCGAGTACCTGAACGAGCGCCTTCTGGCTGACCGCACACCGGTCGTCGTCAACCTGGCTTCGCAGGAGTATTTCAAGTCCGTCGACGAGAAGGTGCTTAAGGCACGCGTGATCGAGTGCGTGTTCGAGGAGTGGAAAGGCGGCAAGTACAAGATTGTCAGTTTCTTCGCCAAGCGCGCCCGCGGCCTGATGGCACGCTGGGCCGTGCTGCACAAGGCGGCCACGCCCAAAGCGCTGGAGAAGTTCGATCTGGAAGGCTATGCGTTCGACCCGCAGGCGTCCAGGGTCGATCGGCTCGTGTACCGGAGGAAAGCGGCATGAGTCCTGGGCAGGCGATCAGCCCTGAACTGCGCGCTTGGCTGGTTGCCCAGATCGCTGCGGGACATTCGGCGTCCAGCCTTCGGGCGTCGATGCGCGACGCCGGCTGGCACAGCGACGTTGTGGACATCGCACTGGCAGATGTGGAATCTCCGGCTGCGGGCGGCGCCGTCCTCGAGGCTGCAAGCAGCCCAATGCCGGGGCCGGATCTTTCGGCTTCGCCGCTGCGTATTCATGTCGGCGATCGTCCTGTCGAGGTGCTGCAGACGATGCGTCATCCGCGCATCGTCGTGTTCGGCAGCCTGCTGTCGGACGATGAATGCGACGGGCTCATTGCGGCCGCGCGCCTGCGGCTTGCGCGCTCCCTCACGGTCGAGACGCAAACCGGCGGCGAGGCGCTCAATGTCGACCGCACCAGCGATGGAATGTTCTTCGAGCGCGGCGAGAATGCGGTGGTGGCGCGGCTGGAGCAGCGCATCGCGACGTTGCTGCAATGGCCGCTGGAGTTCGGCGAAGGGCTGCAGGTGCTGCGCTATCGGCCGGGCGCGCAATATCGGCCGCACTACGACTATTTCGATCCCGCGGAGCCCGGCACGCCGACCATCCTGCGGCGAGGCGGCCAGCGGGTGGCAACGCTCGTGATGTATCTGCAGGAGCCCGAACAGGGCGGCGCCACCATCTTCCCCGACGTCGGGCTCGAGGTTGCACCTGTGCGCGGCACCGGCGTTTTCTTCAGCTACGAGCGGCCGGACCCGGCGACGCGCACGCTGCACGGCGGCGCACCCGTGCTCGCAGGCGAGAAGTGGGTCGCGACCAAATGGTTGCGCGAGCGGGAATTCATCTAAGCACTGCAGGAACGGCGCGGGTGCCCCTCGCGCGTGATTGAAACGTATGAAACTGACAGCGAACGGCATCCAGATCGAGGTCGAGGACACGGGTGGCGCAGAGCGTCCCGTCGTCCTGTTGATCATGGGGCTGGGCATGCAGTTGATTGCCTGGTCCGACGACTTCGTCAGGCCACTGGTCGCTGCGGGATTTCGTGTGGTGCGGCACGACAACCGCGACATCGGCCTGAGCCAGGGCTTCGATGAGGCCGGAACCGGCAACCTGGTCTGGCAGAGCGTTCGGCAGCGCATCGGCCTGCCGGTACGTTCTGCCTACGCGTTGCAGGACATGGCGAACGATTCGCTCGGCGTCCTTGACACGCTGGGTATCGCACACGCTCACGTGATCGGCGCTTCGATGGGCGGAATGATTGCCCAGCGCTTGGCGGCTAGCGCGCCCGAGCGCACCGCGAGCCTTGTCAGCATCATGAGTTCGAGCGGCGCACGCAATCTGCCGGGGCCGCGGGTCGACGTGGCCGCGGCACTCATGCGGCGGCCTGCCAGCAGGACCGAGGCGGCGCTCGTGGCGCACAGCCTGGGTCTTGTTCGCCTGATCTCCAGCCCGGCCTATCCGCAGGACGAGCAGGCGATCAGAGACCGAATCACCCGGGGGCTGCGCCGCGCGTATCGACCGGCGGGCGTGGTGCGGCAGATGCTGGCGATCGGCGCCGACGCTGGTCGCGAAGCAACGCTGGCGCGCATTTCCAGCCCGACGCTCGTCATTCATGGCGCTGCCGATCCGCTGGTGCCGATGGCCTGCGGTCAGGACACGGCGCGGCGCATACCTGGAGCGCGATTCGTCTCCGTCCCCGGCATGGGGCACGACCTGCCGCCGCAGGTGGTGCAGATCCTCCTGGAGCACATCGTGCCTTTCCTTCAATCAGCAAAGCGCGAATGAGCCTCGACAACAGCCCCGAACAATCGCAGCTCGGCCGCGTTTCGACCTATGCCGACCACTACGACGCCGGCCTCCTGTTTCCGATCGCCCGGGCAACACAGCGCGATGCGCTCGGCATCCGGAACGACGCGCTCCCGTTCTTCGGTGCCGACCTCTGGACCGCATTCGAGTTGAGTTGGCTCAATGGACGCGGCAAGCCACAGTTGGCGATCGCTCACTTCACCATACCGTGCGAGACACCCAACATCATCGAAAGCAAATCGTTGAAGCTGTACCTCAACAGCTTCAACAGCAGCGTGTTTGCCGATCCCGAAGCTGTGCGCGAACGCCTGCGTGCCGACCTGAGCGAGGCGCTTTGGCGCGGCAGCGAACGCGCCGGAGGCATCGGCGTCAAGCTCGTGGCACCTGAAATGTTCGATCGCGAACAGGTGCAGGAGCTGGACGGCCTCGACCTTGATCGACTCGACATCGAATGCACGCTGTACCAGCCCGCGCCCGAACTCCTCTCCAGCGACCTCACCCAGCCGCTGGTTACAGAGACGCTCACCAGCCGCTTGCTCAAGAGCAACTGTCTCGTGACCGGCCAACCCGACTGGGGTAGCGTCCAGCTGCGCTACAGCGGGCCGCCGATCGAGCAGGCTGGTCTGCTCGCATACATCGTGAGCTTTCGCGATCACAACGAGTTTCACGAGCCCTGCGTCGAGCGCATATTCATGGACATCTGGCGCCGCTGCCAACCCATCAAGCTGTCGGTGTATGCGCGATACACCCGACGTGGGGGGCTCGACATCAATCCGTTGCGCACCAGTTGGCCGCAGACCTTGCCATCCAATATACGCACCGGGCGCCAGTAGCTCGCCGGCATCGTAAAAACCTGGCTGCTCGGTTGCTGAGGGCATCAACTCGTGTCATAATCGAGGGCTCCGCTCAGGTGGTTCGGGTGCTTCGGTTTCTCAGGATGCTGGGTGTGCTTGAGGGGTTTGAGGGAGTGGGGGGTTCGAAAGAGCTTCTCGAAAGAGTTTGACGGTTTTGTAAAAGCCGTGTGATAATCGAAGGCTCCGCTGATCGCAGCGGGG
>JANOCL010000102.1:0-2964 GCA_031412135.1 Variovorax sp. | reverse complement strand
TCCGAATGCCGCATCGACGGCATCGCGACCAACCTGGCGCTGCTGCGGGCCATCGCGATGCGGCCGGAATTCGCGTCGCAGACGCTGCACACGCGATTCGTCGAGTCGCACCTGGCCGATCTGCTGGCTGCTGCGGCGCAGCTCGAAGCGCACGCTGCGGCAAGGGCGGCGACGCCGGCGGTCGACGTGCGCGCGGCGGCGGCTTTCGCGCTCGCGCCCGAAGACGGCGGCCTGATGGTCGCCGCGCCGATGCCGGCACGGCTGGTGCAGTTCGAGGTCGAGGTCGGCGACATCGTGCCCGCCGGCGCGCAGCTCGGCGTGCTCGAGGCGATGAAGATGGAGCACCTGCTGCATGCGCCTGCGGCCGGCTGCGTGACGGCACTGCTGGCAGCGCCGGGCGACTACCTGGTCGAGGGCCAGCCGCTGGTGCGGCTCGAGGCCATGGATGCGCAGGCGGTCGAGGCCGAGACGGGCGCCGAGCACGACCTGGATGCGATCCGCCCCGACCTGCGCCGTGTGATCGACCGGCACGCGCCGACCCTCGATGCAAACCGTGCGGCAGCGGTCGCGAAGCGCGCGGCATCGGGTGGGCGCACCGCGCGCGCCAACATCGCCGACCTCTGCGACTCGGCGGCCGATGCCGGCAACTTCATCGAATACGGCGCGCTCGCCATCGCCGCGCAAACGCGTCGGCGCGCGCTCGACGACCTCATTGCCAACACACCGGCCGACGGCATGGTGACCGGCATCGGCAGCGTCAACGCCAGGCAGTTCGGCGCCGAGAAGTCGCGCTGCGTGGTGATGGCCTACGACTACACCGTGCTGGCCGGCACTCAGGGCCTGCGCAACCACCAGAAGACCGACCGCATGCTCGGCCTCGCGCACCGGCTGCGCCTGCCAGTGGTGCTGTTCGCCGAAGGCGGCGGCGGCCGGCCGGGCGATACCGACATGCCAATCGTCGCCGGGCTGAACAACCACACCTTCAGCCAGTTCGCGGCCCTGTCGGGCAAGGTGCCGGTGGTCGGCATCGTGCACGGCCGCTGCTTCGCCGGCAACGCGGCCTTGCTCGGCTGCGCCGACGTGATCATCGCCACCGAGGCCAGCAACATCGGCATGAGCGGCCCGGCCATGATCGAAGGCGGCGGGCTGGGCAGCTTCGCGCCCGAGCAGATCGGACCGAGCAGCGTGCAGTCGCGCAACGGCGTGATCGACATCCTGGTGAAGGACGAGGCGCATGCGGTCGCGGCGGCCAGGCAATACCTGTCGTACTTTCAGGGCGCGGCCGACAGCTGGCAGTGCGCCGATCCGCGTGCGCTGCGCCATGCGGTGCCGGAGAACAGGTTGCGGGTGTACGACGTGCGCGCCGCGATGCGCGGGCTGGTCGACACCGCATCGCTGCTCGAATTGCGTGCCGGGTTCGGCGCCGGCATCGTCACCGCGCTGGCCCGCATCGAAGGCCGGCCGGTCGGGTTGCTGGCGAACAATCCGCATCACCTGGGCGGCGCGATCGATGTCGAGGCCGCCGACAAGGCCGCGCGCTTCATGCAGTTGTGCAATGCCCACGGGCTTCCGCTGGTCGCGCTGTGCGACACGCCGGGCTTCATGGTCGGCCCCGAGATCGAAGCCCAGGCGCAGGTGCGCCATGTCTGCCGCATGTTCATGGTCGCGTCGCATCTGCGCGTGCCCTACTTCGCGGTGGTGCTGCGCAAGGGCTACGGCCTGGGCGCGCAGGCAATGACGGCCGGCGGCTTCGATGCGCCGGTGTTCACCGTGGCGTGGCCGACCGGCGAGTTCGGCGCCATGGGGCTCGAAGGCGCGGTTCGGCTCGGCTTCCGCAAGGAACTGCAGGCTGCCGCCGCCGGCGCCGACCGCGATGCGCTGTTCAAGGAACTGGTCGCGCAGCAGTATGCGAACGGCGCGGCGATCCACATGGCGCAGACGCTCGAGGTCGATGCGGTGATCGACCCGGCCGACACACGCGCATGGCTGGTGCGCGGGCTCGCATCGGCCGCGTCTGCCACGCGCGGCGCCGCAGAGCCTTACGTCGACACCTGGTGAGGTTTACGTAGACTGGCGCACCCCTGGCTGCGCATGACCCTGTCTTCACGCTTCTTCGTTCTGCTGCACTTTCTCGTGTGGCTGGCGCTCGGGCCTGCCGCCGCGCAGACTCCGGCGCGCACCGCTTCGTCTTCGGATTTGCGCTGGGCCGCCAGTTGGGCGGCGGCACCGCAGGACCACGCGCAGGCGCCCGCGCCCGGGGCCGCGCTCTCACTCGACGGCCAGACGCTGCGCCAGCGCCTGCAGCCGACATTGGGAGGAGCGCGCGCGCGCATCCGTTTCTCCAACCGCTTCGGCAAGCTGCCTTTGCGCATCGCGGGCGCGAGCGTGGCGCTCAGCACCGGTGCGGATGCGGTGTCGCCGGCCACGCTGCGTCCGCTGCGCTTTGCGGGAGGCGGCAGCATCACCATCGCGCCCGGCGCCGAGGCATGGAGCGATGCGGCGCGGATCGAGGTCGCGCCGGGCCAGGCCATCGCCGTCAGCTTTCGGATCGAAGGGCCGGCACCCGTCGGCACCGTGCACCACCTGCCGCAGAACGCGACCTGGATGCTGCCGGGTGATGCCGTCATGCGGCCGGTCTGGCGCGACGCGGTGCCATCGCAGTGGAACCATGTCGTCACCGGACTCGACGTGCACGGCGCAGCGGCGCGGCGCGTGGTGGTCGCATTTGGCGATTCGATCACCGAAGGCGCGGGCGCAGACGAACGGCAGGCCGTGTCGGCGCGCTATCCGGACCGGCTTGCGCTGCGGCTGCGCGGCGGGCCGGGCAGCGCGGACGCTTTCGGCGTGATCAATGCCGGCATCTCCGGCAACCGCCTGCTTGCCAGCCCGGCCGGCCCGCCGGGCATCGAGCGCTTCGAGCACGACGTGCTGGCGCAAAGCGGCGTCACGCACGCGCTGATCCTG
>JANOCL010000101.1:0-43272 GCA_031412135.1 Variovorax sp. | reverse complement strand
CGTATGGTACCTTTGTGATTTGGCTGGCTCGGCCACTGTACCTTGTGCATGAACTAGATAGATTAAAACTCATCGCTGCGCCTGATGTCGACAAAGAAGAATTACAGCTCCTTCATCCTGGCTTGTGGCCTCGCAAAGTTGGGCCTCCTATCTTAGTTGGCTTGCGGTCTCCCAGCAAAGCAGAGCGGGAGAGTGTAATGTTCGAGTCCATTCAAGGCGGAAGAGATTATGGAGAACGACCTAATTTCTATGGGCCGTTTGACGGTCATAAAGCCTACATTGCAGCTAAACCTCTAGCCGAATTCCTCAAAAAAAGCAGTGCAAAAGACGCTCCCTATGAAGCGTTAGTTCGCGAAAAAAAACTACTTTCTTTGTACGAGGTGTTCAACAAGGAGGACTTGCGGTATCTGCCGATTATTGCGCGCAACGATTGGATAGCGATTTTATCTCCTGAGGGACAAATAGTCGAATATCTACCAGGCGACGGCTTTTAGGATATCGAACAAATTTCCCGGAAACTTTATCGTCAATCAAAGACTATGTTGCTCGGCATCAAGTGTCCTGATGCGTTCGGGCTTGATCGAAGTCCCGACGCGCTCCAAAATCCAACGGAATGTAGGAATCAAATGTCCTATACAAAACCGCGCCTGATAAGGTTTCTGGAGATTCGGCCGTGCCCGGTTGTAAACACCCGCTTAAGGACCGTCACGCGCGCATCCTGCTCAGGCCCTTGAGCGGGTTCAATCGACGGTCGGCACTTCACGCCAGTTGAGCAATCTCAACCCAACGCTCGTCGGCGGCCGGAACCCGATGTTTTTTAACGTCCCCTTAACATCGCCTGCAACTAGCCTGGCCTTGCCGTCGACCGATATGAACCGCAGGTCCGTGATGGAGGTCGTGAAGTTGACAAAGTCGCCCGCAGGTACCAGCGCCGAACTGCCGTTCGAGAAGTCGATCGCGTAGATCCGGCTAGTGCCTCCTGGGCTACACGCGTCTCCCGTGGTCAATAACGATGCAAACGCCACGATGCCATCGAAAGCAACTGGGTTGTTTACCAAGCGCAGTCCGATGCCGGAGTCCTTGCCGAGGTCCAGGTACCAGCCCATGGAGTTGCTTGGCAGCGTTGCGCCGCTCGCCAGGTTCAAGATAGGCGTGAGGTCGGCGCGGGTGACTGGCGCCACAACGCCGGTGCGAAAGCCAGACGCATTGCCGTCGATGATGGCGTAGAACGTTTGCTCGCGCGCCGAATTGACATCGCTCGAATCAAGAAGCTGTCCGGTGCCGAACAGCAGGAATCGCTTCTTGGAGACCGGCTGGATCTCGATCAGAGGCGGCGTCGTTATCGGCTGGGCATTGGCCGCCATGGTTCCGTCGGTCAGCGCAGCGAGCTTGACGGGCTCCGGGTAGAGGCCGCTGGCAGCCGTCACGTCGAAGCGCCAGAGTTGACCATTCAGGTCGCCGGCATAGAAAGAGTCGGAGGTGCCGTCGGTGTAGTCCTGGACATATGCGGAGGCGTGCGTCATGCCGGGAGCCGCCGTAGGTGTGCTTACCTTTTCGAGCAGCGTGCCGTTTCGCGGGTCGATGAAGTACAAATAGCCGCGGTTGTCGCTGTTGTTGTAGCCCGATGTCAGGACGACCACCCACCCGTACTTGCGCGTCTTGATGGCGGTCGGTGCGCCGAAGCCATAACCCATGGTTGCGTCTGTGAACTCCCACAGCACCTTGCCGGCCACGGCCGCTTCGCTGTTCATGCTGGCAGGGTCGGTGATGTCGATGGCGTAAAAACTTTTACCGCCCTTGCCGAGACCGCCGATGAGCACGGTTCGCCAGTCTGAACTGGCTGCGTTCGTCGTCGTGAACACACCCGCAGCGCGGTTGAAGTCCATGTCGAACGCGACAGCCGTGGCGTCGACGTAGTTGCGGTGCGCGTAGTTGGCGCGGCCCAGTTGCGCCAAGCCGTCGGTTTGCGGCGCGCCGTTCGGGCCGGTGAACACTGCACTGGGGATGTATGCGAAGGCTTCCTTGCCCGCCGTGACGCCGTTCTTTGCACCGTAGAAAGCGTGCAGCATGCCGTCGTTGCCCCCCACGTAGACCATGGTCGGGCGCGAAGTGCGCAGTGTCTTGAAGCCGGTGTAGCCCGGATTGATCGACTCCGAATAGATCATCTGCGGCGCGGCGACCGGGGTGACTTTGGAGCCGACGATGTCGCCCAGCAGAAGCGTGCGTGAGCGGTAGGCCTGCGTACTGCCGGTGATCGTTGAATCTTTCTCATTGGTGCGATCGCCGCGCAGGTAGTTCAGGTAGTTGGCGCTGTCGTCACCGGCCGTGTAATCGGTGTTCAGTGCCAGCTTCTGGGCGCCCGTGAGATTGGCAAAGCGGAAGGGCACGGCGCTGTTGCTGCCCGCGTTCCAGGTCACCACGTTGCGGCTTGCATCCCACCCGCTGCCGGCCAGCTGCGCCTCCATCGTATTGCTGGTGACCCAGTCGACAGAAGACGAGGGTGTGCCGTCGCTCGCAAAGGTGATGGTGCTGGCGGTGATAACTCCGGTCCACCCCTTGGAGTCATACTGGGACGCGTAAGAGGCAGCACCCGCCGATGAAACCTGCGCAGTAGACAATGAAAACGAAGTAGTGAATGCCTTGATGGCGTTGGCGATGTTCACGAAGGCCTGCTTCAGGCCGTCCACCATTTGCTGTGCGTTGCCGGCAAGAAAGTAATTGTCGGGGCGCAAACGGTTGGTGCCGTTCATGTCAATGGTTTCCGCGCCGGTGTTCCACCAGTTCTGCGTCAGCGGCGAAGTGGTGTTGTTGATGTCGTAGTTGCTCGGCACCTGGAAGCCTCCATATTTGGCAGCGAGCCAGTACGGGTTCTTGTCAAGCGCGGTCTGGTACTCCATCACATCCATCCAGTAGGTGGAGATGGTCTGCTTGTCTGTGATGTCCGGCCGCATGTCCATCACGTGAGCGCCATAGGCCAGGCCTGCGATGTACTGGGAACCGTTGTTGCCCCATGCGCCGTTGCGTCCGTTCAGGCCTTCGAGTGCTTCGATGTTGTCGGTCCAGGTGGCTGCCTGGTTCAGTGTGTCGGCGCTAACCTGCGCCGGTTTTGCCCGGCCGTTGGTCAGCGTACCGCCGCCCACGTTGCGGTCGTAGTGGGTGTTGTTGTCCCCAATGCCGAGAATGAAGTTCTTCTGGCAGGAGTAAGAGATCGGGTCCTTGCCGGCCCAGCTGGTCGGCGCAGGAAAGCCGTCGAGCTTGGCGGCGTCCAGGCCGGCCGTCCATTCGGCGACGTTGCCAAGGTTTTGAAAGTAGCGCAGCACGGAGTAGTACAGCTCGCTCACGGTGTCGTACGTCATGTACGTCTTGGCGGTCTGTCCGAACTTGTTGAGATAGTTCATCACGCCGCTGTCGACAACGCCGCTGTCAGTGGCCAGCGCCACGTCGGGGTTGGCCCCCATGATGCCGGTCGTGGCGTCCCACTCTGCGCGCGGATTGGGTACCACCGTCGGCGAGAGCGGTTGCGGATACGTCGGGCCGATGAAGCCCATCTGCGCACGCATTACCGCACCCTGCTGACTGTCGCCGCCGGCGTTGAGATAGGCGAACGTGCTGTACCGGATTTTGTTCGCGTACTGCTGCAGCAGGCCTTCCGGCTTCCAGTTACTGCCGTATTTCACGCAGTTGGCTTCGAGCCCGCCGGTTGCTCCTGTATCACATACCTTCACACGCACATATACCTGAAACGTGCTGCCGGGGACGGTTGCGGTAGTGAAATCGGGTGGCGTGGCCGTGTTGTCGTAAGCGTTGCCGGATATGCCGAACACCATACGGTTGCCACGCCTGTAGACGCGCGTGTTGAAGGTGGTGCCGCCATACGGCGTGACCGAAGACACCAAGGAGGCGGGCAGATTGTGACCACCTCCTGCATCGGTTCCACGCCGTGGAAAGTTGCTGTCGCCGCCCTGGTTCGATCCCCATGCCTTTTCCAGGATGGTTTCGGTCAGGGTGTCTACGCTGCGAAACCCGCCGCTCAGAGCCCAGCGAAAGGGGTCGATGGTTTGCATCGTCGCCCAATTCATGAAGTTGCCACTCCACATGGTGCCGTCGCACCTGTGTTGGCTGACACCGGTCGCGCCCACCTTGGATTCGAAATAACTCTGCGCTGGCGTCACCGTGTTGAAGGAGTACGCGTAGCACTTCTTCGGGTCGAAGTAGCCGAGGTATTCGGTCGCGTCTGCATAGTCACCGAGGTTGGCCACGCTGATGGCGGTCGGAAACTCGACCGACAGCGCGAGCGCGAGATTGCCGGGCACATCGGAGGCGGCAAATACCGGCTGGTCTGCCAGCAGCACCGCCGATGCCGTCCCTTGGGTCAGCAACAAGCTCGCCGCAAGGCCAGTGCCTGCAAGAATGCGTAAACAAAGTTTCATGGTGATCGCCTCGACGCTCCGCGGGTTTTGGTTATTCGGGTTTGGCAAACGAGGTCTGCAAAAAAACCTGTGTTTCGCGCGGGCCGTCCACGCGCACTGTCAGTCGATAGATCAGTGACGGCGCTTTCGGTAGAGGCGCCGCGCCGGCCGTCCCGCCGCGTACTTCGGTGGCCGAAGGCTGGCGCACGCAGCCGGCCTCCCCGAGCGCCGCGGCGGAGCCAGCGTTGTTGCACAGCCGGTCGATGACGTAGCGGATGGAAATGTCAGGGGTCGCACCGGCGACGGCCGTGATGCCCGGCGTAAAGGTGGCGCCCAGAATGTCCGGTCCCGTGTGGGGCGTTTGGTTGTCCAGCAACACCAAGGGAATGCCTCGGGGGTTTGCCTGGAGTTGCACGGCGCTGTAGTTCGCGGCCGGCACGCTGTCCGCCGTGGCGGTTGCCGCTGCCAGTGCGCCGGTGGCGAATGCGGTGAGCACATTCGATACGGCCAGCTCGCCTTGGTTGACAAGGTCGCGCTTGAAGGCGAGGTTGCCCGCGCTGAAAAGCGAGGAGTTCATCGACCGCATGACCGCAACGCCGCCTGCGAGCAGCACCACCAGAACAATGAGGGAGAACAAGAGCACGACGCCGCTTTCGCGCGGCCGTTTGGAGGGCGTGTTTTTTTTCATGACGTGGGGAGCAAAAGCACGTTGCGCAGCGGGATCACAGAGTCGACAACGCGGAACCGGAAATGCCTGTCATCGACTGTCGGCAAGGTGAGTGTTTGCTGCATTGCAGGCGGCAGATCACCGAACAGAACGAGCGCCGCCGGGGACACCTCTTCTCGCTCGAAGTTGCTGCCTCGCAGCACGAGGGCCACGCGTACTGCAACGACCTGCCGTGCCAAAGCCGGATTCGTCATCATGGTCGCGATGTCGAAGCCGGCAGCACCGGGGTCGACCCAGCTGTTGAAAATGCCGTCCCCATCGGTGTCGAGTCCGTACAGCGCGCGCATGGCCACGACGCCGTCCGCGATGGCCAACGTGGCCTCCGCGTCGGTGCCGGCACCATTGGCGCGCAGGAGGTCGTAGCTGAAGAGCGTCCTGTTGTCACCAACGCCGAAAAGCTGGAGTTGCACGTTGCCGCTTGCGCTATTGCCGAGCGGTGTCAGGTAGGCCGGTGCTGCGAGGCCGCTGGTGCGCATCGTGGCGTATGGCGTGGCAGCGTTGTAATAGGTACCGCCCAGAGGGAGCACCTCAGGCGTACCCGCAACCGGCGTCGCAATCTGCTCGATCAGGCATTCATCAGTTCCTGCCTGGCTCAGCAACGCGAGATCGCCCGCGCCCAAACCGATGCTGTTGTCGAGACGCAGTTCATTCGCGCTCAGGGCGCCGGGTGTTCGCACAGTGCGTGGAACATCGCCCGCTGCCGCATTGCCGCTCATCAGCATGAGCACGTCGGAGCCGGAACTCGATTCGCTCTTGCCTATCAGCAGCGGAGCCACTCGCAGGTTGGTTGGCGTGCCGCCGAGAAAGCCCGAGAACGCGCCGGGGAACGCTGCTGCTCGCGGCAGGATGGCGGTGCCGCCGCGAGACACGCTGAGCCGGCAGCCGAATACACCGAGGTTCCACGACTGCGTAAACCCCGATCCCGCACTGCGCACCGCGCGGTCGATCACGTAGCCGGCATAGGCGCCGCTTTGGCCCATGTCGTTGGTGGACGTGGTGGAGCGTTTTTGCGCTTCGCCCACGGTCAAGACGCTGGTGACGGCCAGCACCACCACCAGGCCGATGGTCATGGCGACCAGCAGTTCGATCAAGGTCACGCCTTGCTGCAGCAGGCGGTGCGAACCGTGCCGATGCTTTTTCATGGGAGGTTGACCGTTACACGAGTTGTGAGGCGACTCAGATCGGCGGCAGCACGCGCAGGCGCTTGCCAAGTGATCAGCACGTCGGCGCTGTTGGTCGAGCCCGCAACGGGGGCCACGGTACCCGTGCCGCCCAGGAGCCCGCCCGCTTGTGGATCTGCGACGCGGTCCTGCCAAGCGGTTAGCGCCGGCGCCGCAATGGTGACGCTCCGGTTGAGCCACATGACGCTCGCGATCTCGTTGGCGAGCAACGCCGCACGGTTGCGGTCCTCGGCATCGACCGAGAAACCGATGGCACGCGCCTGCAGCCCGATCAGGCCAAGAATGCCCAGCGAGAAAAGAAGAATCGAGATCAGCACTTCCAGCAGTGCGACGCCTTTTTGTCCGCGGCTTTGCCGCTGCGAAGAATGTTTCATGTGCGTCAGCATCCGTCTGGGTCGCTGGCGGAAAGCGTCTTGTCGAGATCGCACATTCGAACCTGACCGCCCAAAGCAACTGTCACCCGAAGGCGCCGGTCGGCACCGGCCAAGGTGATGTCGTAAGCAGGCGCTGTTGCGGCTGCGCAGGTTTCTCCGCCTGTCACGTCAGTCAGCATGGGCAAGGTGTTGGCGACCAGGCGACCGACAGAGTTGAAGCAGATTGCAGCAGGACCGACGATCTGCACCTGGGAGCTGACGTCGGCGAGCACACCCGACTGGACAAACGCGCTCGTCTCTCCCGCCGACATCGAAGGAAGTGCATTGATAGACCAATTGCGGCCATTGGCGACAGCACCGACGTTGACGCCCGACTCCGGCGTTGAACTGTTTGTGAGCGAGAACGCGACTTGACGGCTGCGACGCAGCGCCTCCAACTGCGCAAGTCGTAGGCCGTTCTGTAGCGCATCCCCCACCGTGCGTACCTTGCCATTGCGCATCCAGGCGGTCATTGAAGGCATCGCCAATGCAGTCAGGATGCTCAGGAGCGTAATGGTTACGAGCAGTTCAATTAAGGTGAATCCTGAAGCCCTTGCCCGGCGGCTGCTGGAGGTCATGGGCAGACCTGGCCTTTCTTGACGATCCAGGCGGTGGCGCAGGTGCTCCAGCCGGAACCAGTACCAACGGACGTGGTGGCCCGCACGTCCCGCTGATCGACCGTGAACACGAATCCGTCGGTCGAACCGCTACCCGTCGCGCGCAAGGTGTACGCCGCGTTCGTAGGCGTGGCGGTGCAATCGAGGGTGAAGCTCCCAACGACTCTGAGACTGACGTTTGCAAGGCAAGGCGAGACAAACGTCCCGCTGGTATTGAACGTGCGGTAGTCCTGGAAATGCCGTTCCATGTTGGCGCGCATCGTCGCCATGCCATTGGTGGCGTCAACGAGCTGCCCACGCAGCACATAGTCCCGGTAATTTGGAATCGCGACAGCAGCCAGGATGGCCACAATGGCAACCGTGATCATCACTTCGATGAGGGTGAAGCCTTTCGACCGGCTTTCTGGTCGTGCGGTGTATTGAACGTTCATGGCCTTTGATCGCATCTTTTACTAACGTGACAAATTGTCACCAAAGCGTGACTTGACGACCGTGCCGCCTATCGGCGAAATCTGACCTTTTGTCGCATTCGATTAAAAAATGTGAGTACTTTTTGCTATTTTGAAATGCGGTTATGACGTTGGGTGCAGTCCGCATCGAGGCGCTCGCATCGCGATCCGCGGTATCTTTACTCTGCGCGTCGGGTGGCGTGCTGATCGCCCTTCCTTTCCTCTTCCCTTTCACCGCTGGGCCTTCCGTCAATTTCTGGCAGCAACTTGCGGCGTGGACTTGTGCCGCGCTGTTGTTGCTCTTGAACCCTTCGGTAGCGCCGACGCGAGGCGTGAGGGCGTGGCTGGCGGCAGCCGGACTGTTGATCGTGCTGGGGTGGTCGGGCAATTCGATGCTCGACGTTTCGGCTGTCATCGCGGTTGTTGTCGTAGGACTGGCGGCCTCCGCCGGAGCGGTGTTGGTACGCCGGCAGTCATCCGGGCACCGGGCCCTCGCCTGGGCCCTCCTCGCCGCCGGCCTCCTCAGCGCCATCCTCGGCCTCCTCCAGTACTACGGCCTGGCCGCCCCGCTCGCGCCGCTGACGTCCTCACCCGAACTCGGCCAGGCCTACGGCAACCTTCGCCAGCGCAATCAGTTCGCCACCTTGATCAGCATGGCCTTGATCGCGGTGCTCTGGCTGCACGCTGCCGGCGGCCGGCGCCTGCGCCTCGCAATGCTGCCCGCGGCGCTGCTCCTGGTCCTCGCAGCCGCCGCATCGACGTCGCGCACGGGGCTGCTTCAGTTGCTGCTGATCACCGGCACCGGCGCCTTCATCGCCCACCGCGAGCGGCGTTCGCGCAACGCAGCCGAGGGGCCTTGCCGCCTGCCGCATCCCCTGCTGCTGCTGGCGTTGGTCCCCATCTACTTCGCTGCCGCCTGGCTGCTGCCGATGCTCGCCGGCCCCGATGTCGAAAACATGCTGCGCCGCCTGCGCGAGGGCGCGCCGGACGCGCACAGCCGGCTGCTGCTCTGGCACAACGTGCTCGACCTGATCGGTCAGCACCCGTGGGCGGGTTGGGGCTGGGGCGAGCTGAGCTTTGCGCACTACAGCACGCTCTACGCCGGTCCGCGCTTCATCGAGATTCTGGACAACGCGCACAACCTGCCGCTGCACCTCGCGGTCGAGCTGGGCATTCCGGCGGCGCTGCTGATCTGCGGCGGCTTTGCCTGGCTGGTGCTGGCGGCGCGGCCGTGGGGCGAGAGCGATCCGGCACGCCTGATGGTCTGGGGCCTGCTCGGCATGATCGTGCTTCACAGCCTGCTCGAATATCCGCTGTGGTACGGGCCGTTCCAGCTGGTGTTCGGGCTTTGTCTCGGTTTCTTGTGGCCCGGCCGATCGGCAGCGGACGAGCGTGCGCGAAGCAGGCCGACGGCCTGGGCAGCAGCAGCAGCAGCCGTCTTGATGGCCGTGGTCGGCTACGCCGCGTGGGACTACACCCGCATCAGCCAGATCTATTTGCCGCGCGACGAGCGTCTTGCGGCTTACCGCGACGACACGCTGGCCAAGATCCGGGGCTCGTGGCTGTTCGCCAACCAGGTCAAGTTTGCAGAGCTCACGCTGACGCCGGTCAGCCGGGCCAACGCTGCAGAAGTGCATGCGCTCGCGCAGCACCTGCTGCACTTTGCGCCCGAGCCGCGCGTCATCACCAAGCTGATCGACAGCGCCATGCTGCTCGGGCGCGAGGACGAAGCATTTGCGCAGGCGGCGCGTTTCAAGCTGGCGTTTCCAAGGGAGTACGCGCGCTGGCTGGACAACCAGCCGGTGGATGAGGCGTTGGAGTGAATGGCTCAATTGCCTGTCTACAATGTACACATCCAACCACAGGCCCGACCATGTCCACCACGATGACCATCCGCTTGGAACCCGATGTCAAGGGACGACTTGACGTTCTTGCAGGTGCTACGCACCGCAGCAAATCATGGCTCGCAGCGGAGGCCATCCGTACATACATCGAACTCAATGAATGGCAGGTACAGGAAACGGTGAACGCATTGGCGGAGGCCGACGCAGATAAGTTCGCGACCGAAGAAGACGTCGGAAAACTCGCGTCCAAATGGACGTCGAATGCAGATTAAATGGCTTGTCACCGCTTTGCGCAATCTCGACGCGGAGGCTGAATACATCGCAGCCGATGACCCGCAAGCAGCCCGTTTGGTGGTGAGCCGTGTCATGCAAGCCGTCTCTGCACTTGCCCGGCAACCCGGCATCGGTCGACCCGGCCGGGTGCCGGGCACGCGCGAGTTGGTGGTGCTCAGGACCCGTTATGTAGTCCCCTATCGAGTACGGGGTGAAATTGTCGAAGTGCTGCGCGTATTTCATACGTCGCGCCGGCCGCCTGACCGCTGGTAAGTGCTTCGCCCCTGCCGCAGATTGTCAATGCGCTGATCGCGGAACGTTTGCTCACGCCGCGTTGACCGCGCAGCTACTCCGCCACCCAGCTCCCCGACTTGCCCCCGTGCTTCTCGAGCACGTGCACATCGGTGATGCGCATGCCGCGGTCGACCGCCTTGCACATGTCGTAGATGGTGAGCAGGGCGACCTGCACGGCGGTGAGGGCTTCCATCTCGACGCCGGTGGGGCCGACGGTTTCCACCGTGGCGGTGCAGGCCACCTGCGGCGCGGCGTCGGTGTCGGCAATGGCGAAGGCGACCGCCACGCGCGTGAGTGCCAGCGGATGGCACAGCGGGATGAGGTCGCTGGTTTTCTTGGCAGCCTGGATGCCGGCGATGCGGGCGATGCCGAGCACGTCGCCTTTCTTGGCGTTGCCCGATTCGATCAGCGCCAGGGTCGACGCCTGCATCTCGATGCGGCCTGTTGCCACGGCCACGCGATGGGTGGCGGGCTTCCCCGCCACGTCGACCATGTGCGCCTGGCCTTCCGCGTCGAAATGGGTGAGAGAGCTCATGGTTGAACGATCCGAGGTGTGCAGCATCATACGGGTCCAAGCCGTCCAACACCGCCCAGGAGGAACCCAGCGCTTGACCTATTCCACCCGTCTTCATCGGCCGCCCACGCGCTGGTTGCGCACCGTGTGCGCCACTGTCCTGGTGGCGTCGCAACTGGCGATGCCGCCGCTGGCGCGCGCCCAGCTGCTGCCCGGGATGGGCGACGGCGGCGAGATGACGGCAAGCGCAGAGCGCCGCCTCGGCGACCAGATTGCACGCGAGCTGTACCGCGATCCGGACTATCTGGACGACCCGGTGCTGGTCGCGTACGTGCAAGACATCTGGCAGCGCCTGCTGGCTGCCGCGCGGGTTCGCGGCGAGCTCACGCCCGAACTCGACGAGCGCTTCGCCTGGACGGTGATGCTCGGGCGCGACCGCAGCATCAATGCCTTTGCGCTGCCGGGCGGCTACCTCGGCCTGCACCTGGGGCTGATCTCGGTCACCGGCAGCGGCGACGAGCTCGCCACCGTGCTCGGACATGAGCTGTCGCACGTCACGCAACGCCACATCGCCCGCATGATGAGCCGGCAGAGCAAGCAGATGCCGCTGCTCATCGCCGGCATGATTCTCGGCATGATCGCGGCCGGCAAGAGTCGCAGCCCCGACGCCGGGCAGGCCGTGCTGATGGGCAGCCAGGCGGCCTTCGTGCAGAGCCAGCTCGGTTTTTCGCGCGACATGGAGCGCGAGGCAGATCGCATCGGATTCGGCGTGATGACGCAGGCCGGCTTTGCACCGCAGGGCGCAGCCGCGATGTTCGAGAAGCTGCAATACGCATCGCGCCTCAACGACAACGGCTCCTATCCCTACCTGCGCAGCCATCCGCTCAACAGCGAGCGCATTTCGGACATGCAGGGGCGGTTTCAGTTCAAGTCCGGCAGCGCCGCCATGCCGCTTGCCATGGACCACTCGATGGTCGCAGCGCGCGCCCGCGTGCTGGTGCGCCCGGGTGTCGACGTGCTGCGGCTGTGGGTCGATGCGGCAGCGGGCGGCGAGTTCGCGCGCAGCACGCCCGCGCAGCAGGCCGGCACGCTCTACGCGGCGGCGCTCGCCGCCAACGGACTGCGCGACATCCGCGCGGCGCGCGCGGCGGCGGAGCGGTTGATTGCGCACACCGCCGCGGACGCACCGGCTTCGCGGCTGGCCCGTTTGCTGTCGGCGGAGATCGAGCTGGCCGCCGGCGCTGCGCCCAAGGCGGCGGCGTTGCTCGATCCGAAGGCCCGGGAACGGCCGGAAATGCTGCTCGCCGCACAGGCCGCCGCTGTCGTGAGGCAGCCGGCGCCGATGATCCCGCCCCTCAGGGACTGGGTGGCCGCGCATCCTGCCGATGCGACCGCGTGGCGCGCACTGGCCAACCTTTATGGCGCGCAGAACGACACCCTGCGCGCCGTGCGTGCGGATGCCGAGGCGAACGTGGCGGTGCTCGACTATGCCGGCGCGCGCGATCGGCTGCGGGCCGCGCAGGAACTGATGCGCAAGAGTTCGGCTGGCCAGCCTGGCGCACCGCCGATCGACCACTACGAGGCATCGATCATCGACACCCGTGCGCGCGTGGTCGAAGCGCTGTTCAGGGAGCAGGCGGCCGAGCCGCCGCTCAGGTAGCCGAAGGGCGCTTCTTGGAGAACAGGCCGCCCAGCGCCGCTTCGATGACCAGGCCGAGCAGCGAATAAAGCAGCGAGCCGATCAGCGCCGCCAGGAAGCCGCTGACCTGAAAACCCGCAAGCAAGCCCGATGCCGCCCAGAACAGAAGGGCGTTGATCACGAACAGAAAAAGGCCGAGCGTGACGATGGTGACCGGCAGCGTGAGCACCACCAGCACCGGCCGCACGATCATGTTGAGCAGGCCGATCACCGCTGCGGCGATCAGCGCCGACGTGAAACTGGTCACCTGCACGCCGCTGTAGACATAGGTCACCGCGAGCAGCGCGAGTGCGCTCAACAGCCACTTGATGACGAGCCGCATTCCCTATTCCGCCAGGTCGTTGACCAGCGTCAACAGCGTGCCCATGCCCAGCATTGCGCTCGGCAGCGACCAGCCCGTCTTGGGCGGCTGCTGTCCGGGCGCCAGCGGTTCGAGGGCCGCGCCGATCTTCGGCCGCCGCGCATCGATGACCTGGGCCGCCGCACCGAACTCCAGCTTCAGGCGCTGCGTCAGTTCGGGCAGGGCGCCGTTGGCCAATATCGGCGTCACTTGGTCGCCCGTGCGCTGCAGCGGAAGCACCAGTTGGTCCTGTACCTTGGCAAACCACTTCGCACGCCAGTTTTCGCGCGCGCTGTGGCTCACCCACTTGCTGATGCGATGCGTCATGCGCGGCGGGCAGGCCACGAGCACCCAATGGCGGCGACCTGCGCCGTGCGCCGCCGGCGCGAGCTTCGCGAGAAATTCACCCGCGTGGACCACGTCGTCGACGTACAGAATGATCTTTTCCATGGGTGCTCCGGTTCAGGCCGCGTGCGTGCCGCTCGACTTCGGCCGGCGCATGGCGATCCACTTGCCGATGGCCAGCACCAGCAGCGCGCCCAAGATGCCGGCTGCATAACGAACGGTGTCTGTCTGCGGCACCTTCGGCACCCAGGTCCAGGCGGCCACGTTGACCACTGCCGGGTCCGACACCGCCATCGTGCCGGCAATCCAGCCCAGCAGCATGCCGCCCACCGTGATGATGATCGGGAAGCGGTCCATCAGCTTGATGACCAGCTGGCTGCCCCACACGATGATCGGAATGCTGACCAGCAGGCCGAAGATCACCAGCGGCATTTGATGGGCCTGCCCCGCACCCTGCGCGGCACCGGCGATGGCGATCACGTTGTCCACGCTCATCACCAGGTCGGCAATGATCACGGTCTTGACGGCGGCCCACAGCTTGTCGCTGGCGGCGATGTTGCCGTGTGCATCGTCGTGCTCGGGCGCCAGCAGCTTCACGCCGATCCAGAGCAGCAGCACCGCACCGGCCAGCTTCAGGAACGGAATGGCAAGGAGCGTGAGCGCAAAGAAAATCAGGATCACGCGCAGCACGATGGCGCCGGCGGTGCCCCAGAGAATGCCCTTGGTGCGCATGTCCGGCGGCAGCTTGCGGCAGGCCAGCGCAATCACGACGGCGTTGTCCCCGCCAAGAAGGATGTCGATCATGATGATCTGACCGACGGCGACCCAGAATTCTGGGGTCATGAACTGTTCCATAGCGTCCTCTGTTCGAATTGCTCATCCCGCCCGGCTTGGACGAAGCGGCAGAACGAGGACCGGTCGGTCCATGAACTTGCAATAGCTTCGATCAAACCTGCGCGGGTTCAAATCGAAGGTCTTGCTCGACAGCGCCAGGCTGCCCGACAGGCCGGAAGTGTTTTGCTTCGTATTGACGGCCTGCCGATACCCGCTGCGGTCGGCGGCGGGCGGGAGCTACTCCCCTTCGTGGCACGGATTAGATCATCGACACCCCCCGCGTGGCAACCGGCAGCCCCCGCCGCTGTGCCGGGGCTATGATGCCCGCTCGCTTTTTCGCTCCCGCCATGGCCGCCATCCACATCATCGACATCGAGGCCGCCATCAACTTCTGGCGCGAGAAGAAACCCTCGCCCGACGGCATCACCCTGGCGCCCGAACTGCGCGCGCTGGCCGAGGTTTATGCGCTGATGGTGTTCCACCATGAAGACGAGGTCGACGAAGCCGGTTTCCCCGCCGAGGCCTGGGCCGCCTGGCTCGCCTGGTACCAGAGCACGCCCGACACGCCCTGCATCGCGATCTGCTCCACCAGCCAGGGCGATGACGAGTGCAAGGGCTGCGGTCGCAGTTTCGGCGAGGTGCAGCACTGGCCTGCGATGACGCCCGGCGAGAAGCGCTCGACCTGGCGCCGCATCAAGATGCAGGACACCGCCTGGCGTTTCAACAAGTATGCAGAGCGCGCGCGCGAAGCCGAGCATGTGTGGCCCGACGATTCGCCCTGAGCGCCATCCATGCGCCGCCTCGTACAAGCCCCCAACCTCGCGATCGCCACGCTCTGGGTCCATGCGCTGCGCGAGGACGGTGTTGCAGCATCCGTGCAGCGCGAATACCTCGGCGCAGCGGCGGGGCAGCTGCCGCCCGACCAGTGCCTGCCCGAGATCTGGATCGAGGACGATGCGCAATTCGACCTGGCGCAGCGCCTGCTGCACGAGCTGCAGCACCGGCCGCAACGGCGCTGGCAGTGCGCTTGCGGCGAGCTGGTCGAGGGCGGCTTCGAGCAGTGCTGGCGCTGCGGCGAAATGATGCCCGGCGCGTAAGGCAGATGCCGGCCGGGCGCGGCGCTATTTCCAGCGCAGCAGCTCGATGTCGATGCTCTCCTTGCCGTCGCCCAGCATCAGCGCGCTTTCCTGAACCGTCGCCTGCAGCTGCATGCTGCGCTGCGCCAGCGCAGCCAGTGCCTGCGAAGCGGCAGTCGGCACCCGGAACACGCTGAGGTTCTGTGCGCGGGCGAGCTTGTTTTCCATGCCGCGCCACCAGATTTCCGCCGCATGGTTGAAGCAATAGAGCAGCACCTCGTCGGCCTTGCCGCAGGCCTTGAGGAGCGGCTTTTCTTCCGGCTGGCCGACTTCGATCCAGACCCGGGTGCGGCCGGTGAAGTCGCGCAGCGACACGTCAGGATCGTCCGGGTTCGACAGCCCCGCGCCGAAGCCCAGCACGCCGTCGCCGTCGCACACGCTCTGCAGTTTGTAGGCGTTGAGCGCCAGCGCGATCAGCCGGATCATCATCCGTTCGTCGTTCTCGCTCGGATGCCTGGCGAGCGTGAGCGCGTGGTCCGCGTAGTAGCCGTGGTCGATGTCGGCGACGGCGAGGCTGGCCTTGAAGATGGTGGATTTGAGGGCCATCAGACCCGCTTGGCCAGTTCGGCTGCCTTGCCGATGTAGCTGCCTGGGGTCATCGCCAACAGCCTTTCCTTTTCGGCTTCGGGAATCTCGAGCGAGCGGATCAAGCCGTGCAGCGCTTCGGCGGTTACCGTCTTGCCGCGCGTGACTTCCTTCAACTGCTCGTAGGCGCCCTGCACGCCGAAGCGCCGCATCACGGTCTGGATCGGCTCGGCCAGCACTTCCCACGAAGCATCGAGGTCTTCGGCCAGGGCTTCTTCGTTGAGTTCGAGTTTGCCCAGGCCCGCCGCGAGGCTCGAATAGGCCAGCGCGGCATAGCCGAACGCCACGCCGACGTTGCGCAGCACGGTGCTGTCGGTCAGGTCGCGCTGCCAGCGGCTGATCGGCAGCTTTTCGCTCAGGTGGCGCAGGAGCGCGTTGGCGAGGCCGAGGTTGCCCTCGGCATTCTCGAAGTCGATCGGGTTGACCTTGTGCGGCATCGTCGAGGAGCCGATCTCGCCCGGCTTCAGGCGCTGCTTGAAGTAACCCAGGCTCACGTAGCCCCAGATGTCGCGGGCGAAGTCGATCAGGATGGTGTTCGTCCGCGCCACGGCGTCGAACAGTTCGGCCATGTAGTCGTGCGGCTCGATCTGGATGCTGTAGGGCTGGAACGCGAGCCCGAGGCCCAACGGCGCCGGCGTTTCCACCACCTTGCGGCTGAAGGCTTCCCAGTCGAAATCGGGCCAGGCCGCCATGTGCGCGTTGTAGTTGCCGACCGCGCCGTTCATCTTGCCAAGCAGTGCAACGCCGTGGATGCGCTCGCGCGCCTTGGCCAGCCGCACGGCGATGTTGGCGAGCTCCTTGCCGACGGTGGTCGGGCTGGCGGTCTGTCCGTGCGTGCGCGAAAGCATCGGCACGGCGGCGAAACGGATCGCCATGTCGCGCAGGCTGGACACCAGGCCGTCGATGGCCGGCAGCATCACCTTGTCGCGCGCGGCCTGGATCTGCAATGCATGGCTGGTGTTGTTGATGTCTTCGCTGGTGCAGGCGAAATGCACGAACTCGGAGGCCGCGAGCAGTTCGGGGCGTGCCTCGAACTTCGACTTGATCCAGTACTCGACCGCCTTCACGTCGTGGTTGGTCGTTTTCTCGATCTGCTTGATCGCAATGGCGTCGGCCTCCGAAAAATGGGTGACCAGGCCGAGCAGGTATTTGCGGGCGCCGCCGGTGAGCGGCTTGAATTCGGCGAAGCCGCAGTCCGACAGCGCGATGAACCAAGCCACCTCGACCTGCACCCGCCGGTGCATGTAACCCTGCTCGCTCATCAGCGGACGCAGCGTCGAGAGCTTGGCCGCATAACGGCCGTCGAGGGGGGAAAGAGCGGAGACGGAGGAAAAACTCATGGCTCAATTTTAGGTCGCTGCCTTCACCTAGAATCAAAACGCCACAACGACGTCCCGGACGGGAGAGAGCCTGCATGAAACTGATCGGATCTGCTGCCAGCCCCTATGTGCGCAAGGTGCGTGTGGTCTTGGCCGAAAAGCGGCTCGACTACCAGTTCGTGATCGAAGACGTCTGGTCTGCGGACTCAACGATTTCCACCGCCAACCCGCTCGGCAAGGTGCCCTGCCTGATCATGGACGGCAGCGAGGCCATGTTCGATTCGCGCGTGATCGTCGAATACCTCGACACGCTGTCCCCGGTCGGCAAGCTCATTCCGCAGCAGAGCCGCGAACGCGCCGAAGTCAAGACCTGGGAAGCGCTGGCCGACGGGGTGATGGATGCCGGCATCCTGCTGCGCCTCGAAGCCGCCTGGGCCGGGCGTGGCGACGGGGAGCGAAGCCAGGCCTGGATGGACCGCCAGCGCGGCAAGGTCGAAGGCGGCATTCGCGCCATGGCCAAGGGCCTGGGCGACAAGCCGTTCTGCAGCGGCGTCCACCTGAGCCTGTCCGACATTGCGGTCGGCTGCGCCCTTGGCTGGATCGGTTTCCGTTTTCCGGACATCGACTGGCGCGGCGAGCACGCAAATCTTGCGCGGCTCTACGACAAGCTGATGCTTCGGCCCAGCTTCGCCGACACCCAACCCTGAACGCCAGGCCCCCCAGGGGCTTCGGGGGTGTTCTCTAGAGTCCGGTGAAGCGCTGGACCGCCAGGAAGTAGAGCCGGTACGGCAGCATCCGCAGCAGCTTCATGAAGAGCGTGAAGCGGCGCGGAAAATGAATCTCGAAGGCACCACGCGCCCAGCCCGCCAGCATCTCTTCGGCGGCTTGCGACGGCAGGATCAGCGCCGGCATCTCGAAGCCGTTCTGTGCCGTGAGCGGCGTGTCGACAAAGCCGGGCTGCACGACGCTGACGCCGATGCCGTGCGCGTGCAGGTCGGCATACAGCACTTCGGCCAAATTGGTGAGCGCAGCCTTGGTCGGTCCGTAGGCCAGGCTTTGCGGCAGGCCCCGGAAGCCGGCCACGCTGGCAGTTATGGCGATATGGCCGGCGCGCCGCGACACGAAGTCCGGCAGTACAGCGGCCAGCACCTGCAGCGCGCCCACGTAGTTGACCCGCTGGTGCGCCAGCATCACTTCGAGGTCGAAGGCCTCGGCGCGCATCGCCTGGTAGGTGCCGGCGCAATAGAGGACGAAGTCGATCGGCCCGCACGCCACCAGTTGCGCATGCGCCGCGACCACCGCGGCGGCATCGTTCACATCGAACGGCAGCACGATCACGCGTGGCGCTTCGCCGTCGGCCGGACGATGCGCCGCGGCCAGCGTCTCCAGTGCTTCGCGGTTGCGGGCCGAAACCGCCACCCGTGCGCCGCGCGCCAGCAGAGCGACGGCGGTCGCGCGGCCGATGCCGGACGACGCGCCGACGATCCAGGCCGTTTTGCCGTGCCAGTCGCGCAGGCGCGGGTTGAGGGGAGAGATGAAGCTCATGGCTTCTGTTTGGTGAACGACAGCGTCACCGCGCCGAGGCCGATGCCGAACTTGCTCATCTCGGCGCGATTCAGCATGACCTTGTCGTCCACCAGGAACATCCAGTCGTCCATCCGGACTTCGTAGACCGCATCGTCCACCGGCTGCTGCAGCGTGTACGTCCAATGGAACGCGTTCCCCTTCTGTTGCCCCTGCGCGATGCCCACCACGTCGTCCGCCGTGCCGGTGAAGCGCCCGTCGGGAAGTGCCTTGAGCTTCCACACGCGGCGCTGCGTCGTGCCGTCGCTGAAGGCGAAGCGTTCGTCCAGCACGCCGTCGTCGCCGCTCCAGCTGCAGTCCATCACCACGGTAAAGCGCTTGACCACGCGCCCGGCCCGGTTCTGGAACATGCCGTGCGCCTCAATGCGCCCGTTGAAGTAGTCCCGCAGGGACAGCACCGGGCGTTCGGCCGCGTAGTCCGACGGAAGCGGCGCGGCACAGCCGGCGAGCAGGGCGGTGGCGGCAAACAGCGCGGCGGCAAACCAGGAGCGGAGGTTCATGAGGAGACTTTCGCAAACACGATCGGATGAGCCGGCCGAATCACCAGTGCCCACAGCGCGCCGCCGGCGAGCAGCTTCAACACGCAGGGCAGCACGCAGTAGGCGACGGTCAATGCCTGCAGCGCCTGCGCATCGCGCACGCCCGGCGCGTAGCCGGCCAGGCCGAGCAACGGCAACGCCAGCCCCGCTGCGAGCGCCAGGTTGAGCTTGGTCGCGAAGTTCCACCAGCCGAAGTAGGCGCCGGCATGGCTTTGGTCGTCGGCATCGGCGATCACGCCGGCGAGCAGCGCACCCGGCAGTACCAGGTCGGAGCCGAGTGCAATGCCCGACAGCGCGCACACCACGAGGAACCCGGTCGCGTCGCCGGCGCCCATCACGCCGGCGGCCGCGAACACGGCGATCGACAGCGCCATGCCCGCGAGCCAGGTGCGCGCGAGTCCGAAGCGCGGCACCGCCCGCAGCCACAGTGGAATGGATGCGGCGGCGAAGACGAAGTAGCCGCCGAGGAAGGCCGGCTCCATCGCAGGGGGCGCCTGCAGCCGGTCTTGCACGAAGAACAGCACGAGCGTTGCCGGTATGGCGCTGGCGATGCCGTTCAGGACGAACACCGCGAGCAGGCGCCGGAACGCCGGGCGGCGCAGCGGCAGCATCAGTTCGGCCTGGCGGTGGACCTGCGCCCTCGGTGGACGCGGCGCGCGCGTCCACAGCAACCAGCCCGCCAGCAGCGCGATTGCGAAAAGCCCGACCATCGCCGGCAGACCCGCCAGCGTCGGGACCACCGATGCGAGCACCACGCCGACCAGGCCGAAAGCCTCGCGCCAGCCAACGATGCGGCTGCGTTGGGGCGCATCGCCGCCGAGCATGGCGCCCCAGGACTGATGCGCGATGCTGAGCGCGCTGAAGCCGGCATAGGTCACCGCAAGCAGCGCTGCGGCCGTGGTCAGCAGCAAAGCGTGGTGCGTGGTGTCGACCAGCCGCTGCGGGAAGAAGAGCAGCGCAAACCCGGCCAGGAGCACCAGCGCCGACAGCGCGCCGAAGCCGAGCACCGAAGCGGCCGAGCGCGCATGCAGCCGGTCGCTCAGCCGCCCGAGCAGCGGGTCGATGAAGGCATCGACGAGCCGCGCCGCGAGCAGCACGCCGCCGAGCGCCGCGAGCGGCACGCCGAAAGCGCGTGCGTAGTGGTTGGGCAGCAGCACGTACAGCGGCAGCGCGACGAAGGCGAGCGGCAGCCCGAGCAGGCCGTAGCGCAAGCCATCGATGCGGCTGAAAGAGGAAAGGGGCGGCATGCGATCGTCAGCGCGGCGGGGATGCGAGCAGGGCTTCGCGCATCGCGGGCTCGGACGTCTGCGGCCCGAGCCAGATGCCGAAGAAGCGTTGCGCGAAGTCGGCATCGCGCACCGTGCCGGTCAGCGTGCCGTTGTGGAAGAAGCGCACGCCGGCGCCAGGCTCGTACAGGCCCACCAGCCGGTCGCCTTTTTTCACGTCGGGAAAGGCGGCCTTCATGGCGTCGAGCCACTGCGACGATTGCGCCGCTGTCATCGGGCCGGCGCGGCGCATCTCGTCAGCCGAGCGCTTGGCGATGTCATCGCCGTCGAAGGCGCGCAGGTAGTGCAGCTCCAGGGCGAACGCATGGCGAGGCCAGTCGCCGGACCGGAATCCGGCGCCGGTCCAAAGGCTGGCGTCGTAGACATTGAAGCCCCAGTAGGTGAGCCGCGCCTCGCCGCCGCGCTGCGCCTCGGGCAGCACGGCGCGCAACTCGGGCGGCGGGCGGGTCGAGGCGTGGGCGTCGGCATGCGGGCCCGTCATCGCAGCGGCGCCGGCGACTGCCGCGCACAGCATTATTTTTTTCGCAGCGTGTACTGCACCACGTCGATGTTCGATTGCGCGAACGCCGCTTCGCAGTAGGCCAGGTAGAACTCCCATATGCGCATGAACCTTTCGTCGAAGCCGAGCTGCAGGATGCGGCTGCGTTGAGCCAGGAAGCTCTCGCGCCAGCGCTCGAGCGTGAAGGCGTAGTCGGCGCCGAAGGGGAACTCGGCCACCACTTCCAGGCCCGCCACTTCGGCCTCGCGTCTGAACTCGCGCGGGCAAGGCAGGCAGCCGCCCGGAAAGATGTACTGCTGGATGAAGTCGGTCGAATCGATGTAGCGGTCGAACAGCTCGTCGTCGATCACGATGCTCTGGATGCAGGCGCGCCCGCCCGGCTTGAGCAGGCGGCTGACGGTCGCGAAATAGGTCGGCCAGTATTCGCGCCCGACCGCCTCCACCATCTCGATCGAGCAGATGGCATCGAAGGGCGCATCCTGGATGTCGCGGTAGTCCTGCAGGCGCAGGTCGGCGCCCAGGCCTTCGGTGCGCTCGCGCGCATAGGCCAGCTGTTCGGTGGAGAGCGTCACGCCGGTCACCGAGGCACCGAATCCCATTGCTGCCATCTCGGCCAGCGCGCCCCAGCCGCAGCCGATCTCGAGCAGGCGCTCGCCCGGGCGCACGCCGGCTTCTTCGAGTGCGCGCCGCACCTTGGCGTTCTGCGCTTCGCGCATCGGCTGGGTGAAGTCGCCCGCGAACCAGGCCGACGAGTAGTTCATGCTGTCGTCGAGCCACAGCTTGTAGAACGCGTTGCCGAGGTCGTAGTGCGCATGGATGTTGCGCGAGCTGCCGGCCTTGCTGTTGCGATGCAGCAGGTGCCGCACGCGGTAGAGCAGGCGTCCGAACCAGCTGCCGTACACCACGTCCTCGATGGCGCGGCGGTTCGCGATGAACACCTTGATCAGCTCGGTCAGATCGGGCGTTGTCCAGTCGCCGGCGATGTAGCTTTCGGCAAAGCCGATGTCGCCCGACTTCAGCGCCGCGCTGCAGACATCCCAGTTGCGCAGCGTGAGCGATGCGGTCGGCCCGCTGCCGGGCGCAGCGCCGAAGTGCTGCACCGAACCGTCCGGCAGGCACACCGTCAGCGAGCCGTGTGCGAGCCGGTGCAGCAGGCCAAGCACCGTGCGCGCAGCAGCCGGCGCATCCGCCGGAAGGGAAAAACGGGGGGCGGTGGTGGTCGAGTTCATTCGTGCGTCCGCTGTTCGCGGGAAACGGGTCGATCGGGGGGCGCCGGCTTGGGGACGAAGGGCACGCGCTTCAGCCAGAGCCGCACGGCCTGCCAATGAATGCGAGCGACGACGCCGAAGCTCATCGCGGGATGGCGCCAGAGCGCGCGCCGGAGGCTGGCGGGAGTCAACGCGACCAGCGCGCCGGCGACGCTGGTCTGCAACAGCGGGCCGTCGGCATCGTCGTGGTCGATGCGCACCAGCGTGCGCGTGCGGTCGATGTCGACGAAGAAGCGAAAGCGGTAGTCGCCCGCCGCATGGCAGAAGGGCGAGACGTGGAACACCTTGGTTGCCTTCAATTCCATCCCGTACACCGGATGGTCCAGCAGGTAGCAGTGGCGTTCGCCGAAGGTGTTGTTGACCTCCACCACGATCGCGCGCAGCGCGCCGGTGGCGGTGTGGCAGTACCAGAAGCTGACCGGTTTGAACGCATAGCCGAAGACGCGCGGATAGCAGTGCAGCCATGCCTCGCCGGTGGCATCGGCGATGTGGGCCGCGGCCAGCAGCTCGTCGAGCCAGGCCAGTGCGCCGCCTTGTTCGGGGCCGCGGCCGTCGCCGTGGTCGCGGTCGTGAAACGAGATCGCGGCCGCGCGATTGAGCGCCAGCGCGCCGCCGCCAGCGGCTCGCAGCGCGCGCATCGGCAACATGAGGAAATAGGTCGGGTAGACGAAGGCATTGCGCACCGGGCGCAGGCGCGTATGGCGCACCTCGCCGAAGCCGATGCAGGCCGTTGCCGCTTCGGCCACGGAGGTGCCGGACCGGGCTTGAGCTGCAAGCGGTGCGGCATTGCCCGCGTTCGGCCTGGCCGTGCCGGTCTTCATGCGGCAAACCTTGCCGGGGCTTCGTGATTCGAGCCGATCTGCGCGCGCAACCCGGCCGCTGCCGCAAGCCCGGCCTTGAGGCCGTCTTCGTGGAAACCGTAGCCCATCCACGCGCCCGCGAACCAGGTGTTGCGTTGTCCCTGCAGGTCGCCGATGGTGGCCTGCGCGCGGATTGCCGCCAGGTCGAAAACAGGGTGGGCGTAGTCGTACTCGGCCATGACCTGACTACGGCGGATCGGGCGCACCGGATTCAGCGACACGATCACCGATTGCTGCCATGGCAGCGGCTGCAGCTTGTTGATCAGGTAGTGCAGGCAGACGCCGCCGTCCTGCTCGCCCTGGTTCGGGGCCGCGCTCTCGTAGTTCCAGGCCGCCCAGGCCTGGCGGTTCTTCGGAAGCACTTCGGTGTCCGTGTGCAGCACCGCATGATTCGCCTGGTAGCGGATGGCCCCCAGTGCGGCCCGCTCCGCGGAAGATTCATCGCCGAGCATGGCCAGCGCCTGGTCGGAATGGGTGGCCAGCACGAGGTGGTCGAAAGTCTCGATGCCGGATTCGGTGGCGACCTGAACGGCACCGGACGTGCGCGTGACGCGAAGCACGCGCGCGTTCAGGCGCGCGTCGGAGAGCTGGGCAACCATCTTCTGCACGTAGTGGCGCGATCCGCCGCGCACAGTGCGCCATTGCGGCCGGTCCGCGATCTGGATCAGTCCGTGGTTGTGGCAGAAGCGGATCATGGTCGCGACCGGAAACTCCAGCATCTGCCGTGTCGGACAGCTCCAGATGCAGCCCATCATCGGCAGAAAGTACCAATCGCGAAACGGCGCGCCGAAGCGGTGCTCGTCGAGGAAGGCGCCGAGCGGCTGGGCGAGTTCGTTCTCGGTGCCTGCATCGGCGATGCGCGTGGTCAGCTTGTTGAAGCGCAGCAGGTCGCGCAGCATGCCGAGAAAGCGCGGGTCCAGTAGATTGCGCCGCTGCGCGAACACCGTGTCGAGGTTGTCGCCGCTCCATTCGAGGGTGCGGCCACCACGGCGCGGTGCCTGGACCGAGAACGACATTTCCGATGCAGCGGTTTCCACGCCGAGGTCGGCGAACAGGCGGATCAGTTGGGGATAGGTGCGGTCGTTGTAGACCAGGAAGCCGGTGTCGACACCGTGCGTGACCTCTGTGGCGCTGATGACGGTGGCCGGCAGAGCGATGTCGACCGTGTGGGCATGGCCGCCGAAATAGTCGCCCGCTTCGAACAGCGTGACAGCGGCGTCCGCGCGCAGTGCATGGGCGGCGGCAAGTCCGGATATGCCACCGCCGACAACTGCGACCTTCGGCCGGTGGTCCGTCATGCGACGGCTCCGGTGGAAGACAAAAATGCTGCGAGGCGCCCCGAGACGAAGAAGGGAGGGAGGGAGGAGGAGAAGAATCGCCTCAGGATTTCGACCGGACGACAGGCGCCCGGAAGACCTCGCAACATGAAAATGGTCGGGCTTTCAGCGCCCGAAACCGATAGGAGCGCGGCGCGCGCGAACCGGTTCCCGCCGGAGTAGTAAGCAATTGTGAAGTGATCGGCCGAGCGATTTGGACGCATCGGTCGATATTAATACCGATTCGTATTTTTGCGAACTCATTGGTATTATTTCTGGCCCAGCTGTTTTTCGAGCTCACGGACGAAGCCGCGGTCGTCCGGCGCCGTCATGCTCGAGTACGACTCGACCACCTTGCCGTCACGGCCGATCAGGTACTTGTAGAAGTTCCATTTGGGCGTGGTGCCGGAAATCTGTGCAAGCTGCTTGAAGAGCGGATTGGCCCCGGTCCCGCGAACGGACGACTTCGCGAACATCGGAAACTTGACGCCGAAAGTGCTTTCGCAAAATTCGGCTATCTCTTTGTTCGACGCTGCCTCCTGCGAAAAATCGTTGGAGGGAAAGCCCAGTACCACCAACCCCCGCGAGCGGTATTTGCTGTCCAGCGCCTCCAGCCCCTTGTACTGCGGCGTGAAGCCGCAGAAGCTCGCGGTATTGACCACTAGCACGACCTTGCCGGCATACTGGCACAGCGACTGCGGTTTCTCGTCCTGCAGCCGCGCGAAGGTGTGCTGGAGGACTGCAGGACATGCAGCCGCATCTTGCGCGCTGGCTTGTACCGGCAGCAGGCAGGCTGCAGCCGTGACGGCCGAGAGCAAAGGCACTGCGAGCCGAATGGTGATTTGCATGGCGTTTTCCTGACGGTGAGAGGGGCGAAAAATCCGCGTCGCCCCGGTCTGCGTATACGCATCATCGTGCCTTGTCATGGGGCCGCCAAACGGGGCGACTAAAATTCTTCCGCTCAAGAAAGACACAGATGCTTTATCCGGAACTCTTCAGGCAACTCGAATCTGTCCGCTGGGACATGGAAAAGGACATCCCATGGCAGTCCTTTGACGCGTCGCGGCTGACCGAGGAGCAGGCGCAGACGATCAAGATGAACGCCATCACCGAGTGGGCCGCGTTGCCGGCGACCGAGATGTTCCTGCGCGACAACCGGCATGACAGCGACTTCTCTGCCTTCATGTCGATCTGGTTCTTCGAGGAACAGAAGCATTCGCTGGTGCTCATGGAGTACCTGAAGCGCTTTTCCCCTAAGCATGCGCCGACCGAGCAGGAGCTGCACGAAGTGCGCTTCGATTTCGATCCCGCGCCGCCGCTCGAAACCCTGATGCTGCATTTCTGCGGCGAAATTCGTCTGAACCACTGGTATCGCCGCGCGGCCGAGTGGCACACAGAGCCGGTCATCAAGCACATCTACACCACGCTCAGCCAGGACGAGGCCCGCCACGGCGGCGCCTATCTTCGGTACATGAAGCGCGCGCTTGAAAAATTCGGTGACGAGGCGCGGTCGGCCTTCACCAAGGTCGGCGTGCTGATGGCCAGTGCCAGGCGAACCGCCCAGGCGCTGCATCCGACCAACCTGCACGTCAACAAGGCGCTGTTCCCGAACGACACCATTCAGAGCCGCATGCCCGACCCGGACTGGCTTGAGCATTGGCTGGACAGCCAGATCAAGTTCGACGCGGCCTGGGAGCACAAGGTCGGCGAACGCATCCTGCACAACCTGAGCCTGCTGATGAACCGCAGCTTCAAGACCGTGCAGGAGCTGAATCGCTACCGCAAGGAACTCGCCGCCTCGCTCGGCCCCAAGCCCGAATACCAGGGCGCCTGAGTTCCGTTCGCTCTGTCCGTCTCAGCGGCGCTCGACGATGATCGGCGCGAGCTGCAGGCCGTTGCGCAGCTGATCGACCGTGTCGCCCGCGAGTTCGCGCGATGCATGCGGGCCGGCCTGCAGACGGAAGGTGCCGCGCTCGGCAAACACGTTGAGAGCCGGCGCGAGTGCGGGCAGGCTGCGTGCCACCTGCTGTCGAAAGCGATCGGCGCCTTCGCGCTGGCCGAAGGCGCCCAGTTGCACCCAGAAGCCGGCTACAGGCGCGGCCGCATCCGCGATTGACGTCGATGCCGCCGCAGCCTCCGGCACGAGCGGCGGCAATGCGGCGAGTTCCCTCACCTCCGCGCGCGGCATGGCAACCACCGGCGTCGTGAGCGCTGCCGGCACGGCGACACCGACGGCTGATGCCAGCGCCCCGGCACCGCTCTCGCCGCGTCGCCAGGTGCCGGCAGCAATGTCGGTGTTGGTGATGCGTTCGATCTCCACCGGCGCCACACCGCGCAGCAGATCGAGTTTGAGCGCCGCGGTATAGCTCAGGTCGATGACCCGGTCGTCATGGAACGGTCCACGGTCGTTCACCCGCACGATCGCCTCGCGACCGTTGGCCGGATTGCGCACCCGCACATAGCTCGGCAGCGGCAGGGTCTTGTGCGCGGCCGTCATGGCGTACATGTCGTAGGGCTCGCCGCTTGCGGTCGGCTGGCCGTGGAACTTGCGGCCGTACCAGGAGGCGAGCCCGGTTTCGCGCAGCGGCCGGTCGTCGGTGATCGGCAGGTAGGAACGGCCCAGCACCACATAGGGTTTGCTCGTGCCGCCGTTGCTGCGGATCGCTTCGACGCGGGGCTCGGCGTCGGGCACCTGGCCCAGGCCCGCCGGCGGATTCGCATCCGGGCCGTCGCGCCCGGTGCCGCGCGGCCCGCTCGCGCAGCCTGCCAGCAGCACCAGCGCCGCGCCGGCAGCGAGGCCGGCAAGGCGCAGTGCCGCTCGCGCGGCCTTACTCGATGAATTCAAAGACCGCCTTCCACAGCGCCAGCATGGCCGCGCGCTCGTTCGCCACCGACGACAGCAGCACCTGGGTCGGCTCTTCGTTGAGCCGCGCGCGGTGCTGCACGCGCCGCAGTTCGCGGTAGGCGGCCGCCGCATCGCGGCCCACGCCCGGGCGCAGAAGACCGGCCGCCTCGGCCCGCAGCAACAGCGCGATGTTGCCCACGTTCGGAATCAGTTCGGGATGCGCCGCCGCTTCCGCCAGCACCAGGAACTGCACCGCGAACTCGGCGTCCACCATGCCGCCGGGGCTGTGCTTGACGTCGAAGCGCCCGGCTTTTACCGGATGGGCGGCGCTGACCTTGGCGCGCATCGCGACAATCTCGGCCTTGAGCGCGGCACGGTCGCGGGGCGCGGTGACGACGGCCTGGCGAACGCCGTCGAAGCGCTCAGCGAGCGTGTCGTCTCCCGGCCCGTCGCCGGGCCGCCCCAAGGCGGGCTGCGCCCCCTCGGGGGGCAGCGACGACACGCCAGTGCCGAGCGTGGGGGCCATGCTGACGAAGCGAGCGCGCGTCATGGCCTGGTGTTCCCACGTCCACGCCGTGTTGCTGCCGCGGCCGAGCTGGTACTTCTCGTAGGCTTCGAAGCTGGTGGTAAGCAGGCCCGAGTTGCCATTGGGCCGGAGCGCGGTGTCGATCTCGAACAGGTCGCCCTCGCGGGTCTTGACGGTGAGCCAGTTGATGAGTTTGCGCACGTAGGCTGCATAGACCTCGCCGGCGCGCTCGTCGTCGTCGTCGTAGACGAAGACGATGTCGAGATCGCTGCCGTAGCCGAGCTCCTTGCCGCCGAGCTTGCCGTAGCCGATGATCGCGAACCGGGGCTCGGCCCGGTGCGGATTGCGCACATGCGGCCAGCACCAGCGGGCGGTGACGCGCAGCACGGTGTCGGCCAGTGCGCTCAGGTCGTCGGCGACCTGTTCGACGGTGATGCGGCCCTCGACGTCGCGCGCCAGCGTGCGAAACAGCTCTGCATGGTGCGCGTGGCGCAGCAGGTTGAGCAGGCGCTCCTCGTCGGCCTCGCCGGTGCGGCGCAGCGAGGCATGGCGCGCTTCCAGTTCACGCTCGAAATCGGCTGCGGCAAAGCGCCCGGCCAGCATTTCGTTGCTGGCGAGTTCGTCGATCACGCCGGGGTGCGACATCAGATAGCGCGCCGGCCACTTGGCAGCGCCGAGCAGCCGCAGCAGACGCTCCTGCACCGCGGGCCGCTCGACCAGGAGCGCGATGTAGTTCTCTCGCCGCAGCAGCGGCTCGATCCAGTCGGCCCAGCGCAGTGCGGCATCGACATGGTGGCCGATCTGGCCCGGTGCCTCGCTGTCGGGTTCGCGCAGCCACTGCCCGGTCCGCTGGACCAGCTGGCGCAGCCGCCCGCGCGAGTCGTCGCGCAAGGCTGCGATGCGGGGGTTGTCGCACCAGGCGCGAATGCGCTCGGCAAAAAGCGGCGGCAGCTCTCCTACAAGGTCGGCCAGTTCCGGAGGTGTGTCGGCCGAGGCGCCGCCGTTGCAGCGCTTGCAGGGCTTCTTGCCGCCCAGCAGGGTGTCGAACTCCTGCGCGACGAACTCGCGGTGCGCATCGAGCTGCGCCAGAAAGGGGCAGCAATCGGCATAGCCCAGCGAATGCGCAATCCAGCGCAGGTCGTCGTCGTCCACCGGCAGCACATGTGTCTGCTGGTCGTCCAGGTACTGGATGCGGTGCTCGACCCGGCGCAGGAACTCGTAGGCCGCCGCCAGCGCGTCGGCCGTCTCCTGGGGCATCAGGTTGGCGCGCGCCAGCCGCTGCAGCGCATCGAGCGTGGGCCGCGTGCGCAGTTCGGGGAATTGGCCGCCGCGCACCACCTGCAGCAGTTGCACGGTGAATTCGATCTCGCGGATGCCGCCGCGCGACAGCTTGACGTCGTTCGCGCGCTCCGGCCGGCCGGCACTGCGGCGCGCCGCCTGCTCGCGGATCTGCCGGTGCAGCGTGCGCAGCGAATCGAACACGCTGTAGTCCAGATAGCGCCGGAAAACAAAGGGCAGAACCACGCCGCGCAGCGCCTCGGCGGAGCCGTTGCGCACCACCGCGAGCGGGGCCACCACGCGGCTCTTCAGCCAGGCGAAGCGCTCCCACTCGCGGCCCTGCACCTGGAAATACTCCTCGAGCGCATCGAGCGACACCACGCTCGGGCCCGAGTTGCCGTTCGGGCGCAGGGCCAGGTCGACGCGGAACACGAAGCCGTGCTCGGTGGTGTCGCCGACCAGCGCATAGATGCGGCGGACGGCGCGCGAGAAGAACTCCTGGTTCGAAAGGCGCGAGCGCCCTTCGGCGTCACCGGCGGTCTCGCCGTCGTGGTCGTACAGATAGATGAGATCGATGTCGCTCGATACGTTGAGCTCGCGCGCGCCCAGCTTGCCCATGCCCACCACCCACAGCTGGGCGCGCTGGCCTTCGGGGCCGAAGGGAGCGCCGTGCACGGCCTCGAGCTCGCCGCAGGCTTCGCGGCAGGCTTCGTCCAGCGCGAACTCGGCGAGCTGCGTGACGGCGGTGGTGACGACGCCCAGCGCAGCCTGCCGGTCGCAGTCGAGCGCGACCAGCCGCTCCATCACCAGTTGCCGCACGATGCGCAGCGCGTCGGCCGGCGCGTCGCCGCGCCCGCGCAATGCGGCATAGGCCTGCGCCATGTGTTCGCGCAACGGTTCGCCGGCCGGCAGCAGCGGGAGCTCGGCCGCGTAGCGCCGCCGCAATCGCTGGACCAGGCGCGAGTACGCCGACAAGGGCGCCGGCACCGGCGATGCCGGCCCGGCGGCTGTACCCGTTTCGAAGGAACCCGGGGGAATGCTGGCGGTCATAATTCCTGACACAGCGCGATCCTCAATGAACGACACGGCGTCTTCCCCTTCACGTCTGCTCAAGATCACCGCTGCGACGGCGCGCTGGTTGTTGGGTTTGCTGATCGCTGCATGGCTGTTGTTTGCGCTGTCAGTCGTTGTCCTACACAGCTGGATTGTGCCGCGAATCGGCGACTACCGTGGTGCGCTGGAGGCACAGGCCAGCCGGGTCATGGGCGTACCTGTGCGCATCGGCACGATCACCGCCCGCTCCGGCACCCTGTTCCCGAGCTTCGAACTGCGAGACGTGGTTCTGCACGACGCGCAGCAGCGCGAGGCGCTGCGGCTCGCGCGCGTGGTGGCCAGCGTGTCGCCGCGTTCGCTGTGGCGCCTGAACTTCGAGCAGCTCTACATCGAGCAGCCGCAGCTGGAGGTGCGGCTCGACACGCTCGGCAAGCTGCACGTGGCCGGCCTCGACATGTCGACCGACGCCAGCGGCGAGGGCCGCGGCGCCGACTGGTTCTTCGCCCAGCGCGAGTTCGTGATTCGCGGCGGCACGGTGCGCTGGACCGACGAGCGCCGCGGCGCCCCGCCGCTGCTTCTGACCGACGTGCAGTTCGTCGCCCGCAACGGCGGGCGGCGGCATGCGCTGCGGCTGGACGCCACGCCGCCGGCTGGCTGGGGCGATCGCTTCACGCTGCGCGGCCAGTTCCGCCAGCCGCTCCTGTCGGTGCGCAGCGGCAACTGGCAAAGCTGGGACGGCCAGGCTTATGCCGACCTGCCGCACATCGACGTCACGCGCCTCGGCCGCTACGTGTCGCTCGACGCCCGCATCCGCGAGGGCAGCGGCGCCGTGCGACTTTGGGCCGACGTCAAGGACGGCAAGCTCCAGGGCGGTGCTGTCGACCTGGCGCTGACCCGGGTCGACACCGCACTCGGCAAAGGGCTCCAGCCGCTGGTGCTGCGCGATGTCACCGGTCGGCTGGCGGGTCGGCTGAGCGACCGGACGCTCGAGTTCTCCACCACCGCCCTGCAGTTCGGCAATGCCGACGGCACGCGCTGGCCGGGAGGCAATCTATGGCTTCAGCACACGCCGGCCAGTGGCCGCACCGCCGAGCGCGGCGCGGTGCGCGCCGACCGGCTCGATCTGGCCGCGCTGGCCTTGATCGCGGACCGGCTCCCCATCGGCGAAGCGGCGCACAAGCTCATCGGCAGCTACGCGCCACGGGGCCTGGTCGAGCGCATCGATGCGAACTGGCAGGGCTCGATCGATGCCCCCAGCCAGTACGAGGCGCGGGGGCGCTTGAGTGGCTTCGCGGTCGCATCGCAACCGGGCGTGCCGGCGGCGCCCGTCGCTGCCGGGCCGCGCACCGCAAGCCGGGCCGGCGCGACCGCAAGGGCGACCGCGGTTCCGATCGGAACGCCAGGCGTGCGCGGCGCGGCGATCGAGTTCGAGGCCAGCCAGGCCGGCGGCAGTGCAACGCTGTCGATCGCCGGCGGCGCGCTCGACTTTCCGGGCGTGTTCGAAGAGGCCGCGATCCCGATCGACCAGCTCTCGACCCGGTTGCAGTGGAAGCTCGGCGGCGGGCAGGCCCAGTTGAATCTCTCGAACCTGCGCTTCGCCAACCGCGATGCGGAAGGCGAGGCCCGGGCCAGCTGGCGCACCGCCGATCCGGCCCTCTCCGGCAGTCGGTCGCGCTTTCCGGGGGTGCTCGATCTCGAAGGCAAGCTGACCCGCGCCGACGGCACGCGCGTGTTTCGCTATCTGCCCCTCGAGATACCGAAAGACACCCGCGACTACGTGCGCGACGCGGTCACCCGAGGCAGCGCCAGCGTGGTCGACTTCAAGGTCAAGGGCGACCTGTACGACCTGCCGTTCGCCGATGCGCGGCAAGGCGAGTTCCGCATCGCCGCGCGGGTGGCCGACGTCACTTACGCCTATGCGCCGCCCACGCCCGGCACCGCGCCGGCCTGGCCGGCGCTGACCGGGCTGTCGGGAGAGCTGGTTTTCGAGGGCCCGGGCATGCTGGTGCGCAATGCGCGCGGACGCATCGCCGGTGCGCCGGGCATCGAAGTAACCAAGGCCGAAGCCCGGATCGCCGACCTGGGCCACGATGCGCCGGTCCTGAAGGTCGATGCCCAGGCCAGGGGCCCGCTGGCCGAGTTGCTGCATGCCGGCTCGCCGCTTGCCGGCGACGCCGGCCCGGTGCTGGCGAGCGCACGCGCCACCGGCAACGCCGACTACCGGCTGCGGCTCGAGATGCCGCTCTCGGCCATGGACAAGACCAAGGTGCAGGCCAGCATTGCGCTCGCCGACAACGAACTCCAGCTCGTGCCCGCAGCACCGGCGCTGACCGAGGCGCGCGGCACGCTCAATTTCACCGAGAGCGGCTTCTCGCTGGCCGGGGTGCAGGCGCGTGCGGTGGGTGGCGCCGTACAGGTCGAAGGTGCGGGGCGCTACGGCAGTGCCGCGCACGACCTGAACCTGCGTGCGCAGGGGACGGCAACGGCCGAGGGCCTGCGTGCCGCGCGCGAGGTCGACTGGCTCGCGCGTCTCGCGAAGAGCGCGAGCGGCGGTATGCCCTACACGGCCGCCTTTTCGGTGCGTGACGGCGCCTCCGAGTTCTCGTTCGCGAGCAGCCTGCAGGGCCTCGCATTGCAGCTGCCGGCGCCGCTGGCCAAGACGGCCGACGAGCCGATGCCGCTCGCGATCGAAAAGAAGGTCGTGCTGCGCGCGCCCGGCGCCGGCGGCGCGGCTGCCACCGTGCATGACCGCATCTCCGTTGAGCTGGGCCGTGTCGGCTCGGCGTCTTATGTGCGCGACATCTCCGGCAGCGAAGCGCGGGTGCTGCGCGGCAGCATCGCCGTGGGCCTGGACGCCGGCGATTCGGCCGCTGCGCCCGAGCGCGGCGTGTTCGCCAACATCCAGATGGCGCGCCTGGACGTCGCGGCCTGGCAGGCGCTCTTCGACGATACGGCAGGCGTCGACACGCCTGCTGCCTCAAAGACCGCCACCGCCGCCCGCCCTGCCGAAGAGGCGCTCGCCTACCTTCCCACCACCCTCGCGGTGCGCGCGCAGCAGCTCGCCATTGGCGGGCGCACGCTGAACAACGTGGTGCTGGGTGCGAGCCGCGAAGGCACGCTGTGGCGCGGCAACATCGACGCCAGCGAATTGAGCGGCTATGCCGAATACCGCACGGCCCAGGCCGGGCGTCTTTATGCGCGGCTCGCGCGCCTCAAGATCGCACCGACCGAAGCGACGGCCGTGGAGTCGCTGCTCGACGAGCAACCCCACACGCTGCCCGCGCTCGACATCGTGGTCGACGACTTCGAACTGCTCGGACGGCAGCTCGGCCGGGTCGAGATCGATGCGGTGAACCGCGGCGGCGCGGGCCGCGAATGGCGGCTCAACAAGCTGGCGTTCACCACCCCCGAAGCCGTTTTCACCGCGCAGGGAACATGGGCGGCCGTGCCCGGCGTTGCGGCCGCGCGCGGCGAGCAGCGCCGCACTGCGATGGATTTCAGGCTCGATATCGCCGATGCCGGCGGCCTGCTCGACCGCTTCGGCAAGAAGGACCTGGTGCGGCGCGGCCGCGGCCGGCTCGAAGGCCAGGTGCAGTGGAGCGGCTCGCCGTTCGCACTCGACTATCCGAGCCTCAGCGGGCAGCTGCAGATCGATGTCGGTTCCGGCCAGTTCCTGAAGGCCGAGCCGGGCATTGCCAAACTGCTCGGCGTGCTGAGCCTGCAGGCGTTGCCGCGGCGCCTCACGCTCGATTTCCGCGACGTGTTCAGCCAGGGCTTCGCTTTCGATTTCCTGCGCGGCGACGCGAAGATCGAGCAAGGCGTGGCCAGCACCAACAACCTGCAGATGAAGGGCGTCAATGCCGCCGTGCTGATGGACGGCTCGGCCGACATCGCGCGTGAAACGCAGAACCTGAGGGTCGTGGTGGTGCCCGAGATCAACGCCGGCACCGCGGCCCTGGTGCCACCGCGATCAACCCGGCCATCGGCCTGGGCACCTTCCTGGCGCAGATGGTGCTGAGCAAGCCGCTGATCGCGGCCGCCACGCAGGAGTTCAACATCGACGGCAGCTGGACCGATCCGAAGATCACCAAGGTGCCGCGCCGGCTGCTGCCGGCGGCACTTGACGCGCCGGCCGCGCCCATCGTGCGATAGAACGAGCAGACCGAGACCAGGGCCATGAAAGTCGCAGCCATCCAGATGGTGTCCGCCATCGAACGCGAAGCCAATCTTGCGTGCGCGCACACGCTGCTGGCTGAGGCCGCCGCCGCGGGCGCTGAACTCGCTGTGCTGCCCGAGCACTTCTGCATGATGGGCGCGCGCGATACCGACAAGCTGGCGCTGCGCGAGACGGCCGGGGCCGGCAAGGTGCAGGGTTTCCTGGCCGATGCGGCGCGCGAGTTCGGCCTGTGGATCGTCGGCGGCACGCTGCCGCTCGAGTGCGGCGACGAAACCCACGTCTACAACAGTTCGATCGTCCATGCGCCGGACGGCGCTCGCGTGGCGCGCTACGACAAGATCCACCTGTTCTTCTTCGACGACGGCCGCGAGCGCTACGACGAGCGGCGGGTGATCGCGCCGGGCGCCGAGCCGGTCTGCTTCGAGCTGCCGTCGCGCGACGGCCATCGCTGGCGCATCGGCCTGAGCGTGTGCTACGACCTGCGCTTTCCCGAGCTGTACCGCGCGCTCGCGCGCCAGGGCGCCGAGCTGCTGCTGGTGCCGAGCGCGTTCACGCACACCACCGGCGCCGCGCACTGGGAGGTGCTGCTGCGCGCCCGCGCCATCGAAAACCTGGCTTGGGTGGTTGCGCCTGCGCAGGGCGGCACGCACGAGAACGGGCGCCGGACCTGGGGCCAGTCGATGGTGGTCGACCCCTGGGGCGCGGTCGTGGCGCAGCGCGCCGAGGGCGAAGGCGTGGTGCTGTTCGACATCGACCGGGCTGCCGTCGAACGCGCTCGCGCGCAGTTGCCCGCGCTTTCGCATCGCGTGCTCTGAAGCCGGTGGCCTTCTCCTCCTTCTTCTTTGCCGCGCCGCCCGCTGCCCGCACCCTTCGGCTCGCTTCGGTGGGCCTGCGCTCCCTGCGCCGGCTGCATCGGGTGTGGGAGCGCTGGTTCCTGTGGGTGCTGCTCGCGGTGCTGGTGCTGGCGCTCCTCGTCACGGTGGTGTGGCTGGCCGGCCGCCACGAAGTCGACCAGGTCCAGGGCGCACACGACCGCGACACCGCCGATGCCGTGTCCGACCTGCGCAACGGGCTGCAGCGCAATGCGCAAAGCCTGCGCGCGTCGCTGGCGGGGGGCACCGACCGCGAGCACTGGCCGGGCGAGGCGGCAAACCTGCTGCGCGAGCGTCGCGAATGGCTGCGGCTCGAATGGCGGGATGCCGCGCTCAACCCGGTCGGCGCCGTCGACACGCCCTATCGCCGCAGCCTGTTCGACGACGCGAGCCGCGGCGCCGATCAACCCGATGTCGCCCTTGCCTGCACCGCCGCGCGAAAGCTGAACGCGCCGGCCTACTCGCCCAGCCACTACGTGGCCTCGGTGCCGGGCAGCGGCTTCGAAGTGATGGAGCTGTGCGTGCCGATCGACCAGGGTGGCTACCTGGTGGCCACCTATTCGCTGCGCGACACGCTGACCGAGCTGGTCGCCTCGACCTTGACACGGCGCCAGGAGGTCGCGTTCACCGAGGCCGACGGCACGCGGCTGGTCGCGGTCGGCGCGGCGCGGCGCGTGGGCACCCGCGTCTTCACCTCGCAGTTGCTGGTCGACCTGCCCGGCGCCACCATGATGCTGCGGGTCGACGGCTGGCGCGCCGCGCCGGACATCTTTCCAAACCTGCTCACCGCGCTGGTCACCGCCATCTCGATCGCGCTCGTGTCGGTGCTGGTGCTGCTGGCGCGCGACACGCGCCGGCGGCTGCGCGCCGAGCGCGACCTTGCCGACGCGCTCGCATTCCGCAAGGCGATGGAAGATTCGGTCATCACCGGCCTCAGGGCGCGCGACCTGCAGGGCCGCATCACCTACGTCAATCCGGCGTTCTGCGAGATGGTCGGCTTCAGTGCCGAAGAACTGATGGACCACGCCGGCGAAGCGCCCTACTGGCCGACCGAGCTGGCGCACGAATACCGGCGGCGCCAGGCGGTGCGGCTCGCCGGTGGCGTGCTGCCGCGCGAGGGCTTCGAATCGATCTTCATGCGCAAGGACGGAAGCCGCTTCCCGGTGTTGATCTTCGAGGCGCCGTTGATCAATGCGCAAGGCGCGCAGACCGGCTGGATGAGCGCCTCGATCGATGTCAGCGAGCAGCGGCGCATCGAGGAACTCTCGCGCGCCAGCCAGGAGCGCCTGCAGGCCAGCGCGCGGCTGGCGACGGTCGGCGAAATGGCGTCACTGCTCAGCCACGAACTCACCCAGCCGCTGGCGGCCATCGCCAGCTATGCGAGCGGCTCGCTCAACCTTCTGCAAGGCGCCGGCGCAGCGCAGAGCGGCGCCGCGGCCGAAGTCGCGATGGCGGTGCGTCGCATCGCCCAGCAGGCAGACCGCGCCGGCCAGGTGATCCGCAGCGTGCACGACTTCGTGCGCCGGCGCGACCGCACGCGCGAGGCGGTCGCGCCGCAGATGCTGATCGATGCGGTGATGCCGCTGGTGCAGCTGCAGGCGCGCAAGCTCGGCGTGCGGGTCGAGGTCGCGCTCGAAGACCCGCTGCCGCGCGTGCTGTGCGACCGCACGCTGGTCGAGCAGGTGCTGCTCAACCTGGCGCGCAACGGCATGCAGGCGATGGACCTGCCCGGGTTGTCCGATCGGGTGCTGCGCCTGCGTGTGGGTCGCGCCCGGCCGGTCGGCCAGACCTCGGATGCCGACGAAAAGGAAGACGTGCGCCGCTGGCTCGAGTTTTCAGTGGCCGACGTCGGCTGCGGCATTGGCGACGACGTGGCTGCGCGCCTGTTCACCCCCTTCTTCACCACCCGTCCCGACGGCATGGGGCTCGGCCTGAGCCTGTGCCGCACGGTGGTCGAGCAGCACGGCGGCGCGCTGATGTTCGAGCCGCACCGACCGCGCGGCACCGTGTTCCGCTTTACTCTCCCGACAGCCTGATGCAACCTTTGATCGATGCTTTGATCTTTATCGTCGACGACGATGCCAGCGTGCGCGAGGCGCTGGCCTGGCTGCTGCGTTCGCGCCGGTTGGTCAGCGAGCAGTTCGCGAGCGCGGAGGCTTTCGAATTGCGCCTGGCCGAAGAGCCGCTGGCCGACCAGCCGCACTGCCTGCTGCTCGACGTTCGCATGCCCGGCACCAGCGGGCTGGTGCTGTTCGACCGGCTGGCCGAGCGCGGCGTCCTGGACACGCTGCCGGTGATTTTCTTGACCGGTCACGCCGATGTGCCGACCGCGGTGGACGCGGTGAAGCGCGGCGCCTTCGATTTCTGCGAGAAGCCTTTCTCCGACAACGCGCTGGTCGACCGCATCGAGCATGCGCTCGGCGCGTCGCTGCGGTCCATCGAGGCGCGAAGCGCGCGGCGCCTGCTGATGCGAAAGGTCGAAGAACTGACCGAGCGCGAACGCGAGGTGATGCGTCGCGTGGTCGAGGGCCTGCCCAACAAGCTGATCGCCGAGCAGCTCGGCATCAGCGTGCGAACGGTGGAAGTCCACCGGGCGCGGGTGTTCGAAAAGATGGAGGTGAGGTCGGCGGTTGAACTCGCCAACCTGCTACGCACCTGACCCCCACGCTTAGGCACTTCGTGTCCTTCGCTGCCCCCCGAGGGGGCCGCAGGCCGCCTTGGGGCGGCCCGGCGCCGGCCTTAGCCCTGCGGCCGCTCGCCCACGTAGATCTCGACCCGCCGGTTCTGCGCCCGGCCGGCATCGCTCGCGTTGTCGGCGATCGATTCGCGCGAGCCGCGGCCTTCGATGCGGAAAGCCTGCTGCGGCACGCCGCGTGCAATCAGGTAGTCGCGCGTGCTGGCGGCACGATCGACCGACAGCGGGTTGTTGATCGCGTCGGTACCGGTGCTGTCGGTGTGGCCGATGATGCGGACCTCGGCGTTCGGGTTGTTGCGCAGGCCGTTTGCGAACTGGTTGAGGATGGGTGCGAAGTTCGGCTTGATGGCCGAGCGGCCGGTGTCGAACGACACGTCGCTCGGGATCGCGAGCTTCAGCTCGTTGTTGGCCGTCTGCGTGACCGCGATGCCGGTGCCTTGCGTTGCCGCCTGCATTTCGCGCTTCTGCGATTCCATGCGCTGCGACCACAGGTAGCCGCCCAGCGCGCCGGCTGCGGCGCCGACCGCTGCCCCGGTGCCCGCACGGCCGCCGGTCGCGGAGCCGATGGCCGCGCCGCCGAGGGCGCCGATGCCGGCACCGATGCCGGTGTTGCGTTGGGTGTCGCTCATGCCGGCGCAGCCGGAGAGGACGATGGCTGCAGCGCTGGTGGCGAGGATAAATTTTTTCATTTGCTTTCCCTTTCGACGATGAACTTGTGAGTGGCCATTATGTTCAGCGGGCTGATGGCGGTTCGTCGGACGGCGACGCTTCTTCAGAATCGCGCGGCTTGCCGTCGTCCATCTCGCCGCCCTTGCGGCCCGAGAACATCGTCCACCAGACGATCAGCACCAGGACGATCCCTGCGCCGAGCGCTTCAAGCAAAATCAAACCCATGAAAAAAGGACTCCAGTGGCTGGCCGGGCTTGCCATCGTAGCAACGCTCTGCGCCTGTTCCGTCCGCAGCCTGCAGCCCGAGACACCCGCGGCCATCCCCGGCGCGAGTCCGAGCCCGCCCCGAGAGCTGGGCCCGCTCACCGGCTCGCTCGCGCATCCCAAGAGCCGGTGGGTGCCGGTGGCCTGGTCCGATCTGCCGGGCTTCAGCGACGACGCGCTGCATGAAGGCTGGGTGGCGCTGGTCGCCAACTGCGCGCGGCCGAATGCGGCGTTTGCGCCGCTTTGCAGCGAAGTGCGGAAACTGGCCCTCGCAGAAACCGAAGAGCAGCGCGAGTGGATTCAGCAGCGGCTGCAGCCCTATCGCGTCGAGTCGCTTGCGGGCCCGGTCGAAGGCAAGCTCACCAGCTACTACGAGCCGGTGTTCGAGGCATCGCGGCGGCCCACCGCCACCCATACCGTCCCGGTCTACCAGGTGCCGGCGGGCCTGGTCGCGCGCCGGCCCTGGTTCACCCGCCAGGAGATCGACACCCTGCCGCAGGCCCAGGCCGCGCTGCGCGGGCGCGAGATCGCGTGGATGGCGGACCCGATCGATGTGCTCATGCTGCACATCCAGGGCTCGGGGCGGCTGCGCATCGCCGAGGCCGACGGCTCGCAGCGCACCGTGCGCGTGGCCTTCGCGGCCACCAACGAGCAGCCCTACAGGAGCGTGCAGCAATGGCTGATGAGCCAGGGCGTGACCAAGGTCAGCCTGTGGCCGGAAGACACCAAGCTGTGGGCGGCGCAAAACCCGCAGCGCGTCGCGCAACTGCTGTGGAGCAATCCGCGTTATGTTTTCTTTCGCGAAGAAGCCCTGAACGACGTCGATGCCGGCACGGGGCCGGTCGGCGCGCAGGGCGTGCCGCTCACGGCCGGGCGGTCGATCGCGGTCGACCGCGACAGCATCCCGTACGGCACGCCGGTCTGGCTGGCGTCGACGGGGCCGGCGGTGCAACTGGCCAGACTGGTGGTCGCGCAGGACACGGGCAGCGCGATCGTCGGCGCGGTGCGGGCCGACTACTTCGCAGGCACCGGCGCCGAGGCCGGACGCCTCGCCGCGCGGGTGAACCAGCCGCTGCGGCTGTGGGCGCTCTGGCCCAGGTAGCGGTCGCCGCAATGTCACGCAACTGACACATCGCCTTCGCGGCGATGTCATGCTTTGTGCCTACCGTCGCGGGTTGATTTCCTGACGTTCAACCCACGAAAGAACAGTGCATGACCGCGAACACCCGCAATGACGCCCCCGTGATCGATCCGGACGACATCGGCTACAACCAGACGGCGAACCCCGCTCTCGGCGACATGGTCGCCACGCGCCTGAGCCGCCGCCGCCTGTTCGGCCTCGGCGTCGGCACCGCCGGCGCCGCGCTGCTGCAAGCCTGCGGCGGTGGCGGCAGCGGCGGCGGCTTCGCTGTGGTGCCGCCGGCGGCCGGAGCCGCTCCGGCACCGGCACCCGCGCCCGCGCCCGCGCCCAAGCTGAGCTTCGCGGCGGTGCAGAAGAGCCTGGCCGACATGGTGGCCGTTCCCGCCGGCTACACCGCCAGCGTGCTGTACCGCATGGGCGACCCGATCGCGACCGGCGTGCCTGCGTATGCCAACGACGGCACCGACGATCCGCTCACCTACGACCGCCGCGCCGGCGACCAGCACGACGGCATGACGTTCTACGGCGTCGATGCGTCGAACAAGTGGGACCCGAAGAACGCCGCGCGCGGCCTGCTCGCGATGAACCACGAAGCGATCGTCCCCGTGTTCCTGCATCCCGCCGGCGCGACCGTCTCCGGCACCGGCGCAACAGCCGTCCGTACCGTCGCGGCCGAGGTGCAGCGCGAGTTCTTCCTGCACGGCGTGAGCATCGTCGAAGTCAACAAGGGCGGCAGCACCTGGAGCTACAAGCAGGACTCCACCCTGAACCGTCGCATCCACACACTGACCGACATGAACCTGTCGGGCCCGGCCGCCCGGACCGACTACGTCAAGACCAAGTACTCGACCGATGGCAGCAAGACGCGCGGCACCGTCAACAACTGCGCCGACGGCACCACGCCCTGGGGCACCCACCTCACCTGCGAAGAGAACTGGGCCGGGTACTTCCGCCGCGTCACGGCGACCGACGACGCGAACCGCAGCGCCAAGGAAATCGCCGGCTTCACGCGCTACGGCGTTCGCGGCAACGGCCGCGAGTTGTGGGCCACTGTCACGCCCGACACGCCAGACAACCTCTACGGCCGCTGGAACGCTGCGGTCGTGGGCGCCACCGCTACGGACGACTACCGCAACGTCTCCAACACCTACGGCTGGGTGGTCGAGATCGACCCGTTCGCACCGGCCAGCACGCCGAAGAAGCGCACCGCGCTCGGTCGCTTCGGTCATGAAGGCGCCTGCCTGGGCCCGGTCGTGGTCGGCAAGCCGCTGGTCTGGTACATGGGCGACGACTCGCAGAACGAGTACCTCTACAAGTACGTCTCAACCAAGGCCTGGGACGCGGCCGACATCGGCGGCGGCATTGCGGCCGGGGACAAGTACATGGACGACGGCAAGCTCTACGTCGCCAGGTTCAACGCGGACGGTTCCGGCACCTGGCTCGAGCTCAGGCTCGGCGTCAACGGCATCACCGCGGCCAATCCTGCGTATGCGTTCGCCGATGCGGCAGACGTGCTGATCCATGCCCGCCTGGCTGCAGACGCCGCCGGCGCGACAAAGATGGACCGCCCGGAATGGACTGCTGTGCACCCGACCAACGGCGAGGTGTACCTCACCCTCACCAACAACACGTCGCGTCTGGTCACCAACACCGATGCGGCCAACCCGCGTTCGTACAACGACCCGAAGGGCGCAACCGCGCAGACGGGCAACCCGAACGGCCATGTGGTGCGCTTCGCGGATGCCGGCGGCGACCCGGCGGGCACCGTGTTCAAGTGGGACGTCTACCTGTTTGCTGCGCGTTCCACCGCCTCGGCGGACGTCAATCTTTCCGCCCTTGGCGCGGACAACGACTTCTCCAGCCCGGACGGCATGTGGTTCAGCAGGGCCGCACCCGGCCTGCTGTGGCTGCAGACCGACGACGGCAAGTACACCGACGTGACCAACTGCATGATGCTGGCGGCACTGCCGGGCAAGGTCGGCGACGGGGCGGCCCGGACCATCACCAACAGCGCCGGCGCCACCACGGCCACGCAGGCGACCATCGTCGGCAAGGCGCCGGGCACCGACGGGCTGCGCCGCTTCCTGGTCGGCCCGAAGGAGTGCGAGATCACCGGTATCGCGGAGTCGGGCGACGGCCGGGCGCTGTTCGTCAACATCCAGCATCCGGGCGAAGACACCGCAGTCGCGAACATCGGCAACCCAGCCCTGTTCACCAGCCATTGGCCCGACGGCGGCACGGCGCGCCCGCGCTCGGCGACTGTGGTGATCACCCGCAACGACGGCGGGCTTATCGGGTTGTAAGCGGCCGCGGGGGCGGGCAAAGCAAAATGCCCGCATGAATCCGCAGCCAAACGATCCCGACCCCATCGAAAGCGCCGAGTGGCGCGATGCCTTCCTGGCGCTCGCGACCACGCAGGGCGCATCGCGTGCGCGCCAGATCCTGGAAGATCTGGCGCGCCTCGCCCGGCAGCAGCGCATCGGCTGGCAGCCCGAGCTCGCCACGCCGTACGTCAACACCATCGCGGTGGAAGACCAGGCGGTGTTCCCCGGCGACCTCGCCATCGAGGAGCGCCTTGCTTCGCTGATGCGCTGGAATGCGCTGGCGATGGTGGTGCGCGCCAACCAGGCCTACGGCGAACTCGGCGGCCACATCGCGAGCTATGCCAGCGCGGCCGACCTGTTCGAGTGCGGCTTCAATCATTTCTTTCACGCGAAAGACCAGAGCCATGCCGGCGACCTGGTGTTCTTCCAGCCGCACAGCGCGCCGGGCGTGTATGCGCGCGCCTTCCTCGAAGGCCGGCTGAGCGAAGACGATCTCAAGCACTACCGCCAGGAACTCACCGCACCTGCGTTCACGGGCGCGACTGGCGCGCGCGGCCTGAGCAGCTATCCGCATCCGTACCTGATGCCGGACTTCTGGCAGTTCCCCACCGGCTCGATGGGGATCGGCCCGATCAGCTCGATCTACCACGCGCGCTTCATGCGCTACCTGACCGACCGCAAGCTGCTCGACTGCAGCCCCAGGAAGGTGTGGGGCGTGTTCGGCGACGGCGAGATGGACGAGCCCGAATCGATGAGCGCGCTCACCCTTGCTGCCCGCGAGAAGCTCGACAACCTGGTGTGGGTGGTCAACTGCAACCTGCAGCGGCTCGACGGCCCGGTGCGCGGCAACGGCCGCATCATCGACGAGCTCGAAAAGCTCTTCGCCGGCGCCGGCTGGAACGTCATCAAGCTGGTCTGGGGCAGCGACTGGGACGGTCTCTTCGCCCGCGACACCTCCGCCGCGCTGGCACGCGCCTTCGCCGACACGGTCGACGGCCAGATGCAGACCTTCGCGGCCAAGGACGGCCGCTACAACCGCGACACCTTCTTCGGCCAGAACGCAGAGCTGCAGCGGCTCGCGCAAGGCATGACCGACG
>JANOCL010000100.1:0-4363 GCA_031412135.1 Variovorax sp. | reverse complement strand
CGCGAGGCGATCGGCGTCGCGCCGACCCCGATCGCGCCGATCCCGGGGCTCAAGCCCTGGACCGACGACTTCAACAACCTGTTCGGAGTGCTCAAGTAAATGCCCCGCGGCGCGGGGCTTTTGATCGAAAGCGCGGTATTCAGGCGGTCTTGGCGCTCAGGCAGCTCTTCATGAAGGCCTTGCGCTCGTCGCCCTTGAGCGTCTTGGCCTTCGGGTCGGCGTTGCAGGTCTTCATCTTGGTCTGCTGCCCCCCCTCTTTGCCGGCCGACAGGCAGGTCTTCATGAAAGCCTTGCGTTCGTCGCCCTTGAGCGTCTTGGCCTGGGTGTCGGCGTTGCAACTGGCCATCTTGCTTTGCTGCCCGGTCGGCGCCTTTTCGGCTGGTGCGGCGGCGGCGGGCGCTGCCGGTGCGGCTGCCGGCATCGCCGGCTTGACGGCCGGGGCCGGGGCCGGCGTGGCGGTAGCGGGTGCCGTCTGGGCGCCGGCATTGAAAGACAGGGCGGCGCCGAGGGCGAGCAGCGAGAGCAGTTTTTTCATGAAGTGTTTCCTGAGCGAGGTTGATATTGCGGCCCCAAAGCGGCGCCAGCCTCGTAACGTTGCGCCGCGCCATTGCGCCGACGCGTGAGGGACAGGGTTTGCCCCCTCGGTAAAATCCGTCGATGCTATTGGTCAAACAAGAGCTGCTCGCGGCACTCGCGCGCACGCTCGATTCCCATTCGCCCGGCGCTGGTGCCAAGGCCGCTTTCGAGTCGCCCAAGGTGGCGGCGCACGGCGACTTCGCGAGCACGGCGGCGATGCAGTTGGCCAAGCCGCTCCAGAAGAACCCGCGCCAGCTCGGCGAGCAATTGCGCTCGGCGCTGCTGGCCACGCCGGCTTTCGAGCGCTGGGTCGACGGCATCGAACTCGCCGGGCCGGGCTTTCTCAACATCCGCCTGAAGCCCGCCGCCCGGCAGCAGGTGGTGCGCGAGGTGCTGCAAGCCGGCGCGCGCTTCGGCCTGGCCGAGCGCAGCGGCGAGCGCGTGCTGGTCGAGTTCGTTTCGGCCAACCCGACCGGGCCGCTGCACGTGGGCCATGGCCGGCAGGCCGCACTGGGCGATGCGATCTGCAACCTGCTGGCAAGCCAGGGCGCAGAGGTGTATCGCGAGTTCTATTACAACGACGCCGGCGTCCAGATCCAGACGCTGGCCAACAGCACGCAACTGCGCGCCAGGGGCTTCAAGCCGGGTGACCCCGAGTGGCCCGAGCCGGCCTACAACGGCGAGTACATCGCCGATATCGCGGCGGACTTCCTCGCGGGCAAGACCGTCAGCTCGGACGACCGCCAATACACCGCCAGCGGGGATGTGGAAGATGTCGATTCGATTCGCCAGTTCGCCGTGGCCTATCTGCGTCACGAACAGGATTTGGACCTGAAGGCGTTTCAGGTTCGCTTCGATCACTACTACCTGGAGTCGAGCCTCTACACCAGCGGCCGGGTCGAGGCGGCGGTGAAGAAACTGGTCGAAGCCGGCAAGACCTACGAGCAGGACGGCGCGCTCTGGCTCAGGTCGACCGACTACGGCGACGACAAGGACCGGGTGATGCGAAAGAGCGACGGCTCGTTCACCTACTTCGTGCCCGACGTCGCCTATCACATCGCCAAATGGGAGCGCGGCTTCCACGAGGTGGTCAACATCCAGGGCACCGACCATCACGGCACGATCGCGCGGGTGCGCGCCGGGCTGCAGGCGGCGGGCGTGGGCATTCCGGCCGGCTACCCGGACTACGTGCTGCACACCATGGTGCGGGTGATGCGCGGCGGCGAAGAGGTCAAGATCAGCAAGCGCGCCGGCAGCTACGTCACGCTGCGCGACCTGATCGAATGGACCAGCACCGATGCCGTGCGCTTCTTCCTGCTGAGCCGCAAGCCCGACACCGAATACACCTTCGACATCGATCTCGCGCTGGCGCAGAACAACGACAACCCGGTGTACTACGTGCAGTACGCGCATGCCCGCATCTGCTCGGTGCTGGCGGCATGGGGCGGCGATGCGGCCGTGCTGGCGAATGTCGACCTGGCGCCGCTGCAAAGCCCCGCCGCACAGGCCCTGCTGCCGCTGCTGGCCCGATACCCCGACATGCTCACCGCGGCGGCGGCCGATTTCGCGCCGCACGACGTCACCTTCTACCTGCGCGAACTGGCGGCCAGCTACCACAGCTACTACGACGCCGAGCGCATCCTGGTCGACGACGAACCGGTGAAGCTGGCCCGCCTCGCGCTGGTCGCAGCCACCGCGCAGGTGCTGCACAATGGCCTGGCAATTCTCGGCGTGAGTGCGCCGCGCAAGATGTGATCTCGACTTCCACAATGAAACAAAGACAAAGCGGCAACATGGTCATCGGGCTGATCGTCGGCCTGGTGCTCGGACTGGGCGTCGCGCTCGGCATCGCGGTGTACGTGACCAAGGTGCCGATCCCGTTCATGACCAAGACCCAGCGCGGCGGCCCCGAGCAGGACGAGGCCGAGGCACGCAAGAACCGCGACTGGGACCCCAACAGCCCGCTCGCCGGCAAGGCCGGTGCGGCGCGCACGCCGCCTCCTGCGCCTGCGCAGCCCGCCACCGTGGGGCCGCTCAATCCGCCACCGGGTGCGCCGGTGCCGGTGACGGTCGCGCCGAGCGCGCAACAACAGCAGCAGCAACAGCGCGCGGCGCGCACGGCGCCAGTACCGGCCGAAGCCAACGCGCTGCCGCCGTCGAACGATCCGATCGGCGATCTTGCCCGGGCGCGTTCGGGCGCCACGGCCGGCGCCGTGCCGGGCCCGGCGCCTGCGGCCACGCCGGCACCGAGTAACGACCCCTTCATGTACTTCGTCCAGGCCGGCGCCTTCCGCAGCAGCGAAGATGCCGAGACCCAGCGCGCCAAGCTCTCCCTGATGGGCGTGGAATCGCGGGTCACCGAGCGCGAGCAGGCCGGCCGCACGGTGTACCGCGTGCGTGCCGGTCCTTTCAACAAGAAGGACGACGCCGACCGCCTCAAGGACCGTCTGGACGGCGGCGGACTCGAGTCGGCGCTGGTGCGCGTCCAGCGCTGAGCGTCCGGGCGCCCAGCCTTCATCTTTCTTTACCCTCGCCGGTCCGGAACTCCGGGCCCTTCCGCCGGCTCTGTCAGCCGCACAGGAGAACTTCTTTGATCATCAAACGCCGTGACTTTTCGCTGGCCGCCACTTCGCTGGGGCTGCTTCCTTTCGTTTCACCTTCGCACGCACAGGCGCTCACTCCGAAAGCGGGCGCCGACTATGCCGTGCTCGACAAGCGCGCGCCGGTCGACGCGCCGGCCGGCAAGGTCGAGGTGATCGAGTTCTTTTGGTACAACTGCCCGCACTGCAACCAGTTCGAGCCGCAACTCGAATCGTGGGTGCGCAAGCTGCCGGCCCACGTAAGCTTCAAGCGCATGCCGGTTGCCTTCCAGCCGAGCTTCCAGCCGCAGCAGCGGCTCTACTTCGCGCTCGAGGCGATGGGCAAGGTCGACGAATACCAGCGCAGGGTGTTCGCCGCCATCCATCAGCAGCGCCAGACCCTCTCGACCGACCAGCAGATTATCGACTGGGCCGCCGCCAACGGGCTCGACAAGGCCAAGTTCACCGAGCAGTTCAAGTCGTTCACGGTGGCAAGCAAGGTCCAGCGTGCAAAGCAGCTTCAAGAGGCCTACCAGGTCGCCGGCGTCCCTTCGCTCGGCATCGCCGGGCGCTGGTATGTCGACGCCGAACTGGCCCGCAGCATGGAGCGTGCGCTGCAGGTCACCGACGCGCTGATCGACACCGCGCGCAAGGGTTGAATGCGCATCGCGTCGCGGCACCTCTGGCCGTTTGCCCACGCTTCGATGCCTTGAAGGAAGCCCGCCTCGGCGGGCTTTTTCGTCCGTGCAGCCGGTCTGAACGACAGGGACGCATACAATCCGCAGCAAGTTTCGTGCCCTCTATGCCATTGTCATCCCCGCCACCAATTCTTCGCCAAGCCGTTAGTGCTTTCGTTATCGCTGTTGCGCTGGCCGGCATCGCGCCGCCGGCACATGCCGAGAAGGCCGACCGCACCAAGCCGATGAACATCGAAGCCGACGCGATGCGCTACGACGACCTGAAGCAGACCAGCGTGTTCACCGGCAACGTGTTGGTGACCAAGGGCACGATCATCATTCGCGGTTCGCGCATCGACGTGCGGCAGGACCCCGAGGGCTACCAGTACGGCGTGGTCACGGCCGCCCCGGGCAAGCTGGCCTACTACAAGCAAAAGCGCGATGCCGGCACGGACGAATGGATCGAGGGCGAGTCGGAGGTGATCGAGTACGACAGCCGTGCCGACAACGTGAAGTTCATCCGCCGGGCGG